>JANNDE010000211.1:0-1599 GCA_031387395.1 Hymenobacter sp.
GTTGCCAGCTATATTGGGGTGAAGTTTTCGGACTACACTTCGTGGCAGTACAACGTGGTATTTGCGACACTTATCATTGTGTTCACTTACTTCTACACGGCTATCAGCGTCAACCCCAATCAGATTGCGGATGACCTGAAGCGTAGTGGTGGTTTCGTGCCGGGTGTAAAGCCGGGCCGCGACACGTCGGAGCACATTGACGAGATTCTGACCCGCATTACGTTGCCTGGTGCCGTTGCTTTGGCCCTGATTGCTATCTTCCCGTCACTGGCACTGCTGGGTGGTGTCACGCGTCCGTTCTCTGCTTTCTATGGCGGTACGTCGCTCATCATTATGGTGGGTGTAGTGCTGGACACGCTGAATCAGGTGGAAAGCTACCTGCTGATGCGCCACTATGATGGTATGATGAAAACGGGCAAAGTGCGTGGCCGTTCGCAGAACATTGCCATGGCCTCGTAGGCAGTCATGATTGTTTACAAGACCGAAGAGGAAATAGAATTCATGCGGGCCAGTGCGAAAGTGCTGGCGCAGGCTCACGGGGAAGTGGCTGGCATGATCCGGGAAGGAATTACGACGCGAAAGCTGGACCAGCGCGCGGAGGAGTTCATTCGAGACCACGGCGGATCACCTTCTTTCAAAGGGTACAATGGATTCGAATATAGCCTCTGTATCTCTCCCAACTCGGTAGTAGTGCATGGTTTTCCGAGCGACTACACGCTGAAAAGCGGCGACATCGTTTCGATTGACTGCGGAGTATTGCTCAATGGCTATCATGCGGATAGTGCTTACACTTACCCAATCGGGGAGGTGGCACCGGAGGTGTTGCAGCTGCTGGAAGAAACCAAGAAGTCGCTGTATCTCGGCATCGAGCAGGCAGTGGCGGGTAATCGGATGGGCGACGTCAGCTACGCCATTCAGAACCATGTTGAGAAACAGGGTTACGGAGTGGTTCGGGAGTTGGTCGGCCATGGGATTGGACAGAAGCTGCATGAGCGGCCGGAGGTACCGAACTACGGTAAACGTGGCTCGGGGCTGAAGCTGCAAACCGGCCTCACCCTGGCTATCGAGCCAATGGTGAATCTGGGTACGAAGAGCGTGATACAGGAAAAGGACGGTTGGACTATTCGTACCAAAGACCTGAAGCCTTCCGCGCATTTTGAGCATACAGTAGTAGTACGAAAAGACAAGGCGGAAATATTGACCTCCTTTGAATACATAGAAAAAGCCTTACAGTAGCCTTATGGCCAAACAAACTTCCATTGAGCAGGACGGAGTCATTCTGGAAGCCCTTTCCAACGCCATGTTCCGCGTGGAACTGGAAAACGGTCACCAACTGATTGCCCACATTTCGGGTAAGATGCGGATGCACTACATCAAGATTCTGCCGGGAGATAAGGTAAAGTTGGAAATGTCGCCCTACGATCTGTCGAAGGGCCGAATTGTGTACCGTTACAAATAACCCGACGACATGAAAGTCAAAACCTCGGTTAAGAAGCGTAGTGTTGACTGCAAGCTGGTCCGCCGCAACGGCAAGCTCTACGTTATCAACAAAAAGAACCCCCGCTACAAACAGCGTCAGGGCTAGACATCTGGAAGTTG
>JANNDE010000216.1:0-2262 GCA_031387395.1 Hymenobacter sp.
GGGGGGGCCGCCCCCCCCCCCGGCCCCCCCCCCCGGGGGGGGGCCCCCCCCCCCCCCCCCGCCCCCCCGGCCCCGGGCCCCCCCCCCCACGGCTCCCCCCGCTACCTCGCCGGCGGCCACGCCACCAGCGGCTACGCCCACGGCCGGAGCCGGCCCTGCTGCTGCCAGTACTGCCACGGCTTACACCACCCAGCTGAACAGCCCGCATGTGGTGGTGCTGGTGTTTTCGAAGGATGCGCCGGCCGCGACGGACTTCACGACTCAGCTCACGGCCTACAACAACCGCTTCTTTAAAGCCAACAACCTGACGGTTGAGGCGCAAAAACTGGGGGCCGACCAGCTTATGGTGGTGAAAACGCTGCCCTGGGCCAAGGTAGCCCAGAGCTACGCCACCAAGCTGCGCGGGCCGCAGTCGCCGCTGGCTAAGCTGCGCGGGGCCGGTTATCAAACGCTCGTTATCAGCCCCGAAAATCTGGCTTTACTCCAGAGCAGCGGCGATTTGGCGGGGTATTTGACCTTCTATCAGCGCGTGTATAAATGAGTTAAAGGGCAGGAATTATGAGTTATGAGCTGGCATTCGGACCTTTGCGCCGTGGTTAGGCCGGCCTGAGTTTTAACTCTCAAACTTTTCACCCCTAACTCTTCACTTCCCCCAATGCCCTCCTCCCCTCCTGCCCGTCGTCCCAAGCCTCAGCCCCTGAAACCGGCCCGTTCGGGGCGCTTCACGGCGTTTGTGCGCACTATGTGGGGGCTGTTTGGCGGGGGCGTGGTCGGGTTGTCGCTGTTCGTGCTGGCCGTGAGCGGCAACTTCCTGAACCTGTTCGGGCGCATGCCCAACCTCAAAAGCCTCGAAAACCCGCGTTCCGAGCTGGCTTCCGAAATTTATTCGGCCGATGGCGTGCTGCTGGGCAAATACTTCCGCGAAAACCGCACGCCCGTCGATTTCAAGGACCTGCCACAGAATCTGATTGACGCCCTCATAGCCACCGAGGACGTGCGCTTCGAGCAGCACTCCGGCATCGATGCCAAGAGCATTCTGCGAGCCGTGACGGGCGTACTCACCTTCTCACACAGCGGCGGCGGCTCCACGCTCACGCAGCAGGTAGCCAAGGTGCTGTTCCGCACCCGGGGCGACCTGAACGACGGCACCCTGAACGGCACCGGCAAGCTCGGCCTGCTCATCACCAAAACCAAGGAGTGGATACTGGCCATCCGGCTGGAGCGCAACTACACGAAGCGCGAAATCATCCGGATGTACTTCAACACCGTGGAATACGGTTCCAACGCCTTCGGCATCAACACGGCGGCCAAGACGTTTTTCAACAAATCGCCCAAAAACCTGAGCACGCCCGAGGCGGCCACGCTCGTGGGTATCGTGAACGCGCCCGGCCGCTTCAGCCCCGTGGCGCACGCCGACCGCTCGCGCAAGCGCCGCAACTGGGTGCTGCGCCAGATGGCCAAATCGAACTACATCACCACCGCCGAGCTGGCCCAGGACACCGCCAAGGCCATTGTGCTGCACTACTCCGTGGAGAACCCGAGCAAGGGCCTGGCTCCTTATTTCCGGGCCGAAGTGGTGAAGTCGTTGCTGGGCTGGGCCAAGGAAACCGACCACGACCTGTACGCCGACGGCCTGAAAATCTACACCACCATCGACTCGCGCATGCAGCTGTATGCCGAGAAGTCGCTGGCCGAGCACATGACGCTGCAGCAGAAGTGGTTTTCGCAGCACTGGAAGGGCCAACTGCCCTGGCGCGACGAGAACGGCCGCATCATCCCCAACTTCCTGGTGAATTCGATGCGCCGCACCCAGCGCTACAAGTCGCTGATGACCCAGTACGATGGCAACCGCGACTCGGTGAACTACTACCTGCGCCGGAAATACAAGATGCCGGTCTTCACCTGGCAGGGCGAGAAGGAGATGCTGCTGTCGCCCTACGACTCGCTCGCCTATTACAAGCGCTACCTCCAGGCCGGCTTCATGGCCATGAACCCGCTTAATGGCCAGGTGAAAGCCTGGGTGGGCGGCCCCAACTATAAGTTCTTCAAGTTCGACCACGTGCGGCAGGGCAAGCGCCAGCCGGGCTCCACGTTCAAGCCCATCGTGTACGCGGCGGCCATCGACCAGGGCTACTCGCCCTGCTACCCGCGCCCCGACGTAGCCACCACTTTCCCGGCCGTGGCCGGCCGCGCGCCCTACACGCCCCACAACTTCGAGGGCGCTTTTTCGGGCCGCACCTTCACGCTGCGGCAGGCCCTGGC
>JANNDE010000273.1:0-5878 GCA_031387395.1 Hymenobacter sp.
GTCGCTCATCTGTAATCCATAATTTATAATTTATAATTTCTCTTCAAATGGAAATCATCCTCAAAGACGACATTAAGGGCCTCGGGTACAAGAACGACATCGTAACCGTGAAATCGGGTTACGGCCGTAACTTCCTGCTGCCGCAGGGCCTGGCCATGCTGGCCGACAAGACGAACAAGAAAATCACGGCCGAGAACGTGCGTCAAGCCGCTCACAAAGCCGATAAAGTGAAAGGCGACGCCCAAGCCATTGCCGACCAGATTGGTGGCATGGTGCTGGACATCCCCGCCAAGGTGGGCGAGAGCGGCAAAATCTTTGGTCGCGTGACCACCCTGCAATTAGCCGAAGCGCTGAAAGCCAAGGGTGTAGACATCGACCGCAAGCGTTTGTCGTTCGACCAGGAGCCCGCTACGGCTGGCGACTACACCGCTACGGCCAACCTGCACAAGGAGGTGAAGCACACGATTAACTTCCGCGTAGTAGCCGAGTAGTCTCGGTTTCTTTGCTAGTTTGAAAAAGCCCTGCCTGCTGGCGGGGCTTTTTTTATTCCGGTTTTCGGGCCGGTGCCCGGTTACGGGCTATTTTTGCTTTAATGTTTAGAACTGAATTGACAATTGCCCCGGCCGCCGGGCAGCTGCCGCGCACGGCGCGGGTGCTCACGATGGGCTCGTGCTTCGCTGATAGCATTGGTGCGCGGCTAACGGCCCACAAGGTAGAAACGCGGGTGAACCCGTTTGGAACCGTGTTTCAGCCGCTGGCGCTGGCCCGGCTGTTGCGCGCGGCCGCCGGCGAGGAAGTGGACTGGCAGCGACATCTGGTGCAGGCCCGCGGCCGCTGGCAGAGCTACGACCTGCACGGCAGCGTGGGAGCCGACTCGCCGGTGGAGCTGCTTCAGTACATCCAGGAAGTGGTGCGGCAGACGGGCGAGTTCCTGCGCGATACCGACCTGGTGCTGCTGACGCTGGGCACCGTCTGGGCCTACCGCCTGCGCGAAACCGGCGAGCTGGTGAGCAACTGCCACAAGCAGTCGGCCGACCTGTTCGTGCGCGAATTGTTGACGCCGGACGAAATTATCAACGCGCTGGCGGAAACGCACGCATACCTGCGCCGCATCAACCCGGAGCTGCGCTTTGTGCTGACGGTGAGCCCCGTGCGCCATTTGAAGGATACGCTGCAATTGAACTCGGTGAGCAAATCGGTGCTGCGGCTGGCCACGCACATCGTGAGCGACCTGCTGCCGGGCGTGGCCTACTTCCCGGCGTTTGAGCTGCTGACGGATGACTTACGCGACTACCGCTTTTACGCGGCCGATATGCTGCACCCGTCGGAAGTGGCCGAGGATTACATCTGGGATAAGTTTGCCCGCACGTATTTCGATGCCGATTTCGGCCGTTTCCGCAAGGAGTGGACGGCGGTGCGGCAGTCGCTGGGCCACCGCCCGCTGCATGAAGGCGCACCCGAGCACCGGCAGTTTTTGGAAAACACCCGCGAGCAACTGGAGCAGCTGAGCCTGCGCAAGGTGGACGTGGCCGATGAGCTGCGCACCGTGCGCGCCCGTCTGGACGCCCTGCCCCCCCCCGCTCAGCCCCTGGCTTTGGCCGAGCCGGAAGACGACGAGGAGCGTATTGACATTGGCGAAGGCACGCATATTCCGACGGCCACGCCAGCGGCCGTGACTACCAACGACGAAATGCTCCGTACTGAACAGCCCGCCGGCAACTCCGGCCGGCCTCCGCGCCTGTCGCCGGAAGAATTCCGGGCGCAGCGGGCAGCGCGGCCCGAGCGCGGCCGCCGCGATGGCCGTGGCAAAGGCCAGACGGTGCAGCCCTCCGAAACGGAGCAGTTCCAAACCGCCAGCCTCGCGGAAGCAGATGAATTTGCCCAACAGCCTTTCCTGATGGAATCGACGGCCGGTGAATTGACGCCCGTGGCTTCGAATTTTGAAGCTACTACGGGCGCTCCTGATGCAGCGGGGGCGGCTGACGTGGAAGCGGGGCCTAAGAAAAAACGCCGCTCGCGGGGTGGAGCCAAACGCACGGCGCGCAAGCACGCGCTGCGTGCCGCCGCCGAAATGGGCCTCGACGAAGGGCAGCTACCCGCTTCGGAAATAGCGTTGGAAAAGGCGGCCGAAGATTTTATCGCGGGCAATGATGCTTCAGCAGTAAATGCCTCGGTAGCCGAGGCCCGGGAGCCACGCCGTGACCAGCGGCACGGCAGGAACCGCGGCGGCGTAGCGCGGATGCCCCTGTTCGCGGCCGCAGCTCCGGCAGCAGATGCTTCACCAGAAGTTTTCGAAGACTTACCAGTTTCTGCTGAAACCCCGACTGATTCGGAGCAGAGTGCCGCAAGTTCGTCGTCGCGCAAAAGCCGCAACCGCAAGAAGAAAAAGGGTAACCGCCCGATGACAGCCGAAAGCACTGATGCGGGGCAAAATATTGCCCTGTTGCAGACACCGCGCGGCGCGGTTGAGACGATTGTTGACTCGGAAACGATAGCAGCCCGCGACAACAACCGGCGTGATAGCCGGGATAATAACCGGCGCGACAATCGCCGGCAGGACCAGCCGGTGGCCGCGCTACCGGTAGGCGGCGCGACGGTCGCCGGGGCCGCTACGCCAGTGGTGCTGGTATCGTCTCCATCGGACGTTCAGCCGACGGAATCGAATCAGGCGACTATATCAGATGCTCCGAAAGCAGCGAAGCCTTCGAAGCGCAAAAGCCGGGCGATGGTCGGCGGACGCATGGTGAAACCGGAATTTGATACGCCGATAATTCCGGTAGCTGATGCCTCGGTAGTGCGCACGCAGGTAGCGGCAGGACGGCTTATGGGTACTTCGGCTTCATTGGTGGAGCCTACTGCACCGCTCAAGGCTGGCAAAGCGGTTTCATCAGCCAAGCCGGCAGCGGCCAGAGCGCGCGGGACTAAAGCGCCCGCGCCCAAAGCGGTAGCCACGGCAGACAGCCCGCCCACGCCAGTGGAGCCGCAAGCGCCGACTGCTTCGGCGATAGTTCCGGCCATGGTGGCCGAGCCTTTGCCCCAGCGTGCGGCGAATAAGCTTGCGAAACCCGCTAAAATGGGCAAGGCTACGCCGAAACCGGCTGTAGTACCTGAAGCCGCCGTGAAAGCTGAAGCACCTGCGGCTCCGGTCGTGGCGGCGGCTCCGGCCAAGCCAACGGCCAAAAAGGGCGCGGCTCAAACTTCTACGGCTGTTGTAGCAACACTAGTTACGACCCCACAGCCAGAGGCAGCCGACAACCAGAAGACCGTCGCGAAGCCCGCGAAGAAGACCCCGGCCAAAGCGAAAGCGACGGCGGTATCGCCGGAGCCCGTTGTGAAGGCCGTGGCCAAAGCGGTAGCGAAACCAGCGGCAGCAGTGGCTCCAAAAGCGGCCGCTGCCGCCAAAGCGCCTTCGAAAGTGGCATTGAAAGCGGCCTCGACAGCACCGGCAAAGGCGGCCAAACCCGCAGCAGCAGCCGCTGACAAGCCGGCCGCCGCAAAAAAGGCAGCCCCGAAAGCGGCAACCAAGGCGGCAACCCCGGCCAAAGCAGACGACGCCAAAACCAAAGCCCAAAAAAAGTCGGCTTCGTAGCCCGGCGAAATTTGCGGCTGATAATCGGCTGCTTGCGTTAATTACTTCCCAGGCCCGGCTTTTTTCGCCGGGTTTGGTGTTTCAGTACCTCCCCTACTCCGTCCGTTATGGCCCACACAGCTTCGCATACCAATCGCCTCGCCCAGGAAACCAGCCCCTACCTGCAACAGCACGCCCATAACCCCGTGGACTGGTACCCGTGGGGCCCCGAGGCGCTAAGCCGCGCCCAAGCCGAGCAAAAGCCTATTCTGGTGAGCATTGGCTACGCGGCCTGCCACTGGTGCCACGTGATGGAGCGCGAGTCGTTCGAAAACGAGGCCGTGGCGGCCGTGATGAACGCGCATTTCGTGTGCATCAAAGTTGACCGCGAGGAGCGGCCCGACGTGGACCAGATTTACATGGATGCCCTGCACGCCATGGGCCTACAGGGCGGCTGGCCGCTGAACGTGTTTCTGACCGCCGATGCCAAGCCTTTTTATGGCGGTACCTACTTTCCGCAGGGCAACTGGACCAAGCTGCTCACCAACATCGGCCAGGCCTACGCCGGCGAGCACCGCGCCGAGCTGGAGCAATCGGCCGAGCGATTTATGGAGGTGATTGCCAAGAGCGAGCTGGCCAAGTACGGCGGGCACAACCGCAACGCGGCCCAGGAAGCCGATTACACGGCGTTGGAGGCCATCGGCGTAGCGCCGGAAACTGGCCCGGCCGGGGTTTCGGATGAAGAGTTCAAGCTGCTGGTATACAAACTGAGCACGAATTTCGACCGCGAGCGCGGCGGCATGAACCGCGCCCCGAAGTTTCCGATGCCCAGCATCTGGCGGTTTTTGCTGCGGGCCCACGCCATCAGCGGAAGCCGGGCGGTGCTCGACCAGACGGTGCTCACGCTGCGCGAGATGGCCTGGGGCGGCATCTACGACCAGGCGCACGGTGGCTTCGCCCGCTACTCGGTGGATGGTGAGTGGCTGGCCCCGCACTTTGAGAAGATGCTGTATGATAACGGCCAGCTGGTGAGCCTATACAGTGAAGCCTTCCAGGTGACGCAGGATGCGCTTTTTCGGGAAACGGTGTACGACACCATCGAATTCGTGCGGCTGGAGCTGACCAACGATGAGGGCGGCTTCTATTCTTCGCTCGATGCCGACAGCGAGGGCGAGGAGGGCAAGTTCTACGTCTTCACGAAGGAGGAATTACGTACGATTCTGGGCGACGAGGAGCCGCTGTTTTCCGACTACTACAACTGCACCGCCGCCGGCAACTGGGAGCACGGCCGCAACATCCTGCATCGCCGCGAAACCGACGAGGCGTTTGCCGCCGCCCACCAGCTGGCTCCCGGCACATTACCCGAGCTGGTGGCGGGCTGGAAGCAGAAAATAATGGCCATGCGCGCTACCCGCGTGCGCCCCGGCCTCGACGATAAAGTCCTCACCGGCTGGAACGCCCTGATGCTGCAAGGCCTCACCGATGCTTACCGAGCCTTCGGCGAGCCGGAGTTTCTGGTGATGGCTGAGCACAACGCGCGCTTCATCGAAGCCAACCTGCGCGAGGGCGCGGGCCTGTTCCGGACCTGCAAAAACGGCCGCGCCAGCATCAGCGGCTTTCTGGAAGACTACGCGCTGGTCATTCAGGCCTACATCAGCTTGTATGAAGTGAGCTTCACCGAAAAGTGGCTGCATGAGGCTGAGGTGCTGACGGAGTACGTAACGGCTAATTTCTTCGACCCGACCGAAACGCTGTTTTTCTACACCGATAGCCGCGCCGAGCCGCTCATTGCCCGTAAAAAGGAACTGTTCGACAACGTCATTCCGGCTTCCAACTCCATCATGGCGCACAACCTGCGTCGGCTGGGCCGCCACCTCGAAAAAGCTCAGTACACCGATTTGGCGGTCGAAATGCTGCTCCAGCTGCGCCACCTTGTGGTGAAGGAGCCGCAGCACCTCTGCAACTGGGCCTCGCTGTATGCCGCGCTGCTGCGGCCGGGGGCCGAAATTGCCATCCAGGGTCCGCAGGCGGAGGAGTTCCGGGAGGAACTCAGCCGCAATTTCTTGTTCGATACCGTGCTGGCTGGCACCGACGCCGCCTCAGACCTACCACTGCTGAAGCTGCTGCCGACGCCCACCGACGGCCGCACCGCTCTGCACGTGTGCCGCGACTATGCCTGCCAAGCCCCGGTGTACGGCGTGGCCGACGCGCTGGCGGCGCTGTAGCGGCACCTCACCCCCCGCCCCTGCCGGGCATGGCCCCTCTCCTGCGGAGAGGGGGAGCCTGACGATTTTCGACTGGGGCATAAAC
>JANNDE010000285.1:0-1072 GCA_031387395.1 Hymenobacter sp.
GCACCTTGCGCGTGGCCGGCACCGGGCCCAAACCCATGTAGGCCGGGTCGACGCCCGCCACCGCCGAGGCTACCACGCGGGCCAGGGGCTTGAGGTTGAAGCGTTTCAGCGCTTCTTCGCTCACCATCAGCACGCCCGCGGCCCCATCATTGATGCCGGCCGAGTTGCCGGCCGTCACGGTGCCATCAATGGGCTGGAAGGCGGGCCGGATGGTGGCCAGCTTTTCCATGGAACTCAGACGCGGCGGCTCGTCGGTGTCGAACAGCGCTGCCGAAGCCTTAGGGTTGGCTACGAACACCGGCACGATTTCCTTGCGGAAGCGCCCTTTCTCGGCAGCCCGGTGGTATTTACGCTGCGAGTTGAAGGCAAACTCGTCTTGCTCGGTGCGGGTGATGCCGTACTTGCGGGCCACGTTTTCAGCGGTTTCGCCCATGGCAAACGGGTGATGTATCTTGCTCAGCTTGGGATTCACGAAGCGCCAGCCCAACGTGGTGTCGTGGGCCGTCAGCTCGCGCCCGAAAGCCGTTTCTGACTTGGCCATCACGAAGGGGGCGCGGGTCATGCTTTCGGCCCCACCGGCCAGGTACACGTCACCTTCGCCAGCCCTGACGGCGCGGGAAGCATCTATGATGCTTTGCAGGCCGGAGGCGCAGAGGCGGTTGACGGTGCAGCCGGGCACCGTGATGGGCAGGCCGGCCAGCAGCGCCGCCATGCGGGCCACGTTGCGGTTGTCTTCGCCGGCCTGGTTGGCGGCCCCGATGATAACGTCCTCGACGGCGCTTTTGTCGAGGGAAGGATTGCGGCGCAGCAGCTCGCGCAAAATGTGGGCGGCAAGGTCGTCGGGCCGGACGCTGCTCAGGGCTCCGCCAAATTTGGCAATCGGAGTCCGGACGGCGTCAACTATGTAAGCGGTAGGCATTGGTAGGTTCGGATGCAGTTATTCCAGTCGTTGTTGGCTACTTTTGCCGGCCCGGCGGCAATGCCGACGGCCTAAACTGACAAAACACAAAGATGATACAAAGAATCCAAAGCGTATTTCTGCGGCTGCTGGCCATGTGCATGCTGGCCGTAC
>JANNDE010000292.1:0-5285 GCA_031387395.1 Hymenobacter sp.
GGCGTCGGCGAGTTTCTGGGTGGGGGCGGGGGGCGGGAGCAGCTGGGCGGTTGGCATAGCGGGTGGGGATGGGGTAAGAAGAGGGCTTTGGGTTGAAAACCAATCTTCTGCAAATGTCCATCCCCGCCTTTTTATCCCACATGACAAGAATTTCCGGGGTAGCTGATGTTTATCAGGTGCGTTCGTCACTGGCTTTTCGGTGCCCGCTGGGCAACGCGGCCCTCGCCCTGCTGGGGGTTACTCCAGGTAGTAGTGCCGCCGGCGGTTCAGCGCCTCATCCAGCTCGTACACCAGCGGCACGCCGGTCGGAATATCCAGCGCTGCCACCTGCTCATCGCTGAGGTGGTCGATGTACTGCACCAGGGCCCGCAGGCTGTTGCCGTGCGCGCAGATGATGACCTGTTGCTGGTGCCGGAGGGCCCGCATGATGCGCTCCTGCCAGAAGGGGAGGACCCGGCCCATGGTTTCGCTCAGGTTCTCGGTCAGGGGCAGCTCGCGGGGGGTGAGGTGGCGGTAGCGGGCATCGTGGCCGGGGTAGCGCGGGTCGTCGGGGGTGAGGGCCGGCGGGTGCTCGTGCGGGTCGCGCCGCCAGCGCTGCACCTGCGCCGCACCGTATTGGGCCGTGGTTTCGGCCTTGTTCAGCCCCTGCAGGCTACCGTAGAACCGCTCGTTCAGCCGCCACGATTTCTCCACCGGAATCCAGAGCAAATCCATTTCTTCCAGCACCAAATCCAGGGTTTTGATGCTGCGTTTGAGTACCGAGGCAAACCCGATATCGAACGTGTAGCCCCGCGCCCGCAGCAGCTGGCCCGCCCGCACGGCCTGCTGCGCCCCCGCGGCCGAGAGGTCGACATCAGTCCAGCCCGTGAACCGGTTTTCCTGGTTCCATACGCTTTCGCCGTGGCGCAGCAGCACGAGTTTTTGCATCAGGTATGGGGTTGGTAAGGGGCCGGGGGCATGCCCGGCGGATTTTGAGGGACGAGCTTACGCCCCGGCATCAGGCCGCAACATAATAGCAGTCAGCGAAAATCAGGATTTATAACCGGGCAGGGACTTACCGGGCGGGGTATGCCAGGGTATTATAGCGCCGACAACGGTTGTTCGCGTGGGTCAACAACCATCGTGCGGGTGAATCGGGCCGGTACGCGAGCGATAAAGTGCGGGCGATGGCCCGCCAGCATACTCCGACCTGAAAATTGCGCTAAATTCGCCGGTGCTTCGTATGCCGTTAGTCATCGCTGCTAATCACCCAATATCCCCTTACGCGCATGCCTAGTTCCACTCCTTTCGGCACCACTACCAACGGCACCGCCGTGCAGCTGTTTACCCTGGTCGGGGCGGGCGGGGCCCGGGCCACCATCACCAACTACGGCGGCACGCTCACCTCGCTGCAGGTGCCCGACCGCCACGGCCGGCTGGGCCACGTGGTGCTGGGCTTCGACGACGTGAGCGGCTACCAGAGTCCGGCCTTTCGCCAGGCCATGCCCTACTTCGGGGCGCTGGTGGGTCGCTTCGGCAACCGCATTGCCCGGGGCCGCTTCGCCCTCGATGGCCGCACCTACCAGCTCCACCTCAACAACGGCCCCCATTCGCTGCACGGCGGGGCCCACGGCTTCGACCAGCGGGTGTGGCAGGCCGAACCCGGCACTACCCCCGAAGGCCCGACCCTGACGCTGACCTACCGGAGCCCGGACGGCGAGGAGGGCTACCCCGGCAACCTGCTCGTCACGGTCGGGTACACTCTCACGGCCGCCAACGAGCTCCTCATCGCCTACGAAGCCACCACCGACCAGCCCACCGTCCTCAACCTCACCAACCACACCTACTTCAACCTGAGCCTGGGTACCAGCCCCACCGTGCTGGCCCACGAGTTGCTGCTGGCCGCCGACCGCTACACCGTGGTCGACGACACGCTGATTCCGACCGGCGAGCTGCGGCCCGTGGCGGGCACCCCGTTCGATTTCACGACGGCCCACCCCATTGGCCAGCGCATGGGGCAGGTGCCCGGCGGCTACGACCACAACTGGGTGCTGCGCCCGCCCGAAGGCCTGCACCCCGCCGCCACGGCCTACGACCCGGCCTCGGGGCGCACGCTGGTAGTGAGCACCGACCAGCCGGGCGTGCAGTTCTACGTGGGCAATTTTCTGGATGGCTCGCTCGTGGGGCGCGGCGGCGTGGCCTACGGCAAGCACGCGGGCTTCTGCCTCGAAACCCAGCACTTTCCCGACTCGCCCAACCAGCCGGGCTTTCCGAGCACGGTGCTGCGGCCGGGCGAAACGTTCCGCTCGCGCAGCCGCTACGCCTTTGGGGTGCGGCCGTAGCCCCGGCCCGGCGAGGAGGGCCGGCAACGCGGGCCGGAGGTTTGCCGTTGAGCCCCCCAACGCTCTGCTTACTTCCCCCTTTTTTCATGCTGCGCACTTTTCCGTTTCTGTTGGCGCTGCTGCTGGCTGTTGCCGCCCGCCCCGCCGCCGGCTACGCCGTGCTCACCCACCAGGCTAATATCGACTCGACCTGGGAGCGCTGCCTGGTGCCGGCCATCCTCAGGCGCTATCCCCGCAGCACGCCCCAGCAGCTGGCCGATGCCAAGGCCTACGCCTACGGTGGGGCCATTATTCAGGACATGGGCTACTATCCCTTCGGCTCGGTGCTCTTCACCAACCTCACGCATTATGTGCGCTCGGGCGATTTCGTGCGCAATATGCTGGCCGAAGCCCGCGACCGCAACGACTACGCCTTTGCCCTGGGCAGCCTGGCCCACTACGAAGCCGACCTCAACGGCCACCCCGAGGGCACCAATCGGGCCATAGCTTCGGTATACCCCGACCTGCAGGCCAGGTTTGGCAACGTTATCACCTACCAGGAAGCGCCTAAGCAGCACACCCAGCTCGAGTTTGCCTTCGATGTGGTGCAGCTGGCCAGCGGCAAGTACCGCAGCTCCGACTACCACCAGAAAATCGGCTTCCAGGTGAGCAAGGCTACTTTGGAACGGGCCTTTCTGAAAACCTACGGCCTGGAGTTGGGCCAGGTCATCGTGAACGTGGACCTGAGCATTGCCAGCTTCCGCTTCGCCGTGAGCCAGCTCATTCCGACGGCCGCCCGCGCCGCCTGGCATTCCAAGCGCAAGGATATTCTGAAGATAAGCCCGGGCGCGCGGCGGCGCGACTACCTCCGGCAGGAGCGGCCCCGCGAGTACCGCAAGCTATACGGCGACTCCTACAAGAAGCCGGGCTTGGGCGCGCGCATCATCTCCTGCTTCGTTCGGGTGCTGCCCAAGATTGGGCCGCTCAAGCCCTTCGCCTTCAAGCTGCCCACCCCCGAAGCCCAGGAGCTGTTCCGGGCCAGCTTCCGCAAAACCATGGCCGCTTATTGCGCCGACATCAGCCGCCAGCCCACCGATACGGCCGCCGCGCCCCTCACCCTGGCCAATGCCGACTTCGATACCGGCCACCCCACTAAGGCCGGCGAGTACGCGCTGGCCGACGAAACCTACGGCGAGTGGCTGCGCAAGCTGGCTGATAAGAAGTTCGAGAACCTGACCCCGGTAGCCCGCCAGAACATCTTGGCTTTTTACGGGCCACAGCCCAAAGCGCCGGCCTCGAACGAGGAAAAGGAGCGCAGCAAACAGACTGAAACGCAAAAGGCCCTGGAAACGCTGCGGGCCGTGAAGTAAGTAGCAGGACAGGGCAGTCGTCTAAAACCGGATGATGTAGACGATTTCTCCGCTAAATTTAAATACCCAAAAAAGCGGCCTTACGTAGCCTTCAGATTAGTTTTTAACTGCACTTACGCGGTATGATGCTGGCGTGCGTCGCCTACGCGCGCCAGCACGAATTTCTCATTTCTCACTCCTCAATAAGCCGAAGGCGTTACTCCCGTACCAGCTCGCCGCTCAGGCGGCGCAGGGCCAGCTCGGCCTGTTTGGCCGCGTAGCGGATATCCAGCAGGCGGGTTTCGGCGTCGAGTTCGTTGCGTTGGGCTTCGCGCAGGGCTAGGGGCGTGAGCAGGCCCAGGCGGTAGCGCTCCAGGGCAATGTCCACGTTCTGGCGGGCCAGCTGGATGTTGGTTTCTTCGAGGTCGAGCAGCTGGATATAGTTCTGGTACTGGGCGAAGGCAGTGGCGGCGTCGGCATCGAGCTGCAGGCCGGTCTGGTCGAGCTGCAGGCGGCGCTGTTCCTCAATCACACGGGCATTTTGCTCCTGGCGGCGCAGGTTGAAGCCGTCGAAGATGGGCACCGAGGCGGTGAGGCCGTAGTTCAGGCCCCGCACCTGGTTGGTGCTGGTGGTGAGCACGGTGCCCGCAAAGGCGGCATTGTTGATGTTGCGCGTCAGGCCATAGCCCGACACCAGCCCGATTTGCGGGAAGCGCGCGGCCCGCACCAGGCGGCGGTCGTAGGCGGCTACATCCAGCCCGAGCCGGGCCTGGGCCAGGCGCGGGTTGTTGGCCCGGATGCCGGCCGTGATGGTTTCCTCGCGCAGGTCGCGGGTCACACTCAGGCTGTCGGCGGGGGCAAAGTCGGTCCGCGGAGCGTGGCCGAGCAGGTTGTTGAGAGTGATTTTGGCGGCCTGCAAAGCCTGCCGTTGCTGCAGGAGCAGGCTGCGGTCGGCGTTGTAGTCGACGCGAGCGGTCAGCACTTCCACCTTGGCGCTCACGCCCACATCCACCTGCGCCTGGGTTAGGTCGATGCGGGCCTGGCCGATGCGCAGGGCTGCTTCCAGCGAAGTGATTTTGCCGGCTTGGCGCACCACGTCGTAGTAGGCATTGGCTACGTTCTCCACGGTTTCCTCCACCGTGGCGCGGGTCACTTGCGCCTGCTGCTGGCGCAACGATTTCAGTCGGTCGTAGGCAATGAACATCCCGAAGCCGTCGAAAATCGTCCAGCCCAGCGTCACGTTGGTATTGAAGGCGTTGGAGGTCGCGCCGTTCACCACGCGCGGGTCGCTGGTACCAAAACGCTGGTTGATGTTGTTGTTGTTGAAGGTGCGCGTCAGGTTGCCGGTGAGGGTGGGCAGCTGCCCGGCGTTGCCGCGCGTCACGTTGTTCTGGGCCACCTGCTCATCCTGCCGCGAAATCAAAATGCCGTAGTTGTGCTGCAGGGCCTCGGCAATGGCCTCCTGCAACGTCAGCGGCGGCGCGGCCGGTACCGTGGCGGGCCGTTGCAACTGGCGCGGCTGGGCGGCGGGCTGCTGCGCCAGGCTGGCGAAGGGAAGGAGGAGAAAAAGGAACTGAAGGAATTTCATAACGGAATAATCTGCCCGTCATGCTGAGCAAAGTCGAAGCATCTCTAC
>JANNDE010000317.1:0-7596 GCA_031387395.1 Hymenobacter sp.
CCCAGATGGCGCAGCCAAAATTGCGGGCACTCCGCAGCTCACCCAGCCGCGTATGCAGCATCAGGTGCAGAAACTGCGCCACGGAGGTGCCCAGGGAGCAGGTGGGGTGTTCAGGGCTGGCCTCGGGGCCCGCCGCCGGCAGGGGCCCCATCAACCGGGCCACCTGAATGGGGTACTTAAACAGCTGCGGGCTCGTGCTCATCGGGCGAAGGGGAGGGGGACGGCGGCCGGGCTAGTCGAGCATGCTCCACCCCCGGGTGGCGGTGCGGGCTGCGGGCCCCGGGCCCGCGACGGGCTCTTCGCGCACCACAATGCTGTTGTCTTTGCGCTGGCCAATGTATTCGAGGTTGTTGAGCCTGGCCCAGAGGGCCTCCAACACGCGCACAAACGTGTCGACCTGCTGCATCGTCGCGCCGATGTGGTGGTGCTGGTACTCCAGCGCTATCAGGCCGCGCAGCAGTTCTTCGAACCGGCTCGGCGAAATGTCATTCCACTCGTAGAAATAGTTGAGCAGCTCTTCTTTCTCCCGGGCCGGCAGGCAGTACAAAAAGGTGTAAACCAGGCTGGCCAGGCCGTTGAGATGCCCCACCGTGCGCACCGGTGGCTGCTGAGCGTTCAGGTTGCGAAATTCGAAAAAGATGTGCGTTAGAAAGTCGAGTATTTTAACGCACAGCCGCTGGATATTTTGTGCGATGGGGGAAGGGTTGGGTTTATCGTGCACCTTGCGCACCATACTGAACGAATTGATTTGCAGCTGGTTCAGGCTCAGGCCAAAGTCTTTGTAGTACGTCACAAGCCGGGGGTGGCTTTCCATCGTCGTGCAGGGAGGGATAAACCCCTCATCGACCTGGTAGCGGCCCTCACGGTACCCCACCCGCCCGATGATGAGGTAATAGCCCCCCAGCTCTTCGGCGACTATTCGGGTCGTTTGCACCATCTCCAGGGTGTAGCGCGCATCGGTGAAGGGGTGGCGGATGGGCAATTCCTCGGGGTCGGGCGGGCCCATCGGCACCCGCTCGAAGGGGTGCACCGTGAGCACGGCGTAGTAGCTGGGGTGTTCGGCCGCTTCGGCCGCTTCGTCGCCACCGACCGCAAACGTGGCGCTCATCACCTGGTGCTCCAGCGTCTCGGGATTGATGGCTATCCGGCAGCCGCCGGCCGTGATGGCGTTGCACCGCAGCAGGCGCACCTCCACGCTGTTGCCTATTTTGCCCAGCAGCTGAATTTCGTTCGACAGCGGCGCGCCTCTTTCGGGCGGCAGGATGCCGAAATTATGCTTGGTCAGCGCCAGCGAAGCCGTGTCGCGCACCCGGTCCTGCACGTGCAGGTCGGTTTTCAGAAAATGCAGCTGGGTGAGCTTCATGCCGTTGACCCAGTTTACAGCAAAATGTTGTTGGTTGATGAGCATAGCGCTTCAGAAAATCAAACTTCCTCGACCCGTTTGGCCACGATGATGCAGTCCTCGTCCAAGCGGTTGAGCGCGATGCTCAGGTCGGCATCGATGTAGCGGCGCAGCCGGAAAAAGGAGGGCCGCACCGCGTAGAAGAGCCAGCCGTACGGCGCCTCGGCACCGTCAGTCTGAATGGGGCTTTGGGGAAATTTGTAGTTGTAGTCGTCGATAAACTTTTGGAACCACACCCCAAAGGGCAGGTCTTGCGTGGTGCGGGCCTTCACCTGAATGGCGGGCTCCGCCGCGCCCGGCTGCTTGCGCAGCTCAACCGCCAGAATCATCAGCCGGTAGTAGTCAACGTTGTCGAGCTGCACCTCCGGCGCGTTGCGGGGGTAGTGCCACACTTTGCGAATTTCGTTCGGAATGGCTAGCAACGCCTCGTAGGCCCGCTCAAACAGCAGCGGCAGGCCGAAGGGCAGCAGGCAGGTCATGGCCCACAGCCCGTAGCTCAGCTCACTGAGGGCATTGAACAGCAGCTGGAACAGGCAGCCGCTCAGCAGCACCACCAGGGTCGTGAGCAGGGCGACGAACCCGGGCTCGCGCCGCAGGTCTTCGCCCAGGGCAAAGTCCAGGTGCCGCAGGTAGTATGTGCCGCCGCCCACCGCGAGCACCTGCACCAGCACGTAGCACCGGGGCATGAACCACAAATCGGTAAGGCCAAACAAGCCCAGCAGCGCCATGGGCAGTACAAATAAGAGCAGCAGCACCACCAGCTGGCGGGTGCTGAGCAGGCTCTTCTGGTGGTTGATGACCAGCACCACCGCGGCCAGCACCAATACCAGCAGGGGCAGGAGCAGGTGGAGGAGAAAAAAACTGATGATGGCCGTTTGTGACACGGGGGCTGAAGCTACTGGTGAAGGAGGGGGCGAACGGCCGTGTTTCCCACAACCGCCGAAGCGGGCAATGTTGCGGCGGCCGCGCGGCCGCCCGGGGCATCAGCCGCCTATCATCACCGTGGGACAGCCCAGGATGATGGTACCCCCGTGGCCGGTCAAATCGCCCATGCGGGCGGCGGGCTTGCCGCCGATGAGCACGGTCATCGAGCCTTTCACGATGGTGTCGGGCGGCCCCACGCAGGTGAGTAGGTCGCCCATCACGGCGGCGGGCATATTGCCGATGAGCACCAGGGGGGAGCCCGGCCCGATAATGGGGCCGCCCACGTGCGGAATGGGGGGCAGGCAGGGCGTCTGCATCGGGCAGGTGTGCATGTCGGTGAGGCGGGCGGCGGGAGGCATAAGCGAGCAGGACAATGGCCGGAATGAAACAAGGCGGTGCGGTTTCACCGGGCAAGATAGTCCCTCGACCCGTTAGCAACGTCAAGCAATTAAAAAAAAGCAAATATATATTTACTGTGTGCGGGAAAAGGCATTGCTGATGAATGTTTTGGGCGTATTCAAGCAGCTGGCCCCTCGCCGGGCACCGATGAAAATAGGTTCTGTTTCCTGACTTTTCGTCGTTGCGCCGCCGCCGCCAACCTGGTGCCGGTAGCAGTGGCGCTGGCGCGCAAAAGCCGCCGCCAGCTGGCCGGGCTGCCAACGCAAGAAGCAAAAAATATCTGGGTGCGCTCCGGAACCATTCCGTTGCTGCTCGTGCATTCTCCCGGGCTCCTCCTTGCCCCCCCCCAAAAGCCTCCGAACGAACCCGGCCGGTAGTTTATGGGGGGGCTGCGCGGGCGCTTGGCGCGGCACCAGGCCCCGTTGCCCCACGGGGGCATGGCAGAAGTTTCGCTATTCGGTGCGTATTTCGGGCTTCCACTGGCTGGCTGGCCAAGGGCGCTCATCAGGTTTATGAAAACACCTTCTCTTACTCGTTTCAGCGCGGAGGGCCTGCCCGCCGCCGCGCCCAAAATTGCGTATGCCGCCGCCGTTGGCGCGGCCGGCAAGGCCCGGTTTGGGCCGTTGCTGGCCAGCATCGTGCGCGACCTGCCCGATTTGGTGGCCGTGTCCGTTATTGACCTGCGCGCCGGCACGCTGCTGGCCACCTGCCATGCCCCCGGCAAGCTCAACCCGGCCAAGGCGGCCGCCTACGACGCGGCGGCCGTGCGCCAGACCCAGCAGGCCCTGGTGGCGGCGGGCCTGGGCGGGGAGGTGCTGGAGGAAATGCTCGTCACCCTGACCACCCAGTGGCATCTGCTGCGCCCGCTGGCTGGCAACCGGCACGTGGTGCACGCGCTCGTGAGCCGGCGCACTACAAACCTGGGCATTGCCCGCGCCGTGCTGCGGGCACACGTGGCCGCCGCCGGGTAGCAGGCGCGGGCAATGCGCAGGTGCGTGGCGCGCAACGTGCGTGGCCACGGACTGCGCCGCCGCATCCCGCCCGGTGCAAAAATGCCGTAACAGCATGCGGGCGAGTAGCCGCAAAGCCACTCGCCCGGGGCGTAAACCATTACATGCTACCCGGTAGCGCTGCTCCGGCGCGGGAGCAGCGCAGGGGTCGGGCTTCCTCCTACTTGAGGATTTCGGCTTGTTGGCGCAGTACGGAACGGGCGATGGCCAGGTTGGAATCGCGCTGACTCACCACGAGATAGATGAACTTTTTGCCGTCGTCGAGCAGGTTAATCAGGTGTAGCTGGCTGGTGAGGGTGATGAGGATGTCGTCGATTTTTTCGCCCGTTAGCTTGAGCGCGCCCATAGCTTTCTGCTTTTGTTTCACCACTTCGGTGTTGTAGGCAGCGGCCGTTTCAGGGTTGATGGACGGTGAATTAGAATGCGAGGCCAGGCACATGCCGGAGCCGATTTCGACGATGGCCACGGCAATGAGCTGGGGCAGTTCGTCGATGATATTTTGGACGGCTAAGCCGGCGGGGGTGTTGATTGCGTAGGCCATGAGGCAAGGGGGTGGGGTAAGTCAAGTGAGCAGTTCCTGCCATCTGGCAGGAACTGTTGGTTTGCGGGTAATAGGTAATTCCTCAGCGTGGGGTAGCGAGTATCCAGAATGTAATATTATGCTATTCTTAATGCTCGAACAAAATCCTGCTGCTTGTTACTTTCGCTTTGCTGCTTAGCAGCAGTGCAATCAGTTGGTTGTAAACGGATTGGTATAGGTTTGCCTCCGGCCGGCTGCCGGCAACAAGCGTGGGAAAAGAGCGCGCCGGGCTTACCGGAAGAAGAACCAGCGTCTGGCCCGGTGGGTGGTGGTGGGTACCAGCGTCCGGTTCTCGACGGTGCTGCCGGTTCTGCCGGTGAGCGACATTTCGTCGTCGACGTACCCGCCATAGCCGTAGGCCAGCGTGGTGGAGCGACCGGCCGGTACCCGCAGCGCATACTCGCCGTTGGCGTCAGTGCTCACCCCATGCCGGGTGCCTTTCTCCAGTACCGTGGCCCCTACCAGGGGGTGGCCGTTCTCGTCCAGAATCCGGCCGCGTACGGTGGTCATCGCCATGGCGCTGGCGGCTTCGGCGGGCGCCTCGGCCGGCAGGGCCAGATGGGGGGCGGGGGTGGCAAACACGGCCCCGCCAATCAGGGCGGCCAGCGTGGCCACGGCGGCGGCCTGGCGGCGAACCCGCTGGGGCGAGGTGCGCACCAGCTCCAGCTGCCGCTGCATCCAGCCAACGGACTGCACCACTTCGCCGGTTTGCTGCATGGTGTGGAAGCGCTGCCAGGTTTGGGTGCCCAGCGTTGGGTTGTTTTTCAGATAGGCATCTACCAGGCGGGTGTGGTCCGGCGACAAATCACCGCGCAGATAGGCATCTTGGTACACGGGCAGCAACGTCCCGGTGGTGGCGTCGAAGGGGTAAGCAGTGAGGTGCATAAAATTAGCGTTAGAGGGTGGAAATGATATAGTTGGTGCCTCACGAGCGCTACGCTGGCACTGATTATATTGTAATACTACAGGATAGTTGTTTAACTTTTGTCGCCTATATGTTAAACAGGAATCAAATGCTGGCCGAATGCTATTATTTCCTCGGCCAACGGTTTGGTAGCGGCGGTTGAAGGTCGTCCGCCGTCGGGGAACAGGGCTCTGGGGAGGTGCGCGCTCCGCCCGATTACGGGCCGCGCCGGCCCGCGCCAGCAGCAGTGGACACTCCCCGTGGTGGCTCGATAGATTTCTCGCTGCACCGGGGCGAAAAATCACGCTGGAGCGGCTTCGTTTCCCCCGGTGCCGCCGGAAAGCTTGACAATCAGCGGAGAACAGTTATCGCGCACGAGACAAAACCTCCGCGCCAAGCCAGCAACTGCTTCCGGGGGCATTTGCCGGTGCTGTGGGCACTGGCTTCCATCGAGGCGGCTTTACCATTATCCTGGCTGCCGCCAACTTTAGGCGCGCGGAGCCCCGCTGGCGGGTCACTCTTCGGGCCGCGCTGAATAACTGTTCCGGCGGGATGGCCACCAGCAGGGCGATGCAGGGCCGGGACTGGATGCCAGCGATGGCAGTGCTGCCAAAGTGCTCGAAGGCCAATACGGTTGCGGCGCCAATAGCCGCCAGCAGGCGCTGCTTTTCCTGTGCGACTAAGTCTTTCCAGGCCGGGTCGTGTTCGACAAGCCTGATTGCAAGGCATCTTAGGTCCGCCGAAGCCGCCGCGAAAAAGGCCCGCCGTGCGCCGGGCAAATGCCCGGGCCAGCCACCCCCACCAGTGCCCGGCCGGAAAAGCCCGGGGTGTTGCCCCTAGCCGGGGCTGTGCCGGAGCTGTGCGACCAGGGCCCGGCGCGCGGCACCTGGGCGCATGCGTCTGAGGCAGATGACCCCCAAAGACTGAACCAGGGATTGAGACTGCGGGCTGGCGGGAAGCCGGCCGGCCAGAGCCAGGGCCCGGCCGTACGCGTCGGTGGCTTCCCGCCGCTGCCCCGCCCGGTCCAGCGCCAGGGCCAGCTGCCGGGCCGTTTCAACCCCCAGCGTGTCGGCGGCCAGCGTGTCGGCCGCCGGGGCGTTGGCGGCCAGTGTATCGGTTCGGGCCAGGGCCAGCTGCAACACGGCGATGGCGCGCAGAATGCCGCCTTTTTGCTGCTGCCAGGCCACGGCCAGGCCCAGCCAGGCCTGCACGCTCAGCAGCCCGGCCGCGCGGCCAATGAGGCGGGTATGCTCGCTCAGCGGACACGTAGCCGCGTTGCCAGTCGCGTACAGGTGCTCGCTGCTGGCCAGGGCGGCGGTATACTGCTCCAGGGCCTTAGCGGGCTGCCGGCGCACCAAAAAATGCGGGCCCACCGCCAGCCAGACGCTGACGTCGGCCATGGGCAGGTCGGAGCCCTGGCACAGGCGCAGGCAGGTGGCAGCCTGCACCGCAATGGCCGTGTCGTCGGCCTGCGTCAGGGCTATGCTCAGCTGCTGAAACTGCTGCTGAAACGCCCCTGCCGGTCCCGCCGGCACGGTGGCCTCCTGAAGTTCCCGCAGCAACCGCGCCATCGACACGTCGGGCACCACCGTTTGCACGGTCGTGGGGAACCAGCGGGCCAGGCGGTGCAGCAACGGGTTCTGCACGTCCTCCAGCACGATGAACTGCCGGGTTCCGCCGCCATTCAGCTGCGGCCGCAGCCAGTATTCGGTGTCGGCGCAGGGCTGCAGCAGCCACGTGATGGCGCTGCTCCCCTTCCCCGGTGCCATCGCCGGCGCGGGCAGCGCCCGGGCCAGGGCCGGGGCCAGGTGCAGTGGGGCCTCGTCCGCCGCGCTGAGGCGCAGCAGGTAATCGTGCAGCAGGGGCCGGTCGGCCGCGGCCGTTAGCCAGCGGCTGAGGCGCAGGGTGGGCGAGCTGCAGAAGGCCTGCCAGTGCGCGGCCAGCGGCTGCTGCATGCGCTCGAAGGGGTTTGTAACCAGGGGCAGGGTCATGGGGTCAGTTTATCATCACCATGGTGCCTTTCACGGTCGTGATGCCCGAGCTTTCCAGGCCGGCCATGCCGGTGCCCGTTATCTTCACGATGGCTCCCTGCGCCTTCAGTGAGGCATCGGCCTTGATGTCGACCGTCGCCCCTGAAATGGTCGTTTGGGCCGTTCCCGCAATGGACACTTGCTGCCCCTTGAGGGTGATTTTGGGCGCGTCGAGCGTGATTTCCTGGGTTGCTTTCAGCACGATGCTTTTGCTGGCGTTGAGCGTGATGGTGCCCTGCCCGCTGTTTACCACGATGGTGATGCGGTTGCTCTTATCGACCTGCAAGTGCAGCTCCTGGCTGGAGGAGCTGTCCAGAAAGCTAACCGTGGTGCCGCTGTTCACGCTC
>JANNDE010000414.1:0-3669 GCA_031387395.1 Hymenobacter sp.
CACGTCGGCCCCCAGCTCGCGCAGGGCCCGCAGCGCCGGCAGGTAGAAGCCCGGTCGGCTGAGGGCCGCGCCGGCCAGCATGGTGCCGGCCTGGTCGAGCACGGCGGCGTCGGCGGGGCGGGTGGGCTGGCTATTATCGGCCGCGGCCAGCCAGCGCAGGGCCGCGCGGATGGCCGGCTGCGGGTTGGGCGCGGGCAGGTTTTGCTGGCGCTGGGGCACGGCGGCCCCGGTCAGCTCGCCGCTCAGGCGCAGGGTGGCTTCGGGCATGAGCGGCGGGGTGAAACCGGCTTTCCTGACGAAAGCACGGGTTTGTTGCTGCACCTGTTTCAGCAGGCGCAGGGCGCGGTACTCGTAGGGCAGGGCGTCCTTCAGCTGGCCGGTGCGCAGGCGCAGCTCGGCGGCCCACATCTGGTCGAGCACCGCGCGCAGCTTGGCCTTCACGGCGGGCTCCAGGAAGTCGGCGGTTTCGGCGTCGTCGTGCTTGTGGATGTAAGGGTCCATCAGGGCGTCGGTTTCGGCAGTGGGCGAAGCCTTGGCGGGCGGGCCAGCCGGGGCCGCGTGGTCGTGGTGGTCGTCGGGCTCCGGCGCTTCGGCGGTGGGGGCGGTGGGGGCATCCTCATCCTCGGCGATGGGCGAATGCGGTGCCTTCGCGCCGATGCCGGCTTCGGCTTCTTCGCCCATAAACTTGCCGTAGCGCAAGCGCAGGCTTTGCTGGTCGAAGCCCAGAGCATTGGCCCGGTCGGCCACGGTGGCGGCCTCGAGCCTGGGCTTTTCGGCGATGAGCTTTTCGGTATCGATGATAATCTGGCGCTCGCTGCGGAAGTAGGCCGGGGCCACTTTCACGCCCCTGCCCATGTCGATAGCGCCGTCGGCCACGGCGGTGTCCTGCCATTGCACGAGGTAGGAATCGGTGCGGGTGGTGTGGCCGTGGTTGTCGCGGGCCGTGAGGTAGAAGTAGAGCTCGTCGCCGTACGTCAGGCCCAGCCGGGGCAGGTTGAGCACGCTGCCCAGGCTGGCCTGCGGCCTGGTCAGGCCCGCGCCCAAGTCGCGCCGCAGCTCCCGGAACTTCACCGCCTCGCCCTGGCCCTGCGCCACGGTGATGACCAGCTCGGCCTGGCTCAGGCCATAGTCGTCGCGCACCGTGGCCCGGATGGAAACCTCCGGCCGCTGCCCGAGGGCGGCCACCAGCGTGTAGGCCTTGGGGGTGATGATGCGCAGCACCGGGGCCAGGTCGGGCCGCACGTCGATGGCATAGTCATCGGAAACCGTGCCTGCGTAGCGTAGCCGGTAGAGGGTGGAGGCGTTCAACACCTGCTCGATAGCGAACGAGCCCGCCCGCCCGGCCACCGGCCGCAGGGCCAGGCGCCGCGTGCCCAGCTCCAGCACCGGCGCGCCCGCCGCGCGGCCACTCACCCGCACCTGCCAGCGCACCCGCGCCCCCTGCGGGCACTGGAACGACGCCTGCGCCGGGGCAAACGCCGCCAGCCGCGTGTAGGCCGGCGGCGTCACGCGCAAGGTAGTTTGGCTGATGCGGGCCGGGGCCGCGCCGGGTTTGGCGGGCGTGGCCGGGGGCGAAAAATGCACCGCTACGCCGGCAGCTGTAGGCTGATGGCGTTTTGTTGGATACCACCAAGCCCCAACGGCCAAGGCCAGCAACCAAGCACATCGCAACCACCAGCGGGTTACCGGCAACGGCAATAAGGGCTGTTGGATATTCGCTAGCTGTTCCAGCCGCTCCGCTACGCGCTGTTGTTGCAGCCGGCTGAGTAAACTCAACTCGTTAGTCGGCCGCAACAGGAGCCAGGTGCTGTCTTCCAGCTGTAAATAATGCCGGTCAAACGCTATCACGGCGTTTGGTAGGCGGGCCTGCCAGATGCGATACCATAGCTGGAACGCACGAAACGCCGTAATGGCGGCGAGCAGCAAGAGAAGAGTTCGGAAAATGACCGGGCCGTTCCAGCCCTTGCCCGCAATCAGGCCGCAAACCAGGCTCACAAGCAACAACGGAAGAAATACGGGCACATGCCTGAAAGCATAGTGCCTTGCTTCGGCCAGCAGCAGCTGCTGCGCCTTGGCGAGCTGGGGCGATGGGTTGATTATTTGATTCACGAGACTGCTCGGAGTAATGACCGGGATTCCCGTCGCGCTGCCAGCAGGCGTTCGAACAGCAGCAGCAGCTCCGCCAACAGCACCAGCCACGGCCGCAGGTCGGTGGTACGGAGGGAGCGCGGGGCCGGGTCTTTCGGCCCGGGCGCGCCGGCCAAACCGGCCGGCGCGCCCGGGCCGGCAGCCAGTTGCGCCGGTGCCAGCGTCCGTTGGTCGTGGGTCGCTTCCAGCCGGGCAAACTGGCTTGGAACCGGACTGCGGTTGTCGGGGGGCTCCGGCTGCAGTAGCTCCAGCAGGCGGGCGGGCAGCTGCGGGTCGTCGGCCAGCTCGCTCCAGGCAGGGTTCAGGCGGGTGTGCAGCTGGTACGCGCTGCCCCGCCCCAGCCCCCGGCGCGAGAGGATGGCGCGGCCCCGCCCATCGGCCCACACCGTTTCGCTGCCCCCAGGGACGGCGCTGCTACCCCGGCGAAATACGGTGACGGATGCCGCCCCCGCTTCAGTAGCCGCGAATTGCGCGGTGTCCGCCACGCCCGGCCCGGTGGCCTCGCGCCAGAGGCATTGGCCATCTTTCCTCGCGCCCTCCTGCCAGTTCTGCGGCAACGGCTCGGCCGAAAGCCAGAACGTCCAGTCGGCTTTCAGGTTCGTTGGTCGGGTGCGCAGGCGGCGTACCCGGGGCGGAATAGCCAGCGCCGTGCCCGCCGCCCGTAGGGCGGCTTCCAGATAGCGGGCATCGGCAGCATAATCCGGTGAGGCGTAAACAGCAACGTCCAGGGGAGCGACTTCAAAACCGATTCCAGCCTCGGAAGCCGGAGCGGAACTGGTGGTTAACACGAAGCCCGTGCCCCCACGAGGATTGAGGCGCAGCCGAAGCGGCGGTAGCCCGGGCACCTGAAGTTGCTGCCCGCTGTGCGGTTTGCTTATTTTTTCGTGCCGGTAAGTGGTCTGGGTTTCCCGGCTGCGGCCTACCAGCAGGCTCAGGCTGTCGCCGGCCTGCGCGGCGCTGGCCAGCCATGCGGAAGTCGCGGTATCGGGTAGCGCCTGCCAGTGCACGGCCGGCGGCAGCGGCGCGTGGCTGCCCCCGAAATTGCGCAGCGCGGCACTCGTCACCACCACCAGCGGCTGGCCCGGGAAGGTCGCCGCGGCCTGCCGCACCCGCGCCCAGGCAAACTCCTGCGGCTGGGGCCTGGCAGTAGCCGCTGCCGCCACAAAATCTGCCGTGGTTCCGGCCTGGGCGGTGCTCAGCTTGCGCCACGCGCCGCCCGGCACCCGTGGGAAGCCGGCCGCCAGCCAGCGCAGCGCATATCCTTTCCGGCGCAGCGAGTCGATGATGGGTTTCAGGCCAGCCAGTGCGGGCAAGCCCGCTGCCTCGGCGCTCAGCAGCACCACACCCCGGCTGGCCGGTAGCGCCGTGCGCCACACCGGCCCCGCTACAGCCACGGCCAGCACCGCCAGCAGCGCGGCCCGCAGAAGCAACAGCCAAAGTTGCTCCAGCTGCAGGTTGCGCAGGCGGCGGTTGGCGCCCGCGGCCAGCCAGCGCAGGCTGCCCACCGCCACTTCGCGGCCC
>JANNDE010000429.1:0-5799 GCA_031387395.1 Hymenobacter sp.
ACGGCCACCAGCCCGGCCTGGCCGCCGCCGGCCCGCCGGTAGCTCTGGATGGCGGCATCGAACAGCAGCGGCCGGCCCGCCACGGCCACCTGCGCATCGGGCAGCAGCCGGCCCAGCGAGTCGCGCACTATCAGCACGAGGTCGACCTGGTTGTCGACCACCAGTACCTCGCGGTCGGTTTCGGTGCGCAGCTCGTACAGCAGGCGCGGGCCTTCGGCGTGGGCTTCGAGGTAGTAGCCCGGCGGCAGTGCCCGGCGCAAGGGCTTCTCCGAAGGAAAAGAGTCGACTACCTGCGTGAAAAACTCCGCCCGCGCCGCCCGCATGCCGCGCTCGTATAGCTGGCGGGTCTGGGCTTCGCTTATCCGGAATACTTTGGTGAGGTAGCTGCGCTGGCGGGCCTGGGCCACGCGCTGCTGGGCGTGGGCGGGCAGCAGCAGAAAAAGGAGCAGGGCAAAAAGTAGGAAAGGGCGCATAGAAAGTCAGATTTGGCTTCCTGATGCCTGGAAGGAACAGAATACACACCCTACTGCCCAGTCCGGACTGGGTGCGGTCCTTTTTCAAAAAATGAGGGGTTGCCGGTTTCAATCGCCCGGGGCTTGCGAAAATACGCAGTTTGCTGACCCTCAAGGCATACTGCTCAACTCCCGTTTTGACAAGTGCCGGCCTAACTCATGCGACGGTTTTGGTGGCGGCTGCGGCCCGGGCCACCACGGCGAACAGCGGGTCGGAGCGGCCGGGCGCGGGGCTGCGGTCGAGCAGCTCGATGGCCTGCCAGCCGCCGGCCGCCAGCAGGTACTGGCGCACCAGGGCCAGGTGGCCGCGGTCGTCGAGGGCGTGCCAGGCAGCCACGGCCTTGCTCGGAAAGCAGCGATTGGAGAAGGTGATGACCAGCGGAGCGCCGGGCCGCAGCACGCGGGCCAGCTCGCCGAGTACGGCCACCGGCTGGGTCAGGTAATCAACGGATACGCAAATGGCGGCCCCGTCAAATTCCTGGTCGGCGAAGGGAAGGGCGGGCTGCTGGTTGAGGTCCTGCACCACGAAGGCGGCCAGGCGCGGGTTGGCCGCCAGCTCGGCGTGGTTCATGCCCAGGCCCACTACCCGGCGGTATGAGACTTCGGGCGGCAGGTGGCTCACCCAGCTGCTCATCAGGTCGAGGATGTCGCTATTGACCGGGAAATGCTCGCGGTAGAGCTGCGTGACGGCCGCAATGGCCGCGTCGTCGAGGTGCGTGACGAAGCGCGGGTGGTGGTAGAATTCGGCGTCGGGCGTTTCGTCCTGGCGCTGGAAGGCGCTGGCGGGGAAGGAGCTTTTGGGGTCCATGAATCAGTTTGGAGTAGCGCAGCGATTAAGAAAGAACACCAACTGGCTGCGGCGCTAAAAACTGCCGTAGGTACGGCGCGGTTTGGTTGCCCTGCACCTTTGCCACTTCGCGCGGCGGCCCGGCGGCTACCACGCGCCCGCCGTCCTCGCCCGCGCCGGGGCCAATGTCGATGACCCAATCGGAGCCGGCCACCACGCGCATGTCGTGCTCCACGACGATGACGGTATTGCCGGCCGCTACCAGCCCTTCCAGCTGCAGCATCAGCTTCTCAATATCCGAAGGGTGCAGGCCGGTGGTGGGCTCATCCAGCACATAAAGCGTGTTGCCGCGGCCGATGCGCTGGAGCTCGGTAGCGAGCTTGATGCGCTGGGCCTCGCCGCCGCTCAGCTCTGTGGCGGGCTGGCCGAGGCGCAGGTAGCCTAGGCCTACTTCGCGCAGCACCGTGAGGGCGCGGTAGATGGCGGGCTCGTCGGCGAAGAATTCCCAGGCGTCGTCCACGGTCAGGCCCAGCACTTCGGCGATGTTCTTTTCGCGGTACCGCACTTCGAGGGTTTTGGCGTTGTAGCGCGCGCCGTGGCACACCGGGCAGGGCGCGTACACGCTGGGCAGAAACAGCAGCTCGACCATCACGAAGCCCTCGCCCGAGCAGTTCTCGCAGCGGCCCTTGGCCACGTTGAAGGAGAAGCGGCCGGCGTCGTAGCGGCGCTGGCGGGCGTCGGGCGTGGCGGCGAACAGCTTGCGCACGTGGTCGAACAGGCCGGTATAAGTGGCCATGTTGGAGCGCGGCGTGCGGCCAATGGGCTTCTGGTCGACGCGCACCAGGCGCTTGATGTTTTCGAGGCCCGCCGTGATGCGCCCGCCCAGCGTGGCCGGTGCGGGCGCGGCCAGCGGGTCGGTTTCTTCTTCTTCTTCGGATGCGATGGTCTGGCCCAGACTTTCGGCCACCAATTCCACCAGCACCTGGCTCACGAGGCTGGATTTGCCCGAGCCCGATACGCCCGTAACCGTTGTGAACACGCCCAGCGGAAACGCCACATCGAGGTTTTCGAGGTTGTTGCGCGTCACGCCGGCCAGCTTCAGCCAGCCGGTGGGGGTGCGCGGCGGGGTTTCGGGCAGCGCGGTGGTATCGAAGAGGAACTGGCGCGTCTGCGAAGCGGCTACGTTTTTCAGGCCTTCGGGCGGGCCGCTGTAGAGGACTTCGCCGCCCCTCTCGCCGGCGGCGGGGCCCACGTCCACCAGCCAGTCGGCTTGGCGGATGACGTCCAAATCGTGCTCCACCACAAACAGGGAGTTGCCCGCACGTCGCAGGCCCGCCAGCGCCTTCAGCAGTGCCTCGGTATCGGCCGGGTGCAGGCCGGCGCTGGGCTCATCCAGCACGTACACTACGCCGAATAGGTTGGAATAGAGCTGCGTGGCCAGCCGCAGCCGCTGCAGCTCGCCCGGCGAGAGCGTGGGCGTGCCGCGCTCCAGCGATAGATAGCCCAGGCCTAAATCGAGCAGCACCGCCAGCCGCGCCGCCAAATCTTCGGCAATGCGCCGGGCCACGATAGCCTGCTCCGGGTGCTCCTGGTCGTGCTGCTGGCCGGCTTTGCCCTCTGCAAACGGGTGCAGCAGCGCCGCCAGCCGCTTCAGGGGCAGGCGCGACATCTCGGCGATATCGAGGCCGGCGAAGCGTACCGACAGCGACTCCCGGCGCAGGCGCTTGCCCTGGCAGGTGGGGCAGTCGGAACCCAGCATGTACTGGGCCACGCGCTTCTTCATCAGCGCACTCTGGGTGGTGGCGAAGGTATGCAGCACATGTTTTTTCACCCCCGTGAAGGTGCCCATGTAGTTCGGCGGCTCGCGGCGCTTGATGGCCCGCTGGGTTTGCTCGGGCGAGTAGCCGGGGTACACGGGCAGCACCGGCTGCTCGTCGGTGAACAGTATCCAGTCGCGGTCCTGCTGGGGCAACTCCTGCCAGGGCGTATCCACGTCGTAGCCCATACTCACCAGAATGTCGCGCTGGTTCTGGCCGCCCCAGGCTTGCGGCCAGGCCGCAATGGCCCGCTCCCGAATGGTGAGCGTGGGGTCGGGCACCATGCTGGCTTCGGTGACTTCGTACACGCGGCCCAGGCCGTGGCAGGTGGGGCAGGCCCCTTCGGCGGTGTTGGGCGAAAAAGCTTCGGCGTAGATGATGCCCTGCCCGGCCGGGTAGTCGCCGGCCCGCGAGTACAGCATCCGCACGAGGTTGGAGAGCGTGGTGACCGAGCCCACCGACGAGCGGGTGCTGGGCGCGCCGCGCTGCTGCTGCAAAGCCACGGCCGGCGGCAGCCCGTCGATGCTCGTCACCTCGGGCACGGCCATCTGGTGAAACAGCCGCCGCGCGTGGGGCGACACCGATTCCAGATAGCGCCGCTGGGCCTCGGCGTAGAGCGTGCCAAACGCCAGGCTGCTCTTGCCCGAGCCCGACACGCCGGTGAACACCACCAGCGCATCGCGCGGAATATCAACGTCCACGTTTTTGAGGTTGTGCTCGCGGGCCCCGCGCACGCGCACTAAACCGGAGAAATTGGGGGAGGAATTGCTAGGCATAATGGGAAGCCGGGAAACGGTCGGAAGGTGCATACGCAGGCGGCGGGCCAGCATCCGAAAAAAAGCGGGTTGGGCGTTGGTGGTGCGGGGCGTTACTTTGGGAACACCTTGAATTTCCGTCTGATGAAGTCTGCCCGTTTTTTGGTTGTTGCGCTGCTGCCGCTGTTAGCTGCTTGTGTTACTTCGGCTCCAACATATGTGTGGCAATCTTCTCCTGAGGCTTCGGCAATCCCCAAAGCGTCTACCAATCCGGAGAAAAATTGCCCCCTCTCTGGTTATGTACTGGATGCTACCACCTGCCAGCCCCTCCCCAATGTAACAGTGTTGCTGAGTGGCTGGAGACTATTCAAAACAGATGCCCGCGGGTATTTCACGCTGACGTTGCCAAGCTTCGTGCGCAAGCAACCTGCAGAGTTGGTAGTACAGTCCGTGCTCTATGAAGGAAGCGCCCCGTTACCAACTGATACAGCAAGTCGGGTTATACTGCTGGCGAAACGCAAACGCTTTCGGACGCTGGCAGGAGAGTGCCAGCAATTGGCCGACTCTGTACACGTCTCACCGTCTGCGGAGCCCTTATTCGGGCTGCCCGGTACCCAGATGGCATTTCTGATTCTGGATAGTGCCGCTCGTCAGCCGCGAAAGCTGCGGACATTCACTTTCAGGGGGGGGAAGAATGGATTTCCCCGTGAGCCTTTTCGTGTGCGCATTTACCGTTATGACGGCCCAGAACAGCCACCTGGAGAGGATTTACTAACGGAGAATTGCGTGATAAACAATGTGCGCGACGGAGTTATCAGCACCGACCTTAGTTCCTATCAGATTCAGCCTCATGCCGTCGGTAATGTTTTCCTGCCCACAAAAGGGTTTTTTGTCGCTTTTGAGTGGATAGTAACAGAATGGCGCGGAATTGTGGCCCCAATGGATGCTTATGTTCCCGTCGGGCCGGTACTACGCCCACCCTGTGCCTTTATCGACGCTCGCACTTGGGTATATGTTATTGGCAAAGGCTGGCACCGGGCCACGGCCGTCGAAAACTGCTGGCCGCTCTACGAAAGCGCGCTGAGCGTGGAAGTAGAACCCGCCCCTAGCCAGCCCACAAAACACTAAGCTGCGGCAGCCCCACTGAGAAGCAACTTGCCATTCAATACACCATTTCTTTCCCGGTCCCACGTGAGTTTCCTACGCTTGCTCCTGTTTTCGTTGCTACTGGCGGGCTGCGCGGTGCGCTCCAGTCAGTCCACCACGCAGCGCTTCCAGAAAGGCCAGTCGGCAAGCGTTTCGGGCTACGTGCTTGACGCGGCGGCCACCCGCCAACCCATGGCCGACGTGCCCGTGGCGAAAAACGGCGCGCAGACCCGTACGGCCAAAGATGGGTTCTTTCGCTTGAAATATCCCTCGGCGAATAATCAGGCTTACATGTCTAAGGAGTTGGACGAGTTAGGGGTGTATTCGCTCAATTATGCCGGTAGCGCCGCCATTCCGGTCGATACCGCTCAACGCGTAACGCTGCTGCTGGTGCGCAATACCTATCACTTCCCGCCCCACGGTCACTTGCGTCCTGCTGATTCGGTGCACGTATCTACTTGTCACTCGCCGTGGCAGAGCTTGCCTGGCAGCCAGCGAGCCTTTCTGATTCAGGACAGTAGCATCCACCAGCCGTGGAAACTGCGGACACTTACATTCCGCATTGGAGAAGAAGGGTTTGAGAGGGAGCCTTTCCGAGTACGCATTTATCAATATAACGGGCCAGATAAAGCGCCTGGGGAAGATTGAGGTGGTCTAGTTAAGCAGGAGAGAATTGGGTGATATTTTTAAGTTGTTGTTGGTGAAATTGATACGGCTTCTGATAGCCAATGCTGGAGTGCCGGCGTTCGTGGTTGTAGTAGTCAAAATAATCGGCGACGCTG
>JANNDE010000440.1:0-1065 GCA_031387395.1 Hymenobacter sp.
ATAAAAGAAGCGCGCGTCAATCCCCGAACGTTTTCAAACATAAAAGCCTTTGGCTTTACTTCTCTAAGTGCTCTGATTGCCTGTGGGAACATATCCCGCTTGTCATCATAGGCTTGATGCTTGCCACCAAGTGAGAAGGGCTGACAAGGAGGGCCACCCGTCACGATGTCAATGTGGCCCTCGAAATCCGTGAAGCGCGCTGCCCGAATGTCGGTAGGCTCAATAGGTCCTTCGTGCCGGCATTTTAGCAATTCCCGGTTATAAGAAAGCGTCTTGCAGGCCCATTGGTCCCACTCCACTACGCGGGAGGTTTCAAAGCCAGTCTGGCTTAGCGCTACGGCTAAGCCACCACCGCCAGCAAAGAGTTCAAGAGCTTTCATCAGTTCGGGTAGGCTAAAATTGGATGAGCACCAAAGGTAACCCGCAAACTAAACGTATTAGCCTTTCACGAGTAATTCCTCCTTGACGCGGTTCGCACAGGCGGCCGCGTCCTGACGCACCTCACACTCCCACAACACTATACATCGCCAGTTATTTTGTTGCAATTCACTCTGCACTCTCGCATCACGAGCGGCGTTTTCCGCGAACTTGCTCCGCCAGAACTCTTGATTAGAACGTGGGAATGCTTTTTTGCCTTCGCAACGTGGGCACTGATGCCAGAAACAGCCATGCACGAACACCGCCAGTTTCTTGCCCGGTAAGCTCATATCCGGCCGGCCCGGCACTCCTTTCTGGTGCAGACGGTAGCCCCGCACCCCGGCTACCCATACGGCTTTACGCAAGAGTAATTCCGGCTTCGTGCCAGTTGATTTGTTGGCCTTCATCAGACGCGTAACACGCTGGGCGGCCGTTTCGATAATTGCTTCTTTAGTAGTCTTGCCCGCTTTTGCCATTCTTTTACAACACCAAAAGCTGGCAGAAAGTGACTTCTATTTTCACAAGTTCCTGTTAACTCAATGTGGTAAAAGAGCGTGGTAGCGCACCAGCTGCCCCTCCAGCAGCTTGAGAAACAGCAGGCGGTTCATCCACATCAGGCACAGGGCCAGGGCTACTTCCTCCAATTGG
>JANNDE010000062.1:0-1002 GCA_031387395.1 Hymenobacter sp.
CGGCTGAACAGCGGCTTGCCCTTGGTTTCGCGCCGCCGCCGCAGGTGCAGGGCCCACATCTTGCCTACGCTGGAAATCAGCACCACCGTCGTCATCATGCCCGCCACCGACAGCAGCCAGATGAGCATTACGGGTACCCCAGTCGCCACACCGGCTACCGGGGCCGCCACAAACTTGACCATGCCCAGCAGGAAAACGGAAGCGTATTTGAGGAGGTGAGACAGCACGAGCAGTAACCAGGATAAGAGAAATGAAACGCTGAAATTGTAAAGACCCTTGTGAGCGGGTAGTTGTGCTCTAATGAAGTAACCGGGAAATGCGTTCAGTATGCCCGCAGTACCACGAAGCGGCGCTTTGTTCGTTGATACAATTCCGGTCAGGTGGCGCGGGGTAACGAAGCGCCGCTTCGTGGTACTGCTCTACAGCTTGCTGCCGAAAGCCAGGTCGCCGGCGTCGCCGAGGCCGGGCACGATGTAGGCCTGGGCATTGAGCTTTTCGTCGATGGCGGCCAGCCAGAGCGTGGCTTCCGGAATTTCGCGCGTGACGTTGGCTACGCCTTCGGGCGAGGCAATGACGGCGGCAATGTGCACCTGGCGCGGCGTACCAAAGCGCAGCATGGCCCGGTAGGTTTGCACCAACGACTTGCCCGAGGCCAGCATGGGGTCCACGAGAATCAGCACCCGCTCATCGAGGCTGGGCGCCGACAGGTAGTCGACCTGCACCTGCACCTGCGAGGTGCCCTCGATGCGGTAGGCGGCCACGAAGGCACTCGGAGACTGATCGAAGTAGTTGAGGAAGCCCTGGTGGAACGGCAGGCCGGCACGCAGCACCGTGGCCAGCACCGGGAAGTCGTGCAGCTGCAGGCTTTTGGCCTCACCGAGCGGCGTTTTTACGCTTTTCTCCACGTAGCTGAGCTGGGAGCTGATGCGGTAAGCCATGATTTCGCCGAGGCGCTGCAGGTTGCGGCGGAACCGGAGCGAGTCGCGCTGCACGTCCACGTGG
>JANNDE010000449.1:0-1067 GCA_031387395.1 Hymenobacter sp.
GCTTGGCGAAGTGCGTACTGGAGTCGAGGCGCATATCGAGGCCCCACTCGGCGTCCATGGCAATGAGCAGCGGTACCTTGGCGGCGGCCTGGTAGCGGTTGGTGAGGTTGCCCTGCCGACGCGGCCCGCCCTGCAGAAACATCAGCCCGCCGATGCCATAGTTCTTAATAAGGAACTCGGTGTACTGCGCGTGCTTCTTGTCTTTGTTGGAATACGCGGCCACCATAAACAGCTGGCCCAGGCGCTGGTCGGGCGTGAGCGAGCTGAACACGCTGTCCACCCAGTTCTGCTCGGCCACCGAGCGGGGCCGGGCGGCATCATCATAAGGTGTCGCGGAGGTGATGATCAGACCCGTGGCGGCCAGCAGCAGCAATAAGAGTCTAATCCGAAATTCCTTGAGCATGGGCCCCCGTGTGGTGTCTGGCGGTAAATGGCTTGGTTGAACGCAAGTGGAATTCATCCTACTTTTGTTGTCATCCGGGAGCTGGAAGAAGCCTGGACCGATGGACCCGGCCACCGTGGCGGTGGGCCCGAGGCATCCGGTCATCAACTTTCTCCAACGCACCAGCCCGGGAGCCCGGTTGGCACAACGCACACGAATGTTGGCCGCAAACTTACGGAGAAATTCCGGGGCTTGGTTGGCATTTCACCGAGTAAGTTCAATTGCTCAACGGGTTAACGCCTGATTTTTCGTCCTTCGTATTCCCATTATCCTTCTGGCATGGCCGACATCATTCAGCTGCTTCCCGAGTACCTGGCCAACCAGATTGCCGCCGGCGAAGTGGTGCAGCGGCCGGCGTCGGCGGTAAAGGAGCTGCTCGAAAACGCCGTCGACGCCGGCGCTACGCAGGTGCAGCTCATCATCAAGGACGCCGGCAAGCAGCTGGTGCAGGTCGTGGACAACGGCTCGGGCATGAGCGCCACCGACGCCCGCATGAGCCTGGAGCGCCACGCCACCTCCAAAATTCGCACCACCGACGACCTGTTCCGCATCCGCACGCTGGGCTTCCGGGGCGAGGCGCTGGCCAGTATTGCGGCCGTGGCCCAGGTAGAACTGCGCACCAAGC
>JANNDE010000476.1:0-22633 GCA_031387395.1 Hymenobacter sp.
CCTTGGTGAGCCGTTACCTCCCCAACTAGCTAATGGCACGCAACCCCATCTGAATCCAATAAATCTTTAACTGTTACACGATGCCGTGCTGCAGTTTTATGCGGTATTAATCCGCCTTTCGGCGGGCTATCCCCCAGATTCGGGTAGGTTGGTTACGCGTTACGCACCCGTGCGCCACTATCTCTATTGCTAAAGACCGTTCGACTTGCATGTATTAGGCCTGCCGCTAGCGTTCATCCTGAGCCAAGATCAAACTCTCCATTGTAAAATGTTCTTCACCAGTTCGAAAACTGGCTGATGTCGAGTGCTGACCTTGCTCACATATTGACATTATGGTCAAATTCGTTTCGTTTGGTTTGTTTCACTGTGTTTCTTCAGAAGAAGAAGCAGCAAGTGGAACACTTACTATTTTGTCTATTTCCGTCATTCAAAGAACGTGTGATGCTTCCATTTGAAGCGTCAGTGTGGGTTGATAACTTAACCCGGTGTTGGCGTTGTCAGCCTTTGTTCGTTTTGGGAGTGCAAAGGTAGAAACTATTTTTGATTTGACAACCTGTTTTCGAAAATCTTTGTGGTTTTCGATTTGTTTTTCAAATCTGCTACTTTCTTTTAAAGCGGCTTTTTTGTTTGTAAGTCAGTTGTTTAAGACTGACTTCTGATTACCTCTGTTCGTTTTGGGAGTGCAAAGGTAGAAGTTTTTTTCGACTTCCAAATCTTTCGGCGAAAATTTTTTGGATTCTTTTCGTTCCGATTTTCAATTTCTGGCTGCTTCCGGTTGAAGCGGACTGCAAAGGTACGGTGGCTTTTTTCGCTGGTGCAAGCTATTTGAGAAATAAATCTCGGGGCTTGCGGCTGGCTGCGGTGGGTAAGACAAGCTTACTTCCATGGGAGTTCCCGGCTTTTTAATTTGTTGCTGCAGCGGGTGCTTTTGGCGTTTCCGTTGGTCCGTTTGACGTTTCGGGACTGCAAAGGTAGGGGGACTTTTTGGGTCGGCAAGAGGTTACGGCGAAGTTTTCGGCTGGGTTGCGTTAAGTAGTTGAGCTTGGGGGATAAAATTTGATACGAGCCGCAATTATGTCAAGCCTACTATCTTCAAGCATCCAATAACCTACCAACGTCCCTTATCATGAAAAACCAATTCGACGCTGAATCATCACAACCTAAAGGTGAAGAACTGCCAACAGAAGAACTCAACAGTATAACGGACTGGAATGCTTCGGCTTGGGAAAGAATACAGAATAGGGACAGAGAATCCTCGCAGAAGAAGCAAGAGACATTAGCTAGGCATTTGTCCGCGCTGCCTATGAATATGCTTGATTCGTCGTTCGCTGTTCTTAGTCGAACTAATCAGGACACAGAACTACGGGATGCTATCGCCAGAGAGATTGAGCGCCGTATTGATGCTGGTGATTCTGGGGCTGCTCAATGAGGGTCAAAAGTGTTGTGGGGCGTTTTCAACTCTAATGAAGCGTAGACTTCGAATAGCGTTTGCGCTATCGAATCTCCGATTTCGATAAACCTGACTTGCATTAAGCTCACGGCCTCTTTTGCTTCCTTAAACTTGAAATCGGGGTCTGCGGCTAATGCTTCCCGGCTTCTGTTGCAGTCTATGCCTTTTGCTAATGCTTGTTTCTTGGCAAGAATGAATGCAAAGGAAGCGCTGAAGTGATTCGAATTCTTGTGGCCATGCTCCTTCAACCGCGCTTTCAGGCGGCCGGTTCTCCCAACATATTGCGGGATTTCGTGCTCATACAAAACATAAATCCCCGCCGGGGGCAGCTTTGCAACCTTCAAATCGGTGAGATTCAAAGGCTGCACTGCTTCAAGCTCTATTAGATAGCCACGCATATCATTGACGTGCTCATCAAATGTCTTCATCTTAAAACTCCTGTTTACCGATGTAGGGTGCTTACTCTGTCGGGGCCGACGCTGACGATGCGGATGGGGACTTGGAGCTCCTTTTCCAGGAAATCGAGGTAGGCGACTAGGTTGGGGGGGAGCTGGGCGGCGGCGGTGAGGGCGGTGAGGTCGGAGTGCCAGCCGGGCAGGGTGATGTACTCGGGGGTGACGGTGGTGAGCTCGCCGGGGTCGGGGAGTTGGGGGGTGCTTTCGCCGGTGGCGGTGCGGTAGTGGGTGCAGGCCTGGATTTCGGTGAAGCCGTCGAGGACGTCGGCTTTCATGAGGTGGAGTTCGGTGACGCCGTTGAGCATTATGGCGTAGCGGAGGGCGGGCAGGTCTATCCAGCCGGTGCGGCGGGGGCGGCCGGTGGTGGAGCCGAACTCGCGGCCGGCCTGGCGGATTTGCTCGCCCACTTCGTCGTGGAGTTCGGTGGGAAACGGGCCGCTGCCGACGCGGGTGCAGTAGGCTTTGGTAATGCCGTACACCTTATCGATATGACGGGGGGCGATGCCGAGGCCGGTGCAGGCGCCGGCGGCAATGGTGCTGGACGAGGTGACGTAGGGATAGGAACCGAAGTCGATATCTAATAAGGAGCCCTGGGCACCTTCGGCGAGGATGCGCTTGCCTTGGGTGAGGAGGTCGTTGAGGAGGTATTCGGTGTCGGTGAGCTGGAGGGTGCGGAGGAACTCGACGGCGGAAAAGAATTCGGCTTCGATGGCTTCGATTTCAAGCTCCTTATTATTGTGGGCGGCGATGGCGGCGTGCTGGGCGACGGCTTCCTGGTAGCGCTGATGGAAATCGGGCAGGAGGATGTGGCCGACGCGGAGGCCGACGCGGCCGATTTTATCGGAATAGGTGGGGCCGATGCCTTTGAGGGTACTGCCGATTTTGGTGTTGCCGCGGGCTTCTTCGCTGATGCGGTCGAGGGCGCGGTGCGAGGGGAGGATGAGCTGGGCTTTTTTGGAGATGTAGAGGTTTTTGGACCAGTCTACTCCCCTATCGGTGAGTTTTTGGAGCTCCTGGCGGAAGACGACGGGGTCGAGGACGACGCCATTGCCGACTACATTGATGATGTGCGGGTGGAAAATGCCGCTGGGAACCTGGTGCAGGACGTGCTTTACGCCGTCGAAGAAAAGGGTGTGGCCGGCGTTGGGGCCACCCTGGAAGCGGGCTACGGCATCGTAGGTCGGCGCTAATACGTCAACGATTTTGCCTTTGCCTTCATCGCCCCACTGGAGGCCTACTAATACGTCTACTGGCATGGTGGTTTGGGGGTCGCCCTCCGTGAGTCACCTCACCCCCCGGCCCCCTCTCCTTGGGGAGAGGGGGAGCCTGACGAGATGCATGACTTTTGATAGGCTACTTAACGTGATTGGTTTTGAGGTTAATTTGCTGCTTTATGCTTAACTAACAAGGTGCTAGGCTGACTTTTGATGGACTGCATTCAAGTTAACATGCAGGACAAAAAAACGGCCGCCTAATTGGCGGCCGGGGTTAGCTGTAGGCGGGCGGTGGCTTCGTCGGGCGAAACGGTGAAGATGTTATTTAGCTTCGTGATGGCCAGCATCTTTTTGGGATGGTCGGCGGGGTTGATGAGGACCAGTTCGCCGCCGCGGCTGCGGAACTTAGTGAGGAGCGAGACGAGGACGCCGATGCCGGTACTATTGATGTAGCGGATTTCGGAGAGGTCGACGGCGCAATGGGTGAGTTCTTCACCGAGGTGCGTGTTGACGGATTGCAGAAGTTGGTCGGTGTCGGGGCTGCCGATGAGGTCGCCGGTGAGGCGGACGAATAAGATGCCGTTATCGACGGTGCTGGTGGTGGTCATGAAGTGATGGTTCGGGCGGCGGCCTGGGCGCGGCAGTCGCCGCAGATGCCGTACAGATTTAAAGAATGATGCAAGATATGGAAGTTCAGCAGGTCGCCGACCATGGTTTGGATGCCGTGGATACGGGGGTCGCAGAATTCCACTACTTTATGGCACTCGGTGCAAATGACGTGGTCGTGCTGGCGGTAGCCGTAGCTCTTCTCGTACTGAGCGAGGTTGCGGCCGAACTGGTGCTTGCTGACGAGTCCCTGCTCGACCAGAAGGTCAAGGGTATTGTAGACGGTAGCGCGGCTTACCTGGAGGCCGCGCTCCTTCATGCCGGCGTAGAGCTCGTCGACATCGAAGTGGCCAGAGCGGGCGTAGATTTCTTCGAGGATGGCGTAGCGCTCGCCGGTTTTGCGGAGGCCTTTGTTTTCGAGGTGGGCGGTGAAGAGTTTTTTGACTTCTTCGAGCTTATCGGTATTGAGAGTGGCTTGGGAAGCGGCGCTGGGGGTATGCTTGGCCGCGTAGCCGGTCTCAGAGGAGCCGCCTACCCCTTGTCCTGCTTCATCAACGAGGTTAGTGGGGACGGTTTGGGATTTACTCACTGTGTATATAAGGTGTAAGGCGGCGGGACAAAAGTACGTGCTGGCGGGTCACCTCACCCCCGGCCCCTCTCCTTGGGGAGAGGGGAGCCTGACGCCAACCCATTGCTCGAAATAGAGGTGGTAATGGGTGGCACAGCCGGGGTTGAAAGCGGCTTGACAGTGCGGGCAGGTGCTGTCGCAGCTTAAGTAACTGACGATGCTGAGGGTGCGGTGGCAGTTGCCGCAGTAGATGGCCTGGGCGTGGAATTCGGCTTGGGGCCAGACTTGGGCGGGGTGGTTGGCGGCTTCATCGTGGCAGTGGATGCAGGCGTAGAACTCGCCGCAGCATTTGTGTTGGACGGCGATGATGTCGCGCTCGGAGTGGTAGTGGGCGCATTGGGTGCGCGCATTTACTCCGGTACCGTGGATGATGGGTTCGATGATTTTCACGGATTAGGAGTCGAACCGTTCGACTTGCAGCACGCCATCGACTCGCTTAAGGCGCTGAATGAGCTTGGTGAGGTGGTCGGTGTCGTTGACGAAAACCATAATCTGGCCTTCGAAGAAGCCATCGTCGGCGGTGATGGTGATGGAGCGCATGTTCACCTTGAGGCTGGTGCTGATGATGCGCGTGACGTCGTTGACGAGGCCCACGCGGTCGGAACCTTTGAGGCGGACGCCGGCGAGGAAGGCCAGCTCGAGCTGGTCGGTCCACTTGGCGCGCACGATACGGTTGCCGTAGTTCGACATGAGGTCGACGGCGCGGGGGCAGCTGGTGCGGTGGATGATGAGGCCCTGGTCGGTTTCGAAGCCGAACACGTCGTCGCCGGGAATGGGGTTGCAGCAGCGGGCGATACTGTAGTTAAACTTGTCGGTGTGCTCGCCCACGACGAGCATATCTGGTTTCACGCCGCGAATTTTTTGAATCTCGTTGTCGAAGGTTTTGGGTTCGAGCACGGACGGCAAGGGCTTTTCGGAGGTGAAGAGCGACTCGCGGATGGCGCGGCCGTCAATCTGGCCCATGGCCAGGCGGTAGTAGAATTCCTGGGCGCTGGGCGCGTTGAAGTAGGCCAGCAGGCGGTTGAAGTTGTCCTGCGTGAAGGGCACGCTGATGAGCTCCAGCCGTTTTTCGAGCAGGAAACGGCCGTCTTCAGCTTTGGCGCGCTTGTCGTCACGCAGGAAATCCTTGATTTTGGAGCGCGCCTTGGTCGTGATGACGTAGTTGAGCCACTCGGCGGTGGGGCGCTGCTTGTGCGAGGTCAGGATTTCGACCTGGTCGCCGTTGTGAAGCTGATAGCTCAGCGGCTCCAGCTTTTGGTTGACTTTAGCCCCGAGGCAGTGGATGCCGATTTGGGAATGGATGTCGAAGGCGAAGTCCAGGGCCGTAGCCTTATCGGGCAGAATGACCAGCTTGCCCTTGGGCGTGAAGGCGTAGACCTCCTTCACGAACAGGTTCTGGCGGAACTCGTCCATGAATTCGAGGGCGCTGGAATTGTTGGATTCCAGCATCTCACGCACCTTGTTCACCCAGCCTTCGAGCGAGCTTTCGGGCTGAATACTGCCGGTGTCCTTGTATTTCCAGTGCGCGGCGTAGCCTTTTTCGGCGATGTCGTCCATACGGCGCGAGCGGATTTGCACCTCCACCCACTGCCCGGCCCGCGACATCACGGTGGTGTGCAGGCTTTCGTAGCCGTTAGCTTTGGGCGTGCTCACCCAGTCGCGCAGGCGGTCGGGATTGGGCTGGTAGAAGTCCGTCACAATCGAATACACCTGCCAGCAGGCGGCTTTCTCCTGCTCCGGCGGCACGTCCAGAATTACCCGAATGGCGAACAGGTCATACACCTCATCGAAGGTGATGTTCTGCTTCTTCATCTTTTTCAGGATGGAATAGATGCTTTTCGGGCGTCCCTTGATTTCGTAGTCGAAGCCCTGGGCCTTCAGTTCATCATCGATGGGCTGCACAAACTCCTTGATGAAGCGGTTGCGCGCCGCCTGGCTCTGGCGCACCTTGACCCGCAGCTCATTATACATCTCGGTATCGGTGAACTTGAGGTATAAATCCTCTAGCTCACTCTTGATGGTGTAGAGGCCGAGGCGGTGGGCCAGCGGCGCGTACAGATACAGCGTTTCCGACGCGATTTTCAACTGCTTATGGCGCGGCATTGAATCCAGGGTCCGCATGTTGTGCAGACGGTCGGCGATTTTGATTAGAATAACGCGTACGTCCTCGCTCAGCGTGAGCAGCATTTTGCGGAAATTCTCGGCCTGCTCGCTGGTACCGTACTCGAAGACGCCCGAAATCTTGGTCAGGCCATCAATAATACGAGCCACTTTGGGGCCGAACTCCCGCTCGATGTCGGAAATTTCGGTGGGCGTGTCCTCCACTACATCGTGCAGCAGGGCGGCCACGATGCTGGTGGTGCCGAGGCCAATTTCCTCCACCGCAATCTGGGCCACGGCCAGCGGATGCAGAATATAGGGCTCGCCGGATTTGCGGCGCATCTCCTTATGGGCCTCTAAGCTTTGGTTGAAAGCTTTTTTGATGAGCTTGGGGTCGCCGTCCTTGAGGTAAGGCTTGGCGGTGCGCAGCAGGCGACGGTAGTGGCGCAGGATTTCCTGGCGCTCGGCTTCGGGGGAGATAACGGGGGGCATAATGGGTAAAGTAACAACGCGGGGGCGGAAAAAGTGGCCGGGTTGTGCCGTGGACGCTGCGAGTCCACGTGGTGGAGTGAACCACCATCAGGCACGAACCAAGCATGCGTGGACTCGCAGAGTCCACGCTACATTCTACCGTTGCACGCAAACACTTTCCCGAGTACCTTTGCGGGCCCGTAGCAAATGGCAACGGGCGCACATATTGCGGATATGGCGAAATTGGTAGACGTGCCAGGTTTAGGTTCTGGTGCCGCAAGGCGTGTGGGTTCGAGTCCCTCTATCCGCACTTTATTTTGATGCAGGCCTTCAGTCGTATAGGCTGGAGGCTTTTTTTTCAACCATTCAACCTGGCCGGCAGCAGCTGGCTCCCTGTTTTGAACATTACTCTCGACAAGAACGACGAGCAGCTGACCGGGCTGCTGACCGTGAACCTGACCGAAGCCGATTACGCGCCCACCGTCGAAAAACAGATTAAAGAGTACAGCAAGCGCGCCCAGGTGAAGGGTTTCCGCCCCGGCATGGTGCCCGTAGGCATAGTGCGCAAGATGTACGGCAAAGGCATTCTGGGCGAGGAAATCAACAAAATGCTGGGCCAAGCGGTGGATTCCTACATCAAGGAGAACAACGTGAAGCTGCTCGGCGAGCCGCTGCCCGTGCCATCGGAAGTGAATTTCGACACGGAAAAAGACTTCGCTTTCCAGTTTGAGCTGGGCCTGCTGCCCGAATTCGAGCTGCCCGCCGACCTCGCCGTGGAGCGCCACCAGGTGAGCCTCGACGACGAGACGCTGGCCCAGACCAACGAGCAAATCGCGCGGCAGTACGGCGAGACGACCAACCCCGACGAGTCGGAGGCGGGCGACTACCTGTTTGGCAAGCTGAAGAAGGAAGGTGAAGAAGGCGAAGGCCGCACCATCCTGCTGCCCATCAGCAAGGTAACCGGCGATTCGGCTCCCTTCATCGGCAAGAAGGCGGGCGATGTTGTTTCGTTCGACCTGCAGGCGGCTTTCAGTAGCGACGCGGCTTCGATTTCGAACTTCACCGGCCTGAGCAAGACGGAAGCCACTGAGGCCACCGGCAACTACGAGCTGAGCGTGGAGAAAGTGAACCGCACGGCCGCCCCGGAGATGAACCAGGAGCTGTTCGACAAAGTATTCGGCCCCGAGGCCGTATCGGGCCAGGAAGAATTCGACGCCAAAGTGCGCGAAACCATCCAGTCGAACTACGACCGCGAGGCAGACGGCGCGCTGAACAACAGCATTGTGGAGCAGCTGGTGGAGAAAACCAGCATCAAAGTGCCCACGGAATTCTTCAAGAAGTGGCTGGTGCGCGCCAACGAAGGCAAGCTGACGCCCGAGCTGGTAGAAGAACACTACGCCGACTACGAAAAAGAGCTGAAGTGGAGCATGATTCGCAACAAGGTGGTGGAAAATGCCGGCCTGAAGGTGAGCAACGATGAGATTGTGGACCGCACGCTCGACAAAATCATGGGCCAGTTCAACATGCCGAACATGCCCGACGAGATGCGCGAATCGATGCGCAGCTACGCCGACAGCTTCCTGAAGCAGGACAACGGCCGAAACTACGTGAACGAGTACGAGGCCATTCTGGCAGAGAAAGTGCTGGAAAACCTGCGCGGCAAAGTTGTTGTTACCGACAAGCCCGTAACGGCCGAAGAATTCCGGACCCTGCATAGCTAAGCCTTCGCGCTGCCCTACGCAGACCAGTTTTTGGAAAAGCCCTTACGGAAACGTAGGGGCTTTTTTGTTGGGATTCCGACAACATTCGCTTTCTTCGTCCGACTTTCTTACCCTCACCGGCGCAAGCTGAAGCATGCGCTACACTCTCACCCGCGCCAGCGAAAGCGGCGTCCCATTTTTCTCCCATGAATCCATTACTGAATAGACAAGAGTTTCGCAAGTTCGCGGTGAAAGGACAGGGCCTGAGCGGCCTGGGCGTAGACCAATACCTGAACCACATGGAAGGCCAGGTGCGCAACGGCATGATGCTGCCCACCAACATGACCCGCTCGGTGATTGAGGAGCGGCCGCAGAACTTCCGCGAAATCGACGTGTTTTCGCGCCTGATTATGGACCGCATCGTGTTTCTGGGCACGGCGGTGGACGACTACATCGCCAACATCCTGACGGCGCAAATGCTGTTCCTGGAATCGGCCGATGCCAAGAAAGACATTCTGCTGTACATCAACTCGCCCGGTGGCTCGGTGTATGCCGGCCTGGGCATTTATGACACGATGCAGTACGTGAACCCCGACGTGGCCACCATCTGCACCGGCCTGGCGGCTTCGATGGGTGCGGTGCTGCTGGCGGGCGGTGCCGCTAACAAGCGTTCGGCCCTCCCCCACGCCCGCGTGATGATTCACCAGCCGAGCGGCGGGGCGCAGGGGCAGTCGTCGGACATTGAGATTACGGCCCGCGAGATTCTCAAGCTCAAGAAGGAGCTGTACGACATTCTGGCACAGCACACCGGCAAAACCTACCAGGAAATCCACGACAACTCGGACCGCGACTACTGGATGCGGGCCGACGAGGCCAAGGAATACGGTTTGATTGACGAAGTGCTGGAGAAGAAGAAAGTCTAACCTGGTTTTTCGCCGGTTTAGGTGCTTTAAAAAGGCTCCTGCTTTGCGGCAGGAGCCTTTTTTTGTAGTAGGCCAGTCGGATTAACCGGCGTTGGCTATCCTGGTACTGGTTGTTTTCAGGCCTGTGCGGTCTGGTTCTTTCCTCCGTCGTTATGAAATGCTTCTGCCTGCTGGCGCTCCTGTTTTTCTCTTTCAAATCCCTGGCTCAGCGTGTGCCCAACGGCGGAAGAGTAACAACCGTAGCTGAGCGCGACGCCATTGCATTGAGCATTGATGGGCCGGGAGCTACTGCACGATTCGCTTCGCCTGCGGGAGTTACAGTCGATGCTAATGGCGTATTGTACGTTACTGACCGATATATACACACTGTCCGTCGCATCTCGCCGACGGGTGTGGTGAGCACGCTCGCCGGGCAGCCGGGCAGCGGGCATTGCCGATGGAGCGGGCGGGCAAGCCCGCTTCAACAGCCCCCGCGAGGTGCTGGTTGACGCGATGGGAGCCGTTTACGTGGCCGATGGTGGCCACGCCATTCGGGTTATCCGGTAAGCCCGCGCTGCGGCAGCGGGCCATCACGGTGCACTTCAGCGCCGGGCGCTGCGTTCAGCCGGGATGGCCTACCCTATTCTATCACTCGTTTGGCTTAAAATTTAACCGCCAGGCCCGCTTTCAGATACGTCTGGTCGTAGCCCAGCTCGGCAAAGGCCCCGATGCTGGGCGTGAAGAAGTAGCGCCCGCCCACAAACAGGTTTAGAGCGGCCTCGTTGACACTGGCTTCGCCCCCAATCGAGTTGTAGATGGACCCCGAAGGACCGGAGAACGAAGTGCCCAGGTGCCGCAGCCCCAGGCTCAAGCCGCCATAGGCATCGAAACTGGGCAACACCGGATAGTGAAAAGCCCCGCGCAGAGTCACAATCAGGTCGGTATATTTCCACTTATCACCGCCGCCCAGGTCGTAACTCGCCCCCTGGTAGCCCACGAAAGCCCCTACGCCCAGCACACCCGGCCCCAGCGGCAGAATGCCCCGCTCGTACGAAAAACTGAAGGCCGGCGACACCGATGAGTTCCCGCCAAACAGCCCGGAGCCGTAACCATAGCGGTTGCCCAGACCGATGCCCAGGTTTACCACGTTGGTACCCACATCGAAAGGCTTGTTGCCGGACGACGAAGGCTGCGCGGCCGGCGCGGGCACTGGAGCTGGGGCGGAAGCTGGGGCGGAAGCTGGGGCGTTGGGCGTTGCCGCTGCGGCCGGGGCTGGTTTAGCCACCGGTTTGGCGGCGGGCCGGGCAGTAGTTCGAACTGCCGGCCTGGGCGCGGGCTTACGGGCTTGGGCGCTGGCCATGGATGGCGCAGTAGCCACGGTGGCCGAAGCCAGCAATACAGAGAAAAGCGTGCGCATGAGGATTTACAGAAAAAAGTGCGTGGGAACAGAAATGCAAAAATATAAAAAGTTTATTATATAATTACATTACCCCAGTAAGCAAGCTCCATCGACTAAGCCCTGACAGCCGCAGAAAACGTTGCTAAGCTGCACAAATGCCTTGGCTACACCTGGTTAAAGTATCAGCCACCCATGCAAATAAGGCCGCAGCAAGCCTCGGGAGTAGGCACATCTCCTCCCCGGCCCGGCGGGCACTCTCCCCACCCGCCGCCCGCCGCCCCTAGCCGCCGCAAAAACGGCAGCTAACCGGCCCCAAGGGGCACCAACCGGGCCAGAGCGAGCGGCGGCAGCCTGGCCTGGGTTCACGGACACTCTTTTGTTGCTGTCACGCATTTTGTTTATCCAGGCGGCTCTGGGGGCGGCGTGCGACCGGTGGAATTCCGCGCTATAACCGGATGCGGTGGCGGTTTTTATTGCTGGCAAACTGAGCGGGCCGGGCTGCCATGGCACGGAGCCTGGACCAACTGCCCCCCAACGCAACCCCGGCTGGCAGCGCCGGCTCCTTGGGTAGTAGCAGCGCCATCGCAAACCCGGCATCCGCTGGCAGGACCTTCGCAGCCAGCCGCTTGCTGCCACATGTGCCCCCGAACCGCTAAAGTGCCGCCGCAGGCAGCGCTGCGCCGGGGCACCTTTTTTCTGGCGGCCGACGTTGGGCGTGTCGTATCTTTGAGCCCGCTTGTCCAAAAGGCGAGTCTCCCATCCCCTTCTATTCCCTTTTCCGTGGCCGAAATATCCTGTTCCTTTTGCAATAAGAGCAAGCGCGAAGTTGCCGTCATGATTTCGGGCATCAACGCCCACATCTGCGAGCAGTGCGTGGGCCAGGCCCAGCACATCCTCAACGAAGAAGCTAAGGCCCAGGAAGCCGGCAAGCAGCCCAAGTTCAACCTCATCAAGCCCCGCGCCATTAAGGAGCACCTCGACCAGTACGTGGTGGGCCAGGACGAAGCCAAGCGCGTGATGGCCGTGGCCGTGTACAACCACTACAAGCGCCTGATGCAGAAGCCTCAGGACGATGAGGTGCAGATTGAAAAGTCCAACATCATCATGGTGGGCGAAACCGGCACCGGCAAAACCTTCCTGGCCCGCATGCTGGCCAAAATCCTGCAAGTGCCCTTCTGCATTGCCGATGCGACCGTGCTGACCGAGGCCGGCTACGTGGGCGAAGACGTGGAGAGCATCCTCACCCGCCTGCTGCAAGCGGCCGACTACAACCTCGAAGCCGCCGAGCGCGGCATCGTGTACATCGACGAAATCGACAAGATTGCCCGCAAGAGCGACAACCCCAGCATCACGCGCGACGTGAGCGGCGAGGGCGTGCAGCAGGCCCTGCTCAAGCTCCTCGAAGGCACCAACATCAACGTGCCGCCCCAGGGCGGACGCAAGCACCCCGAGCAGAAGATGATTTCGGTGAACACCGAGAATATTCTCTTCATTTGCGGCGGCGCGTTCTCGGGCCTCGACCGCATCATCAAGAGCCGCCTGAACACCAAGCCGATGGGCTTCGCCAAAACCAACCTCGACGAGCAGGTGGATACCCAGAACTTCCTGCGCTACGTCACGGCTCAGGACATCAAGAGCTTTGGCCTGATTCCGGAACTCATTGGCCGCCTGCCGGTGCTCACCCACCTCAACCCGCTCGACCGCACCACGCTGCGCATGATTCTGACCGAGCCCAAGAACTCGCTCGTGCGCCAGTATAAGCGCCTGTTCGGCATGGAGAACATCGAGCTCAGCTTCACGGAGGACGCGCTGGAGTACATCGTGGAAAAGGCCGACGAGTACCGCCTCGGCGCGCGCGGCCTGCGTTCCATTTGCGAAAATATCATGACGGATGCCATGTTCGAAATGCCCTCCGAGGCCGGTGCGGAGGCGTTGCAGATTAACCTGAGCTACTGCCGCAGCAAGTTCGAGAAGTCGCCGCTGCAGCACATGCGGGCGGCATAATCACGGTTGAGAAGTGTTGAAAGGCCCGCCTGGTGCGGGCTTTTTCGTGCCGTTTCCACGGGGCGGCCCCTACCTTCGCGCCTCTCTTTTGGCTCGCTCACTGCTACTCATGCCCTTCTATACCTGGCTTCGGAAGCTGCTGCTGGGCATGAGCACCGGGCTGGCCGCGTGCCACCCCGTGCCCGACAAGCCACTGCGCGTGAGCGTGGTGGGCGACGTGCTGCTGGCCCGCAGCGTGCCGGCCGCCCTGGCCCGCGACAGCGCCGCCCTGGCGCGCGGCACCCGCCACTGGTGGGCCGGCAGCCGCTACGTTGTCGGCAACCTCGAATGCCCGCTTACCGCTACCGGGCAGCCGGTAGCCAAGCCGTTCGCGTTTCGGGCCGCGCCGCGCTGGGCGGCCTGGCTGCGTCGGCTGGGGTTCACACACGTTTCGCTGGCCAACAACCACACCTTCGACCAGCACCTGGCGGGCCTGCGCGAAACCGCCCGCGCCACCCACGCCGCCCGGCTGGGCACGCTGGGCTACCAAGCCGATTCTGCCGTGGGCTGCCTGCCCCAATTGCTGGGCCCGGACAGCAGCGTGGCCGTGCTGGCTTACTCGGCGTTTCGGGGCGGCGGCGCGGGCGAGGGCTGCGTGTGCGGGCGCGACTTTGCCCGGCTCTGCGAGCGGCTGGCTACCTACAAAACGTTGTTTCCGCAGCGGGCGGTGCTGGTGTACCTGCACTGGGGCACCGAATACGCCGGCCAGCCCACCGCGAAGCAGCAGCAGCAGGCCCATACGCTCATCGACTGTGGCGCGGCGGCCGTGGTGGGCGCGCACCCGCACGTGGTGCAAACCGTGGCGTTTTACCGGGGCCGGCCCATTATTTACAGCCTGGGCAATTTCCTGTTCGACCAAAGCCGGGCGGCCACCGCGCTGGCCGTGCAGGCCGATTTCGACCTGCGCGCCGGGCGCGTGGTGGCTACGTATCTGCGGCCCTTGCAAGTGGTGCGCGCCGTGCCCCGCGCCGCCGATGCCCACGCCCGGGCCGCGCTGGCGGCGCGCATCCGGCGCTACTCGCCCGGGGTGCGGCTGGTACCGGCGGGCGAGGCCGGCGGCTGGCAGCTGCGGCCCACGGGCTCCGGCGCGGGGCCCGATTCGCTGCCGGGCTACTTCGGGCGGCGGGTGGTGGTGGCGGGCCCCACCGGGGCGGCAACGGCCCGGCTACGCTTTTTGCCCCGCGCCCACCAAACCCAGGTGTGGCTGCCCACGGCCAACGGGGGCGCTTCCGTCGTTGACTTTCGGTTTCCGATTTACGCGTTTGGGGCGGGCGACGTGGATAATGACGGCTACGCCGACTTGCTGGTGGGCCCCACCAAGCCCACCCGTTTTGATAGCGCCCAGCACCGGCGGCTGTTCGTGTACGCGCTCGACTCGGCGGGCCGGTTGCAGCCGCGCTGGCGCGGCTCGCGGCTAACGTACCGACTGCGCTACTTCCGCACCGAGCGGGGCGCGGATGCGCACACGTATGTTCGTACCCTGGAGCAGGCGCCCGATGGGCACTACTGCATCGGGCGGTACCATTGGCAGGGCTTTGGGCTGGCGCTCGATGGCTTTCTGGCCCGGCGGCGGTCGTTGGATGCTGCCTACCGATGCTTCGTTTTATGACTTTTTCCTTACTGCTTCTTTTTGCATGAACCGTAAACTTCTATTGCCCCTCATCGGCCTGGCCGGGCTGCTGCTGCTGCTCGGGGCCGGCTACCTGTTCCGGAAGCGCCCCACGCCGGCTTCCCCAGTGGCGGCTTCCCCAGTGGCGGGGCCGGTAGTGCCCGCCGGCACCGCCCTGCACAACAACGGCTTTGGCGAGCAGGTGCCGGTTGTGCTCAGCGAAGACAAAACCGGCCTGGCCAAGCTATACGCCCGGCCCTACATCAAAGAATACTTTGAGACCGGCTCCGAGTACGCCGACAACGACTTTGTGCAGCGCCAGCCGCTGCCCGCTTTCGACTACAGCCAAAGCTTGGCCGGCAAACCCTACCTCGACCTGGTGCTGCTGCGCAACACGCTGTACGCCCGCAACGGCTACTGCTTCATGAATGCCACGCTGCGGCGCTATTTCGATAAAACCAACTGGTACAAGCCGGTGTGGAGCGAGCAGACCGACTCGCTGGGCACCCCGCTGCCGGCCGAAGTCATCCCCGTGCCGCTCAACCGGCAGGAGGCGGCATTCGAGCAGAAAATCAAGGCTGTTGAAACCCGGCTGCTGGCCAACCGCGTGGCGAAGCAGGGCGGCTACCCGATGATTAACCCTGACTTCGTGACCAACCAGCGCGAGTTTATGCTGCCCGCGGCCCTGCGCGCGGTGCTGGCCCGAAACAACTTTGCGCTGGTGCCGACCCGGGAGGAGCAGCTGTTTTACCTCTATGACAAGGGCGAGTACGCCTTCACGCCAGCTTTCGTCACTACCGATTTATTCCTGCAGCTGCTGCACAAGCACCTGAACGGCATTCTGGAAGACGTGGAGGAAGAGCGGCTGCTGCCCGTGGTGGCCACCATGCTGCGTGCCGGCAACACCCAGGCCCACACCCTGGCCCAGCAGTGCCAGCAGCCCAAAGCCCGCGAAGCGGCCGAGTGGGCCGCCGCCTACTACGCCGTGGGCCAAAGCCTGCTCACGGGGCAGCCGGGGCAGGTGCCCCCGGCCTACGCGACCAATGCCCAGCTGGAAATCACCAACGCCAGCCAGGCCGAAGCCAAAGGCTCGCTGCTGCTGAGAGACTCGCTGTACCAGTACCCGCAGCTGAAGCCGCGCGGCATGTATACCCGTAACGACACCACCCGGCGCTATTTCCGCACGGTGAAGTGGCTGAATACGGCCCCGGTTTTCCTCGATACCGATGCCGGCCTGCTGCGCGCCGTGGCCCTGGCCAAAGCCCTGGCCGGCAACCCGGCCGCCACCAAAGGCTTCCAGAATTTTACGCACGTGCTCGACGTGCTGGTGGGCGACGAGGACAACCGCTCGCTGACCACCCTGCTGGCGCTACTGGCCCGCCCCGACTACGCCGGCAAAAACCTCGACGAGCTGGCCGCCCCGGCGGTGCTGGCCCGCCTGCGCCCCGCGCTGCTGGCCACCGGCACCGACCGCGTGCACGCCAAGGGTATCACGGCGCACGCCCAGGTGGCCCTCGACCGGCCCACCCTGCTCTTCACGGCCGGCCGCTACACTTTCGACGCGGAAATCCTGTCGCGCCTGACCGAGGTACGAACCCAGAAGCGGCCATTCCCGAAGGGTCTTGACGTATTTGCCACGTTCGGCACCCGCGCCGCCCAGGACGTGCTGCTGAACCACTACCACGAGGCCGCGCAGTGGCCCGCGTTTCGCGACACGCTGCGGCAGTTGCAACAGCAGTTTGGGGCGGCCCCGGCCTGGGACCGCAACCTCTACACCAAGACCCTGCAAACCCTGCTGAGCCTGAACCAGCCCACGCCGCCGGCCGCCGGCACGCCGCTTTTTGCCGCCACGCCGGCCTGGCAGAAGCGCAACCTGAGCACGGCCCTCGGCGGCTGGGCCGAGCTGAAGCACGACCTGCTGCTGTATTCCGAGCAGCCCCAGGCGGCCGAAATGGGCGGCGGCGGCGACGGCGGCCCGCCCCCGCCCATCATACTGGCTTACGCGGAGCCCAACCTGCCGTTTTGGGACGCGGCCCTGCGCCTGCTGGCTTTTCAGGACCAGTCCCTCACCCGCCTCAGGGCCAACACGCCCCACCTGAGCGGCCTGAATAAGGAGCTGCGCGAGAAAATCGCCACCATGCGCCGCATTACCCAGCAGGAGCTGCGCCACGAAAAAGTAAGCGAAACCGACATGGTGGAGCTGTCGCAAATCGGCGGCTGGGCCGAACAGCTGACCTTCAACATCCTCAAAACCGACCGGCTGCCCGAGCGCGAGCGCCACCTGGGCGTAACCGCCGACGTGTACGCCTACAACAGCCAGCTCCTGGAAGAGGCCGTGGGGGCCGTCGACGCCCTCTACACGGTGGTCGACATCAACGGCACGACCGTTATGGCCGTGGGCCCCGTGTTCAGCTACTACGAGTTTCAGAGCCCCAGCCCACTCACCGACGAAGAATGGCAGGCCCGGCTGAAAGCCAGCCCACCGGTCCGGCCCACCTGGCTGCGCGAGCTCATGGTGCCCATCGCCAGGGCCAACACCAAAGAGGTGAATGGCTTGTACTAAGCCCCACGAAGGCAAGGCCCGTGCCGGCTGCCGAACGTTCGCGCTCCCATTCACTGCGCAATAGTAGCTATCAAGGCCTTTCGCCGGCAGCAATGTGCGGGGCCGCCCCATTCCCGCCCTGCCACTCCGAACGCAAAAAAGCCCGTCTGGCAGTACCAGACGGGCTTTTTGCGCTTGTCGCTTACTGCTATTGCACCACTACGCGCTGCACGCTGGGTGCACGGCCGGCCGCCTGCACCGTGAGCAGGTAGGTGCCGGTGGCCAAGCCGCCCAAGGGCAGCTCGGTGGCCGCGCCGCTGAAAGTGCGGGTGGCTACCGGCTGGCCCAGCACGGTGCGCAGGGTTACCTGGGCCGAGGCGGCGGTGGCGGCCAGCTTCAGGCGCAGGGTACCCTGGCCCGCTACGGGGTTGGGGTACACGCTGAACTCGCTCTGCTGGGCCTGGGCCGTGGCCAGGCCCGTTACGGTGAAGGTGAAGCCGGCGCTGGTGCCGGTGGGCGCAGTTACCACAACCGGGCCCGTGGTGGCCCTGGCGGGCACAACGAACGTGATGGTCGTGGCGCTTACCTGCGTGAAGCTGGTAACAGGCAGGCCGTTGATGGTCATTGCCGTAGCCCCGCCCAGGCTGGTGCCATTGAGGGTAACCGTGATGCCAGTGGGGCCGGAAGCCGGCGACAGGGCCGTGATGGTGGGCACGGGCGGCGGCACGCAGCTGGTGCTGAGCACGAAGCGCCCCTGGTCGTTGCCGTAGCCACTCACGAAAACCAGATACTTAACGCCCAGCGCCGAGGGGAACGTGATGGCCGACGAGCCGGGGTGGGCCGAGCACGTCACATCGTCGTTGCCCCGCACGCAGGTGTAGCTGCCGCAGGTCCCCGTGAACAGGAACAGCTCGGTATCAAAGTTGGTGGAGGCGCTGCAGAGCGAGAGGGTGATGCTGTTGCCCGTGCCCACAATGGAGTAGAATACCCCGCCGCCGTCGATGGTTTCGGTGCAGGTACCGGTCGGGTCGCCGGTAGCCGACGAATACAGGGTCGAGCCCGTGACGGCCTGGCCGCAGGTCAGGGCAATAGCGTTAGCGCACAGGTCGTTGACCGGTGGCACTTCGAAAATAGTGGCCGAAACGCCCGGGCCGGCGGCCGTAGTCACCTGAATGAGACCGGCAGTAACGCCGGCCGGCGCATTCACGGTAATCTGGGTGTCGGAATTCACCACGAAGCCCGGCGCGGGCACGTTGTTGAACGCAACGGCGGTTGTGCCCGTGAAGTAGAAGCCGGTAATGACCACCGACGTACCCGCGACGCCGCGGGTGGGCGTGAACGAAGAGATAACCGGGGCCGGCACCACGATGAAGTTGGTGGCCGAGAAACCCGTGCTTATGGGGGTGGTGACGCCAATGCGGCCGGTAGAGGCTCCCGCCGGTACCGTTACGGTGAGTTGGGTGGCGGAGTTCACGGTGAAAGCCGCCGCCACCGTGCCGTTGAAAGTGACCTGCGTGGCCCCGGTGAAACCCGTGCCCGTGAGCACCACGCTGCTGCCCACGTAGCCCGTGCCCGGCGTGAAGCTGGTGATAACCGGCGGTAGCCCCACCGTAAACGGCGTGGCCGAAGTGGCCGTGCCCGTGGCCGCTACCACGCCCACGGGGCCGGTAGTAGCCCCCGCCGGCACCGTCACGGTGAGCTGCGTCGCCGAGTTCACGGTAAAGGCCGTGGCCGCCGTGCCGTTGAAGCTCACCTGAGTAGCCCCGGTGAAGTTGGAGCCCAGCACCGTCACGATGGTGCCCACCTGGCCGCCCGTGGGCGTGAAGGTGGTAATGGTAGGCCCGGGAGCCGGGGCCGTAATGGTGAAGTTGACATCTGAAATGTCGAAAAAGTAGTTATCGACGGCTTCCACCATCAGGCGGGCCGTGCTCAGGGCGGCCGCCGGGCTGGGGGCCACCACTGCCGCCGAGCCGTTGTTGGGCACGTTGCCCGCCAGCAAAGTGGGGTACGTCAGGCCACCATCAAGGCTGAGCCGGATGTTGACGCGGGCGCAGCTCACCGGGGCGTTGGTGGTGCCAGCCACATCCCAGGTTACCACCTGGGCGGCCCCGCCGGTCCAGGTAACGGCCGTGTTGGGGGCCCTCACCACGAAGGGGCCAGCGGTGGAAGTTACCGCCAGCTTCACCAGCGCGCTGTAGTCGACGCCACCAATCACGCCGGCCGGGCCGCTGTGCTCGTCGCGGGCCGTGCACCGAAATTGCAGCGTTCGAGTAACCGTGGGCAGGCGCTCGCCGATGACGGTGGTATTGGCCAGCAGGTCGCTCAGGCGCGGAAAGTAGCGCGTGGGGCTGGCCGTGGGGTTGAAGGAGCGAAACAGCGGCACGTTCTGACCGGCCGCCTGCGCCGTGTTGGGCGAGCCGGTGGGGCCCAGGTCCAGCTCTTCCCACGAGTACGTGAGGGCATCGTTCTCGGCATCGGTGGCCGAAGCCGTGAGCTTAAACGGCGTGCCGACGGGCAGGGTCTTACCGCTGGCCGGGGCCGTCACTACGGGGGCCGTATTGCCGGTGGCAGTGACAACCGGGCAGGTCAGCGAGCGGATGAACGCCTGCATCTCCTCGTAGTTGCCGGTATGGAACGTGGGGTCGGAATTGGGTTGCAGGTCGTTGGCCGGGCCGCAAATGCCAGCATAGCCCATAATGGTTGAACCCGAGCCCGGCTCCCAGGCGGTTTTGCGGTTGCGGTTGCCGCCCGCGCACGAGCCGCCATTACCATTGAAGGGATGGTTGCCGGAAAACTGGTGGCCCATCTCGTGCGCCACGTAGTCGATGTCGAAGGCATCGCCCACGGGGCTGGACGAGCCCGTCACCCCGTTGGCCTTGCCGCTGGCGCTGCCCTGCCGGATAACCGTGGGGTCGCACACCACGCCCAGGCCGGCAACGCCACCCCCACCGGTACTCACCACGTGGCCAATGTCATAATTAGCATTACCAATGATGCTGTCGACCGTGAACTGGTTCTGGCTCAGCATAGCTCCACCATCGTCGTTGGTGTAGGGCCGCTTGGGCTGGGGGCCGGTGCCGCTCAGGAAAACCAGCTGGCTGTTGTTGGGCACCAGCACCAGCCGGATGGCCAGCTCCTTTTCGTACACGCCCACCACGCGGTTCACGGTGGTTACCTCGCCGGCCAGCACGCCGGCCACGGTGTTGCCCTTGGTGAGGGCGTACTCGGGCGTGTTGGCCAGCGCCAGGCGAAAGGTGCGCAGCTGCGAGCCGGTAGCGGCCACCCCGCCGGGGCGGGCGGCGGCGGCCGTTACGCGGGCTGCTGCTTTCTTCAGGTCGGCCACCGTAGGTTCGGTGGCGCAGGTGGGCACCGGGCCGGCCGCCGCCCGGTTCATGGCCGAGCGGAAAAAAGCCAGATAGTGGCGGGTATCGGTGCGGGAAACGGGGTCGATATAGTAGGTATTACCATTACCGGCCAGCACCTGGGCATGAAAACCCTGAGGCGTCAGGTCGAGGCGCACGGTGGCTGTCTGGTCGTCGAGGCCCACGCCGGCGTAGGTTTTAATGGCGGGAAACTGGCGGGCCAGCTCCGGGGCCATTACGGCGGTTTCGCGCACGGCAAAGCGGGCAATGCTACCATCGGGCCGGGGCAGGGCCAGCTCCAGCGGAGCCGCGCCGGCCCGGCTTTCGGGCGGGGCGGTGGCCAGCACGGCGCGCAGGGCGGCTTCGTCCAGCGTGAGGGCCCGGGCCCGGGTGAGCGCGGCCGCCAGCGGGGTTACGGCCGCCGCAGTGCGGGCTTCGGCATCGACCCGGAAAAAGGGAGTAGCCTTTTGGGCGTGGGCACCGGCCGCCAGGCCCAGCGTGGCCATGGCCAGGGCACTGGTCCGGCGCAGGTAGCGGCCAATAGTCATCAGGCCGGTTGAAGCATTCAGCCGGCTGTTGTAACGTTCATTCATAAAAGAACAGTTGAGGGTGGGAACGTAAATATAAGCGTAAAACCCCTGCGCGAGAACAACTAAACGCAGGCTATACCCAGGCTGTACCCAGGCTACAGGCGCCGCAATACCGCAATCAGCGCGCCCCCACCCACAAAAAAACTCCGGGCCTGGGCCCGGAGTTTCACCATCCACACATTCAAAAAAATTATTATTCTATATCAGACTCCGTCCGGGTGCGTCGCCCTAGCGGGCGGCGCGCAGGTAGCCCACCATCAGTTCGGCGGTTTTTTTGGCGGCCTGGTGCCGGCCCAGCTTTTCGCGCAGTTCGGCGTAGCCTTCTTTCATACGGGCCAGGTAGGGCAGGTCGGTGAGCAGGCTACGCAGTTCGTCGAGCAGGTTGCGGGCCGTGAATTCGCCCTGAATGAGCTCCTTCACCACGGCGCGGCCGGCAATCAGGTTCACCAGCGAAATGTAGGGCACCTTAATCACCATCTTGCCGATGGCGTAGCTCAGGGCGCTGGTGCGGTAGCAAACAATCTGAGGCACGTCGAACAAGGCCGTTTCGAGGGTGGCCGTGCCGCTCGTGACGAGGGCAGCCGTGGCATGGCTCAGTAGGTCGAAGGTCTGGTCGAACACGAACCGGATGCCGTTGCGGTGGAAGTGCTTGTAGTAGTTGGGGTCGAGGTTGTTCACGCCGGCCACCACAAACTGGTATTCCTGAAAACCGGGCAAAATGGCAATCATCTCGTGCAGCATCTCCTCAATTTCCTGCTTGCGCGAGCCCGGCAGCACGGCAATGATGGGCGTATCGGGCTCCAGGCGGTTGCGCTCGTAAAAATCGGCGGTGGGCACGAACTCGGCCACGGCGTCGGCCGTGGGGTTGCCGGTATAGTCGACGGCATAGTTGAATTTCTGGTAGAACTCGGCTTCGAAAGGCAGGATGACGAACATCTTGTCCACGTACGCCTTCACCTTTTCGACGCGCCCCTGGTTCCAGGCCCAGATTTTGGGCGAGATGTAGTAGAACACCTTAATCCCCTGCTCCCTGGCAAACTTGGCCATGCGCATGTTGAAGCCGGCGTAGTCCACCAGAATCAGCACATCGGGCTGGTAAGCCAGAATATCGGCCTGGCACTGCTTGAGATAGCCCCGGAATTTGAGGATGCTGGTAGCCGCCTCCAAAAACCCCATAATGGCCAGGTCCTGGTAGTGGCGCACCAGCTCGCCGCCCTCGGCCTGCATCATATCGCCGCCCCAGTAGCGAAACTGCGCGTCGGCGTCCTGCCCACGCAGCTCGCGCATGAGGTTGGCGGCGTGGAAATCGCCCGAGCGTTCGCCGGCAATGAGATAGTATTTCACTTTGGAAATGTTGAGTTTTGAATGTTGCGTTTTGAGTTGTGAGTTGATTCTCAGCTGTCGCAACTGCTTCGGAATGAAACGGCCGCTCCCACTCAACATTCAACCCTCAACATTCAAAACTTCTAGCCGCCGTAGTATTCCACGAAGTTGCGGGGCGTTTCGTAGAGCTTGATGCAGTGCAACTTGGCCGGGGTGATGGCGGGCAGCTCGCGCTCGAT
>JANNDE010000511.1:0-2293 GCA_031387395.1 Hymenobacter sp.
GGGCAAGATGCTTCGCTGCGCTCTGCATGACGTTCGTTCAGGTTCGTCGGGCAGAGCGGGCGTTAGCCTAGCTTATAAAACGGCTCAATCGTCTTAAAGTATGGATTAACGCCCTCTTCTGAATTCATGTCCAGCAGCATCAAATCCACAAACTGGTACACATCGGTTTTGCCTTCGAGCACCGGGCCGAGCTCCTGCATGAAGCTGGGTTCGGAACTGCTGCTGAGGAAGGCGAGCAGCAGGCGGGGCACGTCGGGGTTGGTGGCCATCTGCATCTGGGCGAGGTAGGCGGCTTCAATGTGGGCCTGGCCGGCGGCCCAGGCGGCCACGGCGTCGGCCACGGCCTGGGGCACTTCGGCGGGCTGGCTGAGCAGGACCTGGGCATCGCCGCCGGCGGGTGAGAGCGGGCCGGTAAGCTGGCCGGCAAGCAGGGCCGCAAGCTCGTCTTTGGGCAGTATTTTGCCGGCGGGCGAGAAGGGGTTCAGCACGCAGTCCTGGTCCTGAATCATGGAGAAGAAGGCGTGGCCGGGAATGCGCACGTAGCTCACCGGGCCGTTATCGGCCCCGCCGTCGCTCAGGCGCGGCACCGAGCTGAAGATGGGCAGCTTGCCGTCGTTCAGCACCTGAAGCTGGATTTCCTGGCCTTCGGCGAGGATAACTTCACCGGTTTCGGCACCTTCTATCGGGGCCAGAATCATCAGGATTTCTTCCTGCAGCAGGGCCTGGTAGAAGGCGGGGCGGGCGTTTTCATCCGTCGCGGCCAGCAGCAGGAGCTGCTCCAGCACGTTTTCGGGCTCGAAGGGGAACGGCTCGGGCTCGGGCATCTGGAAGGTGGGTACCGCGGGCCCGGGCTCGGCGGGGGCCGTGAACTTGGCACCCTGGTAGCGGGGGCCGCCGGCGGGCTTGTCGGCCGGGGCCGGAGTAGCGTTGGGAGCGGCGGGAGAAGGAGTGGCCGGCGTGTCGCCGGGTTTGTTTTTCAGGAAGTCGAAGAGGCCCATAGTGAGTTAGGATGCGAGTGGGTTTATAGGCGCAATCTACGGCGAAAAATGGGTTTTGGGCGCAGGAAAGGCCTCTCAATGGCACTTGTCAATCTGAGCCTGCACGTCACTAATCGTGCGGGGCGCGCCCTCGTTGCCCCAGTGGCTTTCAATATAGTTGAGCAGGTTGGTGAGCTGGGCTGGGCTCAGGCCCTTGTTGCCGGGCATGATGTTGTGGTAGCCGACGCCATTCACTACAATCACCTCGTTCTGGCCATTGCGGAGCAGGCAGGCCAACTCGGCGTGGTGGTCCACCAGGTAATCGGCCCCGGCCAGCGGCGGAATCAGCCGCCCGATGCCCTGGCCCTGCTCGCCGTGGCAGCTGGCGCAGTGCTGCACGTAGAGCTTCTCGCCCTGGTGGCGGTTGTTGCTGAAGCAGCCGGGCAGGACCAGCAGCAGCAGGAAGCCGGAGAGGCGGCGAAGGGGCATGAGAATTAACGGTTTCGGTGAAAAAAATCGGCCGTCATGCAGAGCGCAGCGAAGCATCGTTACCGCACAACGCAATCCAATCGACCGGATTACTGGTGGCGGGCAAGATGCTTCGCTGCGCTCTGCATGACCCGGTATTCGGGACGTTCAAACGCACCGCTACCGCCCGGCCCCGCCCTTTTTGCGGGCGTCAATCTCGGCCAGCAGCAGCGGCAGCTCGGCTTTGAGGCGGGCGACTTCGGCGGCATTCATGCCATCGTAAGCGCCGCGGATGTAGCCGCGGTCGTCAATCAGGGCGAGGGTGCCGTTGTGGGCCAGGCCGCCGGGCGACTGCGCGTCGGGCATCACGCCGGTGAGGAAGCGGTTGGCGAGCGTGAAGGTGGCGGTGCGGTCGCCGAGGCTGGCGAAGTGCCAGCGGTTGGCATCGGCCACGCCCAGGCGCTCGGCGTAGTCGCGCAGCACGGCCGTAGAGTCGTGGGCCGGGTCGATGGTGATGGACAGGAAACCCAGGCGCGCGTCGGTAGGGTATAGCTTGAATACCGAGAGCATTTCGCTTTGCAGCTTGGGGCAGATGCCGGGACAGGTGGCGAAGAAAAAATCGGCGAGGTAGGCGCGGCCGCCGAAAGTAGCGTTGCTCACGGGCTGGCCGGCCTGGTCGGTAAGGCGGAAGGCCGGCACGGGGATGCCCAGCGTATCGGCGGGGCCGCCGTCGGCGCGCGGGCGGATGTCGCGCTCGCCCAGAATGGGCAGCTCGGTGGCCTTTTCCAGGGGGCGTGGTGCAGGCGGCGGTGAACAGCGTAGCGGCCAGAGCCGGTAGCAACAACAGG
>JANNDE010000530.1:0-15049 GCA_031387395.1 Hymenobacter sp.
AAACTGGTTGGTGAACGGGTCTTTGTTGGTGCCGGGCACGCCCGCCGCGGCCGCCCCCACCGGCCCCTGGACGCTGCAAGCCGCCGTCGACTACTCCCTGGCGCACAACCTGACGGTGCGGGCCAGCGACCTGAACGCCCAGCAGCAGCTGGCCAGCGTGCGCCTCAACCGGGCCGCGCTACTGCCCACGCTGGGTCTGAACGGCTCGCAAAGCTTCAGTTTCGGCACCAACAAAGACCCGTTCACCAACCAGTTTCAGGCGGTGAACGTGCGGGGCAACAACTTTGCGCTGCAGGGCCAGGCCACGCTGTTTTCGGGCTTCCAGCTGCGCAATACCGTCAAGCAGGGCGTGCTCGAAGCCGAAGCTACCCGTTTTGACGTGGAGAAGGCCCGCAACGACTTGTCGCTGAACGTGGCCTCGTCGTTCTTGCAGCTGCTGCTGGCCCAGGAGCTCATCCGGGCTTCTGAGGCGCGCCTGAGCACCACCCAGGCCCAGGTATCGCGCAGCGAGAAGCTGCTGAAGGCCGGGGCCGTGGCCGAGGGCAACGTGCTCGACAGCCGCGCCCAGCTGGCCGGCGAGGAGCGCACCCTCGTCACGGCCCAGAACCAGCTGGCCCTGGCCCAGCTCTCGCTGGTGCAGCTGCTAAACCTGGACCCCGCCACGGCCAGCCGCTTCATGGTGGTGGCCCCCACGCTACCCGACCCGGCTAGCCTGGCCGCGGCCTCCGGCGCGCCCGACCCCAACGCGACCTTCGAGGTGGCCCGCCAGCGCCAGCCCGAAATCAAAGCCGCCGACCTGCGCGTGGCCAGCGCCCAGCGCGGCCTCGACATCGCGCGCGGCGGCTACTACCCGCGCCTGACCGTGGCGGGCGGCGTGCAAACCGGCTTTTCGTCGGTGCGCACCCAGGCCGTGCGCACGCTTGGCGACCCCGTGGCCGTTCCCGTGCTGCAGGTGAACCCGGCCGCGCCGGGTGGCTACTCGGCCTCGCCCTACGTGCTGCTTTCGCCCCAGGCCACGGTCACGACCCTGCCCTACAGCTTTTTGGACCAGCTGGCCGACAACCGGGGCGAGTTCCTGCAGTTCAGCCTGAGCGTGCCCATCCTCAACGGCCTGCAAACCCGCGTGGGCGTGCAGCGTGCCCAGATAAACGTGCAGCAGACCAGCCTGCGCGCCGAGCAGGTGCAATTGCAGCTGCGCCAGACCATTCAGCAGAGCTACGCCGACGCGCTGGCCGCCCAGCGCCGCTACGCCGCCAGCGCCCGCCAGACCGAGGCCCTGAAGCTGGCCTTCCGCAACGCCGAAATCCGCTTCAACAACGGCCTGCTGAACGGTACTGACTTCAACATTGCCCGCAACAACCTCACGGCGGCCGAGTCGGATATGATTCAGGCCAAATACGAGTTTTTCTTCCGCTCCAAGGTGCTCGATTTTTACCAGGGCAAGCCGCTTACGCTGTAACTAGTTGTTAGTTGCTCGTTGTCAGTTGTTAGAATTTTCTAACAGCATCAACGGGCACTACTTATGATTAACAACTGACAACAATCAACTGACAACTTACACATGAAAAACAATCGTTTACTGTTTATTCTCATTGGCTTAGTCGTGGTGCTGCTGGTGGGCTACACCGTGGCCAAAAAACAGGGCTGGGTAGGCAAAACCGCCGGCGTGGAAGTGCTGGTCTCGAAATCCGGTCCGACCACGATTGTGGAGAAAGTGAGTGCGTCGGGCAAGGTGCAGCCCGAAACGGAGGTGAAAATCTCGCCCGATGTGTCGGGTGAAATCATCGAGCTTTATGTGCATGAGGGCGACTCGGTGCGCAAGGGCCAGCTGCTGCTGCGCATCCGGCCCGATAACTACCAGGCCCAGGTGAACGTGCAGAGCGCCCAGGTGGGCACCCAGCGCGCCAACGTAGGCCAGGCCCAGGCCCGCCTGCAGCAGCTCATTGCCGCGGCCAAGCAAACCGAGCTGACCTACCGCCGTAATGCCTCGCTGTATAAGCAGAAAGTGATTTCGCAGGCCGATTACGAGGCCAGCCAGGCCGCCTACAATGCCTCGCAGGAGGAAATTAACAGCGCCCGCCAGCAAATTCGCGCCTCGCAGAGCACCGTGAGCGCTGCCTCGGCCTCGCTGGAGGAAGCCCGCAAAAACCTCAACAAAACCACGATTTACGCCCCCGTGAGCGGTACCGTGAGCAAACTCAACGTGAAGAAGGGCGAGCGCGTGGTGGGCACCACCCAGATGGCGGGCACCGAAATCATGCGCATCGCCAATCTCAACAACATGGAGGTGCGTGTGAACGTGAACGAGAACGACGTGAATAACGTGAGCCTGGGCGACTCGGTAGACGTGGAAGTGGATGCCTACACGAGCCGCAACGAGAAGTTCAAGGGGCTCGTCACCAACATCGCCAACACGGCCAAGGACGCCCTCACGGCCGAAGCCGTGACCGAGTTTGAGGTGCGCATCCGGCTGCTGCCCGAGAGCTACCAGCACCTGTTGCGCAGCGTGCGCGGCAAAACGGTGGTGCCCTTCCGGCCCGGTATGACGGCCTCAGTCGACATCATCACCGAGCGTAAGCCCGGCGTGCTGAGCGTGCCGCTCGCAGCCGTGACGACGCGCTCGGACTCGTCGGCCGCCAAGGGCGAGGCCGGCCCCAACGGCCCGCGCATGGGCGGCCGCGGCCGGGGTACGGCCACGGCCGTGGATGCCAACGCCGACAAAACCCAGAAAATCGAGATTCAGGAGGTGGTGTTTGTCGTGAAGGATGGCAGAGCCGTGCTGACGCCGGTAAAAACCGGTATCAGCGATTTTCAGAATATCGAGATTTTGAGCGGCGTGCCAGCCGGGGCCACCGTGGTGAGCGGCCCGTTCCGGGCCGTGGCCAAGACCCTGAAGGATGGCGCGCTGGTCGAAATCAAGGACCTGAAAACGCTGAACAAGGAAGCCCTGAAAGAGGACCCGGACGCCGCTAAATAACTCATTGGCATAGGATGACGAAAATGGAACGTCATGCTGAGCATCGCCGGAGCATCTCTATCGCGAAAGTAATCCAATCGATAAGGGTTAGTATTGCGGGAGAGATGCTTCGACAAGCTCGGCATGACGTTCTGGTTTTTTAGCTATCCGGCAGCCTTTTCTACATCAAATTCCCACCCAATTGGAAAAAATTGCCATGCTTGGCGGCGGCTCCTGGGCCACTGCCCTCACCAAAATCCTGAGCGAAAACGGGGCCCGCGTCGACTGGTGGCTGCGCTCGAAAGACGACGTGCAGCACCTGCTGCGCACCCGCCACAACCCGCGCTACCTTTCGGCCGTGCAGTTCGACCTGAGCCGCGTGCACCCCACCACCGACCTCGACGAGGCGATTGAGGAAGCCGACTGGCTGGTGCTGGCCGTGCCCGCCGCCTACGTGCAGCCGGTGCTCGACAAGCTCGACCGCGGCGCGCTGAAGCACAAGCGCATCGTGTCGGCCATCAAGGGCATGATTCCGGGTAAAAACCAGCTCGTGACCGACTACGTGGCCGAGCGGTTCCGGCTGCCGCACACCCGCCTGGGCGTGATTGCCGGTCCCTGCCACGCCGAAGAAGTCGCTCTCGAAAAGCAGAGCTACCTCACCATCGGCTCGCCCGACGCGGCCCTGGCCGAAGACTTTTCGGAGCTGCTGCGCAACCGCTACGTGCGCGCCCACCCGGCTCAGGACCTCGACGGCATCGAGTACTGCGCCGTGATGAAGAACATCATTGCCCTCACCGGCGGCATTGCTCACGGCGTGGGCTACGGCGATAATTTCCTGGCCGTGCTGGTGAGCAACGCGGTGCAGGAAATCCGGCGTTTTTTGCAGGCCATCAACCCGCAGCCGCGCGACCTTTCGGCCTCGGCCTACCTCGGTGATTTGCTGGTGACGGCCTACTCGCAGTTCTCGCGCAACCGCACGTTCGGCAGCATGGTGGGGCGCGGCTACTCGGTGAAATCGGCGCAGCTGGAAATGAACATGGTGGCCGAGGGCTATTTCGCGGTCAAGTCCATTCACGAGCTGAACAAGAAGCTGAAGGTGAATATGCCCATTACCGAGGCGGCCTACAATATTCTGTACGAGCGGATTTCGCCGGCCGTGGAGATGGAGCTGCTGAAGGAGAAACTGCGATAGCACCTATGGCGGTAGCTTTTGTCAGTCCGAACATGTCGCGCCTCAAGCAAGGGTGAGGAATCTGGGTTTAGCTTGCAAACCGATTAACCCAGATTCCTCACCGCGTTCGGACTGACTGACATATGGCTTCCTGGCTGCCGCTTGCCCTGCTTACCGCGCTGTGCCTGGCGCTTTATAACTTTTTCATCAAGCTGGCTTCCGGGCAGCTGGCGGCCGCGGTTGGGGCGGTGGCGCTACAGCTGGTGGCCGCGGCGCTGGGGGCCGCGTGGTTGGTGAGGCTAAAGCTGCAGGGCCAGCCGATAACACTTTCGCGGAGCGGGCTGGGCCTGGCCGCGCTGGCGGGACTGGGCGTGGGCCTGGCCGAAATTCTGACGTTCGTGGTGTTTCAGCGGGGCGTGCCCGTATCGGTAGGTACGCCCATTATCGTGGGTGGGTCGGTGCTGCTCACGGCCGGGCTGGGGCTGGTCGTGCTGCGCGAAAGCCTGAGCCTGGCCCAGCTAGGCGGGCTGTTGTGCATTGTGGTGGGGATTGCGCTACTCGCGCGGGGGCAGTAAGCACCGGGCCCTAGTGCAGCCAGGAGGCACTGTTGAACGCGTAACCGGCCGGTACCGCGTAAATATCGACGGAGGAGTTGTGGTAGGCGGGCGGGAACGGAAATTGGGGCTGGAAATAGCCGCGCCGGTTGGGAAAAGCTACCACGTAGGCGTAGGCCCGTCCGGGCCGTTGGGTGTAGTCGAGCTGCCAGGGGCGCTGGCGCACCTGCGTGTGGGCATAAAAGCGGAAAAACAGGTTCTGGGTGGGTTCGGGCAGCAGCACGGGGCCGGGGGGCTGCGTGGCCAGCCAGTGCAGGCCGTCGTGGTAGGCGGCATTGGTGCCGCGCGCCGCCGGGTTCACCCGCACCACGGCGTAGGTGCCGTAGGCGCCGAACAGTGCAATGCCCAGCCCCAGTGCCCGCCGCCGCCACCGAAGCTGGCCCGGCGTGGCCGGCTGCCGTAGTAGCCAGTCGAGCCCCAGTGCCAGCAGCACAAAGAAAAACTGCGCTTTGTAGAGCATCACCCGCTCGGGCGGAAACACGCGCTGCACCCCGATAACGGCATACGGCAGCAGCATGAACCAGAGCGCGGGCCGCCCCAGCTCCCGTAGCGGCCCAGCGGTTGCGGCCGGCAGCCGGCCACACCGCGCCAGCCAGAACAGCCGGCCGGCCAGCAGCAGCCCGGCCAGCGTGAGGAAACCGCCCAGCGTGCGCTGCCCGGCCAGAAAGCCTTCGGTATGCCAGGCGTAGGCCGGCAGCTCGCGCCAGAAACTGCCCAGGGCCAGCTGGGTCACGTAGCCGTTGCCGGTGAGCGCATCGAGGCCCGAAACCAGCAGCAGGGGAGCGTAGAGCAACGCCGCACCGGCCAGCGTGGCTAGCCCGAAGGTCAGCAGCGCGCCCAGCCGGGACCATTGCCGCCCGCCCGCGGCCTGCAGGCCCAGCCACGAATAGGCCGAGGCCAGCACGTACACGAAGGGTGGCACGGTGTAGCAGCCCAGCACGCCGGCCCCCAGCAGTCCCGCCCACGCGGCCCGCCGCCGGCCGCCGGGCCGGCCGAGCTCGAGGGTACTGAAAAAGACGATACCCGCCAGCCCAATCAGCAGCCAGTAGCCCCGCCCCACGCCGGCGTGGTACAGGCTGAGCTGCAGCATGCCGAACAAGCCCACCGCCAGCAGCGCCACCCGAAACCCGGCCCGGCGCAACAGCCCCGCAAACCAGCCCACCGACGCGCCCGTGCTGAGCAGCAGCACCGGCAGCCGCATGCTCCACCAGAAGCCGGGGTTCAGCTGGTAGAACAGCAGGCTGATGGTATTCGAGAAAACGTGGTTGTTGGGGATGGGGTAGAAGGCGCTGGTGGCCAGCAGCCCCTTGCTCACGAATACTTCGTACGACACGGCGTCGTCGTATTCGGGGTTGGCCAGGCTGAAATACAGCCGCAGGGCCGTGAGGCCGGCCAGCGCGCTCCCCGCCGGCCAGCGCTGCCGCCAGGGAAGCGCCCGCAGGCCCCGGCTCAATGCTTGCCAGCTTAGTCTTGCCTCGGCCCGCAGGCGGGCGAGCTGAGCGCGGGTGTTAGCCGAAGCCAGCTGAGCGGCTGTGCCCACCGCCAGTAGCCCGGCCATCAGCTCCAGCCCATGGCGGACGCCGCTGTACGCCGTGGCCGTGAACTGGTTGATGCGCCACTTGTAGAAGGGAAAAATGGCATCCAGCTGGCGGGCTTCAGCCCAGCTAGTCGAGTCGAGCACGAGGGCACTATAGCCTGCGCACGCGAGCAAAACAAAGCTGATAAGGAATAGCGTAAATCGGCCGGAGGGCATGGCAAATTTTTAGGGGAGACGGAAAAGACAGTCAGGGCCGTGGGGCGTAGATGGTAATGAGATAGTCGTGATACACCAGCCGGTACCGGGCCCGCACCCGGCCCGCTGTTTGGGGGTAATAGTTATCGGTTACCACGAAATCGTATGGTTGGCGCGGGCCTTGGTTGGTGCCGGAGAATAGGCGCAGCGTTGTTGGGTGGGGCTGCTGAAGCGCGTAATGCGCAAAAAACAGCTCGTGAATCGGCGAGTTCAGCCATACCCGACGGGGCTGGGCGGGCCGGCCGGGCTGGCGGCTCAGCCACTGATAGGCCTGCTCCAGTTGCTGCGTTTCGTAGCGCGACGCCCGAACCTGCCCCTGGTGCCGCGCCAGCCGGTAGCCTCCAATCGCCAGCACCAAACCGGCAATAAGCGGCCACCGCCACGGGCTGGGCAGCCGACGTCGTGGCAGCCACTGGCGTCCCAACAAGGCCAAAAGCAAATAGCCGAAAAAGGTGAGATATAGCACCGTGCGCAACGGCGCATATACCTGCTGCAGGGTCATCATCGGAATCGGGACCACCAGCATGACCCAGGCCAGCAGGCCCAGCGTTTGCCGGGGGCCGGCCGGCACCCAGTGGCGCAGAGCCACGCCGCCCAGCAGCGCGCCACCCAGCCATGCCGGCCCGCTGATGCGCAGCGAGGGCCCAAACAAGCCAGCCGCCGTTTCGTAGAGCACCGCCCGGAACGGCGGCCAGAACTGGGCGGACGTTTTGGCGGCGATGTAGCGGTTAGCCACCAGGCTCGGCAGGCCCGTTACCACGATGACCGGAGTATAAAGCAGCAGGGTAATCACGAAAATGACCAATCCCGCTACCACCAGCGCGCGCAGTTCCGGCCAGCGGGCGCGTAGCAGGTAGCCTCCACCCAGCCCCAGCATGAGGCCCACGAAAGGATAGAAGTAGGTCGGGATGGTGTAAAATCCCAGCACGCTGGTCAGCAGCAGGGCCAGCCAGCTCAGGTGCCGGTAGGCCGATGCCGGGCGTAGTAGCTCGGCCACCGCGAAAAAGCCGATTTGCAGCAGGCAAATCTGCAGGAAGTAGCCCCGCCCGACGGCCGCGTAGTACACCCACACGGGGACCAGTCCGACCAGCCCGGTGAGGAGCGTAGCCAGCCGCAGGCTAATCAGGCGGGCCAGCAGCCGGTAGGTTAGCCCGCTGCCAATGGTGCCCAGCACCAGCGTGGGCAGCCGCATAGCCAGGCGCGGCGACAACCCGGCTGCAGCCAGGGGCCAGGCCAGCAGGTTGTAGAAAATATGGTTGTTCGGAATAGGGTAGTAGCTGGTGATTGCCAGCGGACCCTGGTGCACGAAGTAGTCATAAGAGGCCACCTCGTCGGTGCCAAGCGGGTAATACACCATGTACCAGCTCCGGACGACCACCAGCAGCCCCAGCAGCCCGCCGGCCAGCAGCCGCGCCGACAGCGGCAGCCGGCACCACCAGCGGGCCGTGCGGGCGAAGGCCCGTCGGATTTCGGCCCGCATTGGGGCCAGCGGGCGGGCGGTGTAATGCAGCCAGCCTCCGGCCACCAGGCCGAGCATCGCGCCGGCCGCCAGCAGGGCGCGCAGCCAGCCGTAGCCGGCCGGGGTAAGTGCCAGCCGCAGCCGATAAAATCCCTCGTCGTTGAAGGTGAGGCGGCCCAGTGCTCGTGCCTGTTCGTAGGGAGTAGAATAAAAGATGCTTCCCAACCCCACGCAAGCTAGCACGAGCATCGCCGCGCCCGCCCACAGAATGGTGGCTATGCGGCTGGCGGCCGGGGCGGCTGGTGGGGTGGTGGCCGGCATCAGGCCTGGGCGGGTTGCGGAAGGGCCCCCAGCCGGCCCAGCTCGGCCCACACGCGGTGGGTGGGCAAGCCCATCACGTTGAAGTAGGAGCCTTCGAGCCGGTCGATGGCGGCCAGGCCCAGCCAGTCCTGCGCGCCGTAGGAGCCGGCCTTGTCGTAGGGCTGGCAGGTGTCGATGTAGTGGTCGATTTCGGCCGGGCTGAGCGGGCGGAAATGCACCGTGGTCTGGTCCGAAAATACGACCTGCCGGCCGTCGCCGGTGCGCAGGCACACGCCCGTGAACACGTCGTGCGCCCGGCCCTGCAGGCGGCCCAGCATGGCCTGGGCCTCGGCGCGGTCGGCGGGTTTGTTCAGCACGTCATTTCCCAGGCACACGATAGTATCGGCGGTAAGCAGCACTTCGTCGGGGGCCAGGCCGGCGATGTAGGCGGCCGCTTTGCGGGCGGCCAGAAACTCTGCCACCTCGGCCCGCCGCAGGTGAGGCGGAAATGTTTCGTCCACTTCCAGCAGACGAATTTCATACTCGAGGCCCAGCTCGGTCAGCAGTTGCCGGCGGCGGGGCGAGTTGGAAGCCAGAACAAGTTTCACGCGGAGTGGGGTGACTGAAAATAATCGAGAAAAACGTTTTCGCCTTCGTCATCGGCAATGCTGCTGAAGAGGAAGCCACCGATGGTTTTGGGGTAGAAGAAAGTCGACTTCGGGGGCATCACCGCGCCCGAATGGCACACGGCTTCCACTTCGGCCATGCTCACCTCGTTCACGATGAAGGCGGCCCGGGCCTCGCCGCGGTCCACGCGCTGCAGGCACTCCGAGAAGTTGCGCACGTAGGCCACGCCCGGCCAGCTCCGCTGCGCGTCGGGCCCGACAATGCCGAGGCATTTTTCGAGCACGAAGTAATGCAGCACCGTCAAATCGAGGTTTTTCACGGCTTCCGTCGTGTCCCAGTCGAGCTGGGCGAGTACTTCGGGCCGCAGCCTGATTTTGTGCGCCTGCCCGCCCAGGTACAGGCCAAAGGCCCAGGGCTTGCCGGCAATGATTTCGGGCAGGATGTTGGCATCATCCAAGGGCCGCAGGGTGAAGTAGGGTTCCAGCCGGGCCAGCAGCTGCTCGTCGCTGATGTTGCCGGGCAGCTCCAGCAGCAGGCGGTGCGTGGGCAGAATGCGCAGGTCGTCGGCGGCCGCGTTGGTCAGGTACATGAGGTGGTAGTTCCAGGGCTCGCGGCCGGTGGCCTGGCCATCGGCGGCCAGCTCGCGGGCCTGGCGGTAGGCCAGCGAGCCCTCGTAGCGGTGGTGGCCATCGGCCAGAATCACCTGCCGGGCCGCCAGCACCGCCTGAAACCGCCGAATAATGGCCGCATCCTGAATCACGGCCAGCACGTCGCGCGCGCCCTGGTAGTCCTCCTCGGTTTCGACCAGCGGCGTGCGCATGGCTTCGTCGAGGTAAGCTTCCAGCTCAAAATCCGCGTCGCGATAAAGGCCATGGGTGGCGCTGCTTTGTAGCTGCGTGCGGGCCAGGAGCTCGGCGCGGTCATTCACCGAGGCTGGTAGCGTGTTTTCGTGGCGCAGCACCACTTCCTCGTCCCAGTCGTAGGCCCGAATGTGGCACATAAAGCCCTTGCGGCAGTATTCGCGGGAGCTGCCCGGCAGCCGAAAGTACTGGTAGTAGGCGTAGATACCCGGCAGCTCGTCCTGCCGCAGCACGCCGTTGGCCTGCCACTCACGCAGCCGCGTCCGGGCGGCGGCTGCCGGGTCGTCGGCCCGAGGCACCGAGAGGTGAATGGAATTCAGCGGGTTGCGGTACAGGGCTTCGCGCTGCTTCGCCGAAACTACGTCGAACAGCGGCGACACGTAGGCATCAATATCCGCGCTCAGCGTCGGGTTGTAGCGCCAGCCGCGCAGGGGTTGAATCTCAGCCATTAATTCAATTAAAAATTATAAGTTAAAAATTAAAAAATGTCAGCTGAATCCAGTTTCCTGGGCTTCTAGCCAACCTTTTAATTTTTCGTTTTTAACTTTTAATTCTCATCACGGGGCCAGGCGGCTGCGCTTCCAGCTGCTGCCTTCCAGCTCGTACACGATGCGGTCATGCAGGCGGCTGGGGCGGCCCTGCCAGAACTCGACCAGCGTGGGGCGCAGGATGAAGCCGCCCCAGTGCGGGGGCCGGGGCAGCGGGTCCTGGGCCCCGAATTCGGCGGCTACTTCGGCTTCGCGGGCTTCCAGCTCTTCGCGGCTTGCGATAATCTGGCTCTGGGGCGAGGCCCAGGCGCCGACCTGGTTGCTGCGCGGTCGGCTCTGGAAATACTCGGTCGAGAGCTCGGCCGGGGCTTTTTCCACCCGGCCCTCTACCCGCACCTGCCGCTCCAGCCCGGGCCAGAAAAAATTGAGCGCTGCCAGCGGCTGCGCGGCCAGCTCCTGGCCCTTACGCGAGTCGTAGTTGGTATAAAACAGAAAGCCCGCGTCGTCGGGCAGACCCTTGAGCAGTACCACGCGCGATGAGGGCTGGCCCAGGGCCGAAACCGTGCTCAGCGTCAGGGCCGTGGGCTCGTCGAGCTTGGCCGCAATAGCTTCGTCGAGCCAGGCGCGGAACTGGCGCACGGCATCGGGCAGCACGTCGGTTTCGGAAAGGGAAGTTTGCGCGTAGGTTTTGCGCAGGTCGGCCAGTTGGGAATCATTCATGGAAGCAGGAGGGAAGCAGGGGCGGCGCAACGGTGCCAGATGCCGCAGCCGGAACAAATTTCCGCAAGCCACAGTCTTCATAGCAACCGCCAGGCCGCGTCCGGCCGGTTTTGAGGGCGCAAGGTACTACCGGGGCCAAAGCCCGTGGCCATTTTGCTTGTCTGGCTTCGCGGGTGACGGCTCGCTGCCGCCCCATTTATTTTCTTCCTGCCTAATCCCGTTTCTCTATGCGCCCCGGTACGCTGCTCATTTCCAAGCCCTTTCTCGGCGACCCCAACTTCGAGCGGAGCGTGGTGCTGCTCTGCCGCGACGAGCCCGCCGCCGGCACCTTTGGCCTGGTGCTCAACCGCCTGACCAACCTCACGCTCGGCGACGTCCTCGACCTGCCCGCGCCCGACCACGCGGCGGGCCCGGTGCCGCTCTTCCTCGGCGGTCCCGTCGAGCCCAACACTTTACACTTCGTGCATCAGTGTGCTGCCCTGCCCGGTGCGCAGGACCTGGGCCAGGGCGTGTACTGGGGCGGCGATTTTGCCATGCTGCTGAGCCTGCTCGGCAGCAGGACTATCCCGGCCGCTGAAGTGCGCCTGTACGTGGGCTATTCGGGCTGGTCGGCGGGCCAATTGGCGGCCGAAATGCAGGACCAGAGTTGGATATGGCAGGCCGCAAGCGCCGGGAAAGTGTTTACTTTGGCATCTGATGCCTTCTGGCGGGATATTCTGCGGGAGAAAGGTGGGCGCTACAAGGTGCTGGCCAATTATCCCGTCGACCCTAGCCTGAATTAAGCCGGCCCGCGGGCCGGGTTGTTTGTTGTTTTCTATTTTTTTGCGCGCTCCTCTGGCCCCGCTGCGGGCCGGCTAATACGAAGATTTATGGCTGCTGAAGAAACCCCCACCACGCCGCAAGCCGGCGGTTCCGAATCGTCCGCCGAAGACCGGATGACCATTTTGCAACGCCGTCTGGCCGAAATTCAGGGCCGCACCGGCGATGAGTCGGCTCCCTCGGCCACGGCCGAGCCTACTGCTGCCGGCGAAACCCAGGTAGAGCTGCCCGCTCAGGGCACGCCCGGGCTGGCCGCCGGCCAGCCCGAAGCTTCCGGGGCGGCTGTTATCGCCCCCGATGCCGGTACGCCCGAAGCCGCCGCTGCCGCCGTTACGGCCCAGAACGTGCCCGATGCCGTGACGGTGGATGGCCATGATATTTCGGCCCCGCAGGCCCGCGCCCTGGCCCACTACGGTGCGCCGGAGCCCGAAGCTGCCGCCGCGCCCGAGTTCACGCCCAACCCCGAAGCCCTGCCCGTCGGCGAGCACATCGCCAGCGCTAACCCGGCTCCCATCGCCGACCCCGAGACGCTGAGTGCCCCTGCGGTTGATACTGTCGAGCACCACGCGCCCGAGCTGCCCGTCGTCGACTTGCACGATGCCGCCGAGCTGGAGGCCGCGGCCGAACCCGTCGCGGCGCTGCCGACCTCCTCGGAAACCCCGCTGACCAGCGAGGAAACAGCCGAAAAGGCCGCTGCACCTGAGAAAACGGCCGATGCTGCCGCCCCGGATTTCACCGGCCTCGACCTGCCTGCCCAGGCTACCTACCTGGTGGAGCTGCTACGCCGGCCCGACGCCCGCAACAACCGCAAGCAGATTCAGGACCTTACCCGCCAATACGAAGGCAACGTGGGGCAGGCCCGCACCGCTGCCCGCGAGAAATTTGCCGCCGGGGGCGAGGGGGCCGAAGCCTTCGCTTTCCAGCAGCCCGAAGGCCAGCAGGAGTTGAATAAAGCCCTGCAGGAATTCCGCGAGAACCGCGTGAAAGATGCCAAGGCTGAAGATGCGAGCCGCGGCGATAACCTCACCAAAAAGAAAGCCCTGCTCGACCAGCTCCGCACGTTGGTAGAAGGCGCCGAAACCAAAGACAGCTCGGCCAAGCTCAAGGCCCTGCAAGGCGAGTGGAAGGCCACCGGAGCCGTGCCGCAAACCGACAGCCAGTCGATTTGGGACACCTACCACGGCCTGCTCGATATTTACTACAGCAAGCAGGGCCAGTTCCTGCAGATGAAGGACCTCGACCGTCGCCGTAATCTGGAGGCTAAAGAAGGCCTTATCAAGCGCGCGGAAGCCTTGGGTTCCGCCTCAGGCATCAATAAGGCCCTCGATGAGCTCACCAAGCTGCACGAGGACTGGAAGAACATCGGCCCCGTGCCCAACGACCAGCGCGAGCCGCTGTGGCAGCGCTTCATCGCGGCCTCGGATGTGTTGCACCAGCGTCGCAAGGAGTTCGCCGACCAGCGCTCGGTCGTGGAGAAAGCCAACCTCGTAGTGAAGCAGGCCCTGCTGGAGCGCGTGCTGCCCTTCGCCACTTTCGAAACCGACCGCGTGAACCTGTGGCGCTCGAAAACCGACGAGCTGCAGGAAATCAAAACCGAGTGGGAAGCTGCCGGCCTCGTGCCCCGCGCCCAGGCCGATGCCCTGAACAAGCAGTACTGGGCTGCCTACAAAGCCTTTTTCAATCGGAAGAATGACTTCTTCAAGTCGCTCGACAACGAAAAGTCGGCGAACGTGAAAGCCAAGCAGGCCCTCATCGACCAGGCCGAGGAAGCCCAGAACAATGCCGACCATGATGCTGCCCGTCAGACCATCATCCGGGTGCAGAAGGAGTGGAAGGACGTGGGCCGCGTGCCCGATAAGCTCGCCGACAAGCTCTGGCACCGCTTCCGCGCCGCCTGCGATGCGGTGTTTGAGCGCCCGAAGCAGGAGTTCCGCCAGCGCGAGGAGAAGGTGCAGCAGGCTTCGGCCGAGCAAACTGCCCACCTCGAAACCATCGCCCAACAAGTGGCCGCCCTCTCGGCCGACAATCCCGGCTCGCTCGAAGGTTTCCGCGCCGTTTTGGCCGACTGGTCAGCCGCTTTCGACCCCACCGATGAGCAGCCCAACCGTGGGACCGGCGACACCAGCGAAGACCAGCTGCTCAAGCTTTTGAGTAAGTACCTCGACCAGGTGCCTGGTTTGGCCTACGCCGACCGCGCCGACTTGCTGTTCCATACTGAAGTGACCCGCCTCAAAGCCCGTCCGCACGCCCAGCAGCAGCTTACCCGCAAGGAAATGGCGCTGCGCAAGGAAATCAACGAGCTCGAAAACGACGCTTCGACTCTGCAAACCAACCTCGACTTTTTTGCCCGCTCCAAAAATGCCTCCCAGCTGCGCGAGGAATACCAGGGCCGCATTGCCGAAGGCCAGAAGCGCATCGACGCGCTGAAAAAACAATTGAAAATGGTTCGCAGCTAAGCGGCTTACATTCAATGATAAAAAAGGCCCTATGCATTTGCATAGGGCCTTTTTTTGTAAAAAAAACAGCGTGAAGCTATAAAACCAGCATCGGCTGGTTACTTTTGCACCACCAACCCGCCGCCTTAGCTCAGTTGGTAGAGCTTCTGACTTGTAATCAGAGGGTCGTTGGTTCGAGTCCGACAGGCGGCTCACATCTTCCGTACCGGAACGCCCGGAAAACTGCTTCACACATCGTGGAGGCCGTTTTCCGGGTTTTTTGCATCTATGGGAATCGGTACTTCTGGGTGCGAATCTTTCACTTTACGGTGGGACAGACGCCCCCTATTACGCCCCCTCTTATTCTAAAAGTAGCTCGCGTACGCCTCCGAGAACCTGGCAGTGACAGTTATTTTCTGCGACGTAGCTCCAGCGCGGTTTTGGGACTGGTGTATGGGCTGTTTGGGGCGGGCGGTCTTGCGCCGTCCGCCCGCTGGTCGTCGTCACCGGAAACCAGCTGTCAATCGGAGGGACGGCGAAAAGCCGCCTGTCCATTACGTATACCAACCCCGGAACCGTACTAGGGCGTAACGTGCGGCAATTGCGCGTGCAATTGGCGGCGACTGGCTCGGTTGTCTGAGTCCGGCTGGTGGAGCGGGAGCATCCACTCAGTAGTAGAAGGCAGGATTCGCAGTGACTGCGTATTTACGTTGTTCCGGTGTAGTCCCGGCACGGCAAAACCCCCAGCCAAACCCGGCGGGGCCGGGGGGGTTGTGGGTTGGGGTAATGTGTGTTCGCGGAGGTGGGG
>JANNDE010000531.1:0-3736 GCA_031387395.1 Hymenobacter sp.
GGGGGGACTAGTTTCTAGCGCGCTAGTCTAGTGTCTAGAGCTAGTCCCCCCTCTCCCCAAGGAGAGGGGGTTAGGGGGTGAGGTGACCCAGCCGGCCGATTTTCACATTCATCCGTTCCCCATCCATGAAACTTCTCCGCCTAACCCTCCCACTCCTCGCGGCCCTGACCGCCTGCAACCAAACTACCACCAAAACCGAAACCGCCGCCACCCAAACCACCCAAACCACCCTGGCCACCGACACCGCCGCCCTGGCCAAAAAGCCCGGCTGGTGGAAGGAAACCGTGGTGTACCAGCTCTATCCGCGCAGCTTCCAGGACAGCAACGGCGACGGGGTGGGCGACCTGCAGGGCATCATCTCGCGGCTCGACTATTTGAAGAGCATCGGCGTGGGCACGGTGTGGCTGAACCCGATTTACGGCTCGCCGAACGATGACAACGGCTACGATATCAGCGACTACCGAGCCATTATGAAGGATTTCGGTACCATGACCGACTTCGACGCGCTACTGAAGGGCCTGCACGCGCGCGGCCTGAAGCTGGTGATGGACTTAGTGGTGAACCACAGCTCCGACGAGCACGCGTGGTTTAAGTCGGCGCGAGCCTCGCGCACCAGTCCTTACCACAACTACTACTACTGGTGGCCCGCTGAGAAAGGCACGCCACCGGCACGCTACAGCGTGTTCGACGTGAAGCACGACGCCTGGCAGTACGACGCGCCCACCAAGAGCTACTACCTGCACTACTTCTCCAAAAAGCAACCCGACCTGAACTGGAACAACCCCAAGCTGCGCCAGGAGGTGCACAACATCATGAAGTTCTGGCTGGATAAGGGCATCGACGGCTTCCGGATGGACGCCTTCCAGTTCGTGGCCAAAGACCCCAGCTTCCCGCCCATGCCGGGCCTCAACGCGCAGAATTTCGCCAACGCCTATAACCACGGCCCGCACCTGCACGACTACCTCCAGGAAATCAACCGCGAGGTGCTGCGCAAATACAACGTGATGACCGTGGCCGAAGGCGCCGGCCGCAACCCCACCGAGGCCCACCTCTTCGTGGACCCCGCCCGCCAGGAGCTCGACATGACCTACCACTTCGAGGGCGTGGACGTGGGCAGCAACTCCGAAACCTACCGGCTCACCGACCTCAAGCGGGTGTTTACGAAGTGGGACAGCTCGTTTGCGAAGCAGGGCTGGCAGGCCATCGACCTGGGCAACCACGACCAGCCCCGTATGGTGAGCAAGTTCGGCGACGACCGGCCCGCCTTCCGCGCCCCCTCGGCCAAGCTGCTCAATACCTTTCTGCTGAGCATGCGCGGCACGCCCTACTGCTACAGCGGCGACGAGCTGGGCATGACCAACATCAAGTTCGACAAGATAGAAGACTACCGCGACCTGGCCGCCCTCAACGGCTACCAGCTTGCCAAAAGCCAGGGGGCCAACCTGCCGGCCTACATTAAAAGCCTCCAACGCTTCTCGCGCGACAACAGCCGCACGCCCTTCCAGTGGGACGCTACCGCCAATGCGGGCTTCACCACCGGCACCCCCTGGCTGAAAGTGAATCCCAACTACCTCACTGTAAACCAGACCGCTGAGGAAAAGGACCCTAACTCGGTACTGAACCACTTCCGCCGCGCCATGGCCGTACGCCAGCAGCATCCCGTGCTCACTTACGGGCAATATCAGCTGCTCGACGCGGCCAACCCGCACATTTGGGCCTACACCCGCGCCCAGGGCGGCGAAAAGGCGCTGGTCGTGCTCAACTTCTCCTCCGAAAAGCGCGACTGGCCCATGCCGGCCAGCATGACGCCGAATGGCAAGCCGTGGCTGAATAACTATGCTGATTTTACGGCAGGGCCCACACTAGCCTTGCAACCCTGGCAGGCCGTGGTGCTGCCCTTGAAGTAACCTCACCCCCGGCCCCTCTCCTGCGGAGAGGGGAGCCTAACGATTCCTGTAACACATACTTCAGTTTGTGCCCGCCAGCACGACCAACTGGACATACGCTAAAGCCATATGCTACCAGGTATAATCAGGCTCCATAAGGTTCTCACCAATCTACGACGTCAGGCTCCCCTCTCCGCGGGAGAGGGGCTAGGGGGTGAGGTGACCCGTTAGGCGAAGCGCTACCCCACCACCCAATACCCTTCCCATCCTTTCCCTCCCACCCCATGCCCACCCACCTCCCGAGACTCAAGCTACTCGCCGCCGCCGGTTTGCTGCTCCTGGCTGCCCCCCGCCCCGCCGCCGCTCAAACCGCGCCCGACCCGTGGAAAATAACAGCCGATAAAATCGACCCGCGCGACTACTACGGGGCCACGGTGGCCAATGGCATGCTGGGCATCGTGTCGTCGCCCGAGCCGTTTCAGGTGAAGAGCGTGGTGCTGGCCGGGGCCTACGACCAGTACGGCCGGGGCCGGGTGAGCAACTTCCTCAACAGCTTCAACCTGCTGAATATGTACCTGGAAGTGGACGGCCGCCGCCTCGCGGGCCGCGACGCGACCAACTTTCGCCAGGAGCTGGATATGCGCCACGCTGCGCTGACTACGACCTTTGACTACGCCGACAAGGCCACCATCAGGTACACCTACTACGCCCTGCGCCAGTTGCCCTTCACGGTGCTGCTCGACGTGGCCATTACGGCCAAAAAGGACGTCAGCATTACGGCCGCCAGCGTGATGGACGCCCCCGACGCCCTGCGCGACGTGCAGAACTACTACAACGAAATTGACCGGCCGCACGCCACGCTCAGCCTGCTCACGTCGTCGGCCAAAAGCAGCACGGGCAAGCTGCAGCTGTGCGCCTCCACCAGCTTTCTGTTTGAGGAGCCGCACGGGCAGGAGCCGCGCGTGATTCATGAGATGTGGGACAGCAACCAGCACCTGATGAAGTTCAGCAAAGCGCTGAAGGCGGGCCAAACCTACGCCTATGCCGTAGCGGGTTCCAGCATCACCTCGGCCCATCACCTCGACCCGCTGAACGAGGCCGAGCGCCTCACCATTTTTGCCCGGCTGGAGGGGCACACGCGTCTGCTGGCCTTCCACGCCAAGGCCTGGGACGAGCTGTGGCAGAGCGATATCCAGATTTTCGGCGATACCCAAGCGCAACAAGACGTGCATTCGATGCTCTACCACCTGTACTCTTTTTCGCGGGCCGGCACCGACTACTCGCCCTCGCCCATGGGCCTTTCGGGGCTGGGCTACAACGGCCACGTGTTCTGGGATTCGGACCTGTGGATGTTTCCGGCGCTGCTGGTGCTGCACCCCGAAATTGCCAAGTCGCTGGTCGAATACCGCTTCCGGCGGCTCGAACCGGCCCGGCGCAACGCCTTTGCCCACGGCTATAAAGGGGCCATGTTTCCCTGGGAAAGCGCCGACACCGGCGTGGAGGAAACCCCCGTGTGGGCCCTGAGCGGCCCCTTCGAGCACCACATCACCGCCGATGTGGCCCTGGCCGCCTGGCAGTACTACTGCGTGACGCAGGACCGCGCCTGGCTGCGCTCAACAGGCTGGCCCCTGCTGCAGGCGACCGCCGATTTCTGGGCTAGCCGGGTGGAGCGCAACGGCCCCGGCCACTACGACATCAAAAACGTGGTGGCGGCCGACGAGTGGGCCGAAAACGTGGACAACAACGCCTTTACCAACGCCGCCGCCCGGGTAAACCTGCAGAATGCCGCCGCCGCCGCCAAGCTGCTGGGCCTGCGCGCCGACCCCGACTGGGCCCTGGTGGCCCGAAAT
>JANNDE010000558.1:0-1459 GCA_031387395.1 Hymenobacter sp.
CTTCAATTTCCGAAGCGCACTCCAGCGCGACAGAATCGAACGTACGCTTGATGATGCTATGCAAAAATCGGTCATCGGTCGTGCCTTCGGTATAAAATCCAATCGTTACAATGTTCATAAGGTAACAGATTCGGCTTGCAAGCCAAGTTCGCGAAGCGTTTTTTCCGTGTCGTCAGAAGCCAAATAGCGAACAAGCTGGCTTAATACGAGCTTGCGCTCAGGGGCCGGAAAATCGAGGCCAATGCCATGCGCTACGTCGGCTTCAACGGGCAGCATCTTGGTGGCGTTTAGTTTGATTTTTCGGCCTGCCAGCTCGCGGGTACGACTAGTGAGTTGTGCAAACCAGACGGTTAGCTCGCGCTTCCGACGGGCCAGAAAAAACTCCCTTACTAAACCTGGCGAGTGGGTATTGATGATAACCTGTCGTAGCGGTGTGTCTTCCTCCGCGAAATCAACGCTAAGCTCCAGCAACAGTTCCGTCATTTCGTGCAGCCGCGCCGGATGAATGCCGTTCTCCGGTTCCTCAAAGCACATTAAGCCCTTGTGTTGCTCATCAAACTGGAAAACGCATAGTGTGAGTAGCCGCAGGGTGCCTTCCGATAGCACGCGCGAAGAAAATTCCCGTCCGTCTTCGCTCTTAACCTTTATGATAAATTGCTTGTTGGCTTTGTCATCTTCTACTTCGACCTCAGTCAGGTAGGGCAGCAGGTTATTTAGCCGACGCGAGATGAGTTTCAGCGCATACGCATCGGTACTTTTGATGCGGAAAAGTGTAGCTGCCAGGTTGTCGCCGTATCGGGTAATGGTATCGCGGGCACCCAGGCCCTGCCGCGTAGGCTCCCGCAACAGCTCGGGGTTGAGCTGCAAAAATTTCCAGCCGCGGATTTCCTCCCTGGCGGCCAGCGCATGGGGAAACTCAACCGAGCTCATACCGCTCAAAACCGTACGGGTCGCATTATTTACCGGAAACTCGCGCTTGCCACTGCCGCCGTTGCCATCTTGCGGCACCACAAAGGCCCGGCCGCCCCCGTTGCGCAAGTCACGGGTTTCGATGTAAGGAACCCCGCGTTTGCCCGTAGTGACCGGAGGCCGCCAGTACTTGCGGGTAGTTTTTGGCACCGACTTAATCCACACATCGTCATCGTGCCGGATGGGCACCAACTCTTCGTGGCGAACCAGCAGGTCCTCCATTCCCCGGTCGGTTTTCACGCGGGCAATGGTAACCTCATAGTGCAAGCGGGTGTACTTCAACACAGCTTCGCTGCCCCAGCTATCTCGTACCGTTCGATTGACCAGCATTTCCACCTTAAAGGTCATTTGCTCGGCGTAGTGGCTGTCGTCGTATTGCGTGAATAGCTCCCGGGCATCGCCGCGTTGTTCCCCAAAAGCGGTGCGCAAATCATCCGTTTCCGCCATTCGGGCGAGTAGTTGTAGCGCATCGAACAGATTGCTCTTGCCC
>JANNDE010000597.1:0-5300 GCA_031387395.1 Hymenobacter sp.
GCGCCGACCGCCTGCGCTCGGGCCGCCGGGGTTCAAACGCCGCCCACACAACCGGGCGGGTGTATTTACCACTGGGCCCATTTTGTGTGCGCGGCTTCTTCCCGCAGCTCAGCGCTGGGGAGCGAGGTTCACGGCGGCTTCCACCGCCCGCGCCCCGCTCTCTGTGTCGAAGGCCGCATATACCCGGCTGAAATTCTCCGGGTCGCTGACGTGCGAGTAGGCGAACGTGGCCAGGTCAATCCGGCAGGCTTCGGAGCCGATGGTGCGCAGCAGGCGGCTTAGGTCATCGGCCCGCAGGCTGCGCTCAGCCAGCCCGTCTTTGGCGGCGCTCAGCTTGCCGGCTTCGGCAATGCGGGCCCGCACGGTTTTTACCAGGGCATCCACGTCGGGCGGGGCCAGCTGGCGGTAGCTGCTCGTGGCCGTGCCGGGGTAGCTGTCGCCGGGCGAGGGGCCGTTGTGGTAGCCGCCGCCGGGGGTGTTGGGGTTGTTGCCGTAGCCACCACTGTTTGGGTTGTTCGGGCTGGTGCCGTAGCCGGTGCTGGGTGCCAGTGGGTTACCGTAGTCATCATCATCATCGTTGCCGTTGTCGTACGGGTCACTGTTGCCGTAGCTGCCCTGGTTGCCGTAGCCACCGCCCTGGCCGTAGGGGGCGGGGTCGTACCCGGTAGGGCCGTTGCGGCGCCCGCCGCCGTTGTAGTAGCCATTGCCGCCGCCGTAGCCGGGCGCACACAGCGCCACTGCATTCACCTGCTGCAGGCTGATGGGCCAGCCGGGCCGCGCTACCAGCACAAAGGTGGTTTCGAGGCCGGGCTGCAGCCACACGCGGCTGTGGAAGCGCACGGCCCCGCCATACGCCGTGGGCACCACGAAATCGGCCCAGTGCTGGCCGGGCTGCAGCCGGTCGACGTGCACCTGCCGGGCTACGCCCCGCGTAAGGGGCCGCCCATCGAGCATGAGGCCAAAGGGCACGCCGCGCTCCGACGTGAAGTTGACGTTGGCCGGCATCGGCGGATGGGCCAGCGCGGGGGCGGCAGCCAGCAGCCAGCCCACCAAACTTAGAAGTAGCGCTTTTTTCATGGCTTTAAAATGAAAATCACCGGCCGGAAAGCCCGGCCGGAAACGCATTTCCAAAACCTGTGCCACGTTCGCGCCGGCTATTCTCCGAAGTGGGTCACGTCGGCCCGATGGAAGCCGAAGCCGTTGCCCGTGGTCAGGCTCAGCTCAATTATCACGTCCTCCACCGTGGGCGAGCCGTTGGGGTGGGTGCTGCCGGTTTTGTTCACGTTCACCAGGAAGTTGCCATCGGGCTTTTCCAGTACCTCGTAGTGGAAGGTGTAGCCCGGCATTTTCCAGGTGCGCAGCAGCTCGCCCAGCCCGTCTACCTCATACAGCTGGCTGAACTATAAAGCTACAGGGCGTTTGATTTTAAAACTGCTAAAACCGACCGGAGAACCCAGGAACCAACCATTTTCCAGCCGCAATACCACGCTTGCCCCCACGCAAAACGCCCCCGCGGCAAGGTGCTACGGGGGCGTTTCGGGCAAACCGGGCGGGGCGCTCTAGTTGGCCACCTTCGTCACCTTGAACTCGGTGCGGCGGTTACGCTGGTATTCCGCTTCGGTCTTGGCATTCCGAACCAGGGGGCGGGTTTCGCCATAGCCCTTGGCCGTGATGCGGGCCTTGCTGATGCCCTTGCTCACGATGTAGTTGACGGCGGCCTGGGCGCGCTGTTGCGAGAGCTTGAGGTTGTAGTCGTCCTTGCCCCGTGAGTCGGTGTGGGAGCTCAGCTCGATGCTGATTTTGGGGTTATCGGTCAGCGTCTGCACCAGGGTGTCGAGGCGAATGGCAGCGTCGGCCCGGATATTAAACTTGTTGTAGTCGTAAAGAATGTCCTTCACCTCGATGGCTTTAGCCAGGATGATTTTGTTGAGCGTGAGCGTTACGGGCAGCTTCACGTCGTTCATCGGCAGGGGCAGCTGGGCCTGGCTGGGCTTGCGGCCGCTGGTGTTCAGGCTGGTGCGGGCGGCAAAGTCGCCGGGGCGCTCGGCCATAAACGAGTAGTTCGTCACCGAGTCCAGCTTCACGCTGAACTTGCCATCCGGGCCGCTGGTGGCTGTCTGACGCTGGTTATTATCGCTGGTCACCGTCACGACGACCCCGGCGATGGGCAGGATGGTATTGGCCTTGTCGTCGCGCTCCAGTACGGTGCCGTCGGCGTAGAAAGTCACCAGCTTCGGCGACTTCTTCTTGTACGAGTACTCGTCGTCGGAGCCCTTGCCGCCGATGCGGTTCGAGCTGAACAGGCCGGTTTCGTTGGTTATCGGCACCGGGGCGAAGTCGTCGGCGGGGCTGTTCACGTCGGCTCCCAGGTTCACGGGCTGGCCGCCCTTCATCTTGAAGATGTCGAGCTTGCCCACGCCGGGCCGCCCATCCGAAGCGAAGTACAGGGTGCCATCGGGGGCCACCCCGGGGAAGTTGTCGTTGCCGGCCGAGTTAATGGTTTCGCCCAGGTTTTCGGCCGGCGAGAAGCGGCCATTGGGCCCTAGCGTGGCGCGGTACAGGTCGTTGCCGCCCTGCCCGCCCTTGCGCCCCGAGGCGAAGTAGAGCGTGGTGCCATCGGGGGCGAAAGCCGGCGAGAAATCGTCGGCCGTGCGGTCGTTGATATTGGTCAGGATGGGCTCGCTCCAGGCCCCGGCCTTGTAGTACGAAATCCACAGGTCGACGCTTTGCAGCGTGGTTTTGATGCCGTCGGGGCCGTGGTAGTCGTTTTTTCGGCCGGTATTCGAGCGGGCAAATACCAGCGTATGGCCATCTGGAGTGTAGGTGGCGCTGGCTTCGAGCCGGTTGGCGGAATTGAAGGGACCTTCGAGCTTGCGGGCGGTACCGCCGGTCATGGCTGCCGCATTATCAAACTTAATGGCGTAGAGGTCGGTGTAGCCTTCGCCGTTGCCCAGGTATTTTTTCGGGTTGTCGCGGCCCGAAGCAAACACCAACTCGCCGGTGCCGGCCATCATCGTGCCGCCAAAGTCGGAGCTCGGCGAGTTGAGCGCATCCACTGGCATTATCTCGTAGACATCCCTGAGGGACGCTACTGCCTTGCTGGCCAGCGCGTTTTTGCTCTCCGCTTCGGCCCGGGCTGCCAAGGTGCGGTTGCCACCGCTGGTGGCGTAGGTGGCAAACTGAGCGGCAGCTTCGTCGTACTTGCCGTTGGCGCGCAGCGCCTCGGCGTAGTAGAAACCCACGTCGGCGTTCTTGGCCTTGCCATCGAGCGCTTTTTTGTAGAAGGGCTCGGCCAGCTCCACACGGTTCGACAGCCGGTACGATTCGCCGATGCGGTAGTTCGCAATGGCGGCGTTCTGGCCCTTGGCGGCTTCAGCCTTATACAGCGGAATGGCCAGCTCGTACCGGCCCCGGGCAAATTGCTTGTCGCCCTTAATGCCGCCCGAGGTTGCGCAGCCGCTTAGTGCCACGGCCGTGCCGGCTACAACACAGGTAATCAATAGTTTACTCATAGGTGGTCGGAAGAGGGGGTGGTGGCGAGGAGTACCCAAAAGGGGAGCGCCAGCGCAGAAACTTTGGGTCAGCAATAATACTACGTTTGCGCAGGATTCAAGCCAGTCCCGGTTTTTTTTCCATTGTGCCGAAATAGCGCGCCAGCCACGTGGCCTGCGCGGGCCGGGGCCAGTAGCTATCCAGCTCACCTTTAGTGGCTAACGTATTGTCGAAGTACGGCGTGTCGGGCGCTACGGCTCCGCTGGCCGTGGCGGCCTTCAGCGCGCGCCGGTCCAGCAGCTGCACCTGACCCTGCCGCACGAAGGCCAGCCGCGACTTATCCAGCAACTCCAGGCCCAGGTGTTGCTCGAGCTGCGCCACGAACCGCACCGATGCATCAATCGAGCAGCCGCTTGCCCCGGCCACCGCCTCATCGAGCCCGAGCACCAGAAACTGCTGGTGCAGCACCGCCGCCGAGGCCAGCAGGCTACGCCCGTGGCTGGTCCATTCTTCGGCAAAGCGGGCCAGGTCGGGCGCAATGCGCGCGGTCTCTTCGCTCGTAAACGGGCGGCTGGCCTGGTAAATCCACACCCGCGCGGTGGCGGGCAATTGGTCAAATGAAACAAACATAAATCACTGATGTAGCAGATTTAAACGAATTCCACGGATTTCGTGGACGATTTCGAACGGGCTCTGGTCGCCGCGTTTCGCCTGCAATGTAGCCGTAGCAAAAACAGTGTTCCCCACCGCAAGCACGATGAGGAACACAAAAATCGTCTACGAAATCCGTAGAATCCGCTAAAATCTGCTACATCAGTGATTTTAGGCGTTGATGCCCTCGGCGCTGGCTACCAGCTCGGCCAGGTCGAACACCTGCACCTTGCTTTCCTGCTCCTTGTTTTTCACGCCGTCGCTCATCATCGTCATGCAGAACGGGCACGATACGGCAATGATGCTGCCCTGCAAATCGTGCGGGCCGGGGGCGCTGGTTTCAGTCTCCACGCCGGTCAGGTTGGCCAGCGCGTCGGCACGGCCGCTGAGGGTGGCCAGGGCCTCCTCGGTGCGCTCGATGTTGATTTCTTTCTTGCCCGGTTCGGCTTCTTTCCACATCTGGGCCCCGCCCGCGCCGCAGCACAGGCCGTTGGCGCGGCTGCGCTTCATCTCCACCAGGTCGGCGTCGAGGGCAGCCAGCACGTCGCGCGGGGCTTCGTAGATGTTGTTGGCCCGGCCCAGGTAGCACGAGTCGTGGAAGGTGATGCGGCGGCCCTTGAAGCTCTCGCCGCCGGTCACGCCTACTTTGCCCTCGTTGATGAGCTGCTGCAGGTAGGTGCTGTGGTGAATCACCTCATAATCACCACCCAGCGCCGGGTACTCGTTCTTGATGGTGTTGAAGCAGTGCGGGCAGGCCGTCACGATTTTCTTGATGCCGTAGCCGTTCATCGTCGTGATGTTCTGCATGGCCTGCATCTGGAACAGGAATTCGTTGCCGGCGCGCTTGGCGGGGTCGCCGGTGCAGCTCTCTTCCAGGCCCAGCACGGCGTACTTGGTGCCCACGTGGTCGAGAATGCGCACGAAGGCCCGGGTCACGCGCTTGTAGCGGTCATCAAAAGCACCGGCGCAGCCCACCCAGAACAGGATTTCGGGCGACTCGTTGCGGGCCGCCAAATCGGCCATAACGGGAACGTTGATTTGCTTTTTAGCGGGAGCTTCGGAAGTCATATCGATTTGTCTAGGAGATAGGAAGAACGGTCATGCAGAGCGCAGCGAAGCATCTTTACCGCTCAAAGCAATCAAAAAAATTAGTATCG
>JANNDE010000601.1:0-1391 GCA_031387395.1 Hymenobacter sp.
ACCAGCTGCCGAGCTACGAAACGAATATTATCGAGGACTGGGAAACCAAGCTCGAGCGCATCGTGGATGAAACGCTGGGCCAGAAAATGACCCTGATTTCCGGCATACCGCCCTGGGTACAGATGTACTTCGACCGCCTCACGGCCCGCACCGGCCGGCCCGTCAAGGACCTGTTTCCCGATTTCAACCTGTTCGTGTACGGCGGTGTCAACTTCGAGCCCTACCGCGCCAAGCTCTTCGAAAGCATCGGTCGGCCGGTGGACAGCATCGAGCTATTCCCCGCCTCCGAGGGCTTCCTGGCTTTCCAGGACGAGCCCGGCAACCCCGGCCTGCTGCTGCTGTTGAATAGCGGCATCTTCTACGAATTTATTCCTGCCGAGCGGTTTTTCGAGGAAAACCCGCCGCGCCTTACGCTGGCCGAAGTAGAGCTGGACCGCCAGTACGCCGTGGTGCTGACCTCCAGCGCTGGCCTCTGGGGCTATTCGCTCGGCGACACAGTGCGCTTCGTGAGCAAGTACCCGTTTCGGGTGGTAGTGTCGGGCCGCATTAAGCACTTTCTGTCAGCCTTCGGTGAGCATGTCATAGCCGAGGAAGTGGAGCAGACTCTACGCGAAGCCATGCGCCAACACCCTGAGGTAGAGGTAGTAGAGTTCACCGTCGCGCCTCGCGTCAGCGACGACCCCACCGTGCCATCCCGCCACGAGTGGCTCATCGAATTCGCCCGCTCGCCCCACGATGCCGCCGCCTTCTCCGCCGCCCTCGACACCGGCTTGTGCCAGCGCAATGTCTACTACGACGACTTGCTGAGTGGCCACATTCTGGCGCCGCTGCAGCTCACGCCGCTGCCCGCTGGCGCCTTCCAGCGCTACATGAAAAGCCAGGGCAAGCTCGGCGGCCAGAACAAAGTGCCGCGCCTGAGCAATGACAGGGTGCTGGCAGAAGGGCTGCTGGGCGTTGGGTAATATTGTGGAGGTCAGAAGCCTTTTTAGGACAATTTAAAATCTATTTTCCCTATCCATGCGCATTGCTTTCGACCTTGACAATACACTTATCCGTTGCGGTTATGATTTTCCACTTGAACGACCACGCTGGTCACTGTTAACACGTCTGTTGGGTAGCGAAGGGCTGCGTCAGAGAATAGGAGAGGTTGTTGCCTTTTGTCGGGCACAGGGATGGGAGGTATGGGTGTATACCACGTCCTACCGCAGCACGTGGCATATTCGGCGGCTATTTTGGCTGCACGGCATCTCGCTGAATGGTATCGTCAACCAACAACGTCATAACCGTTACGTACGGATCAGCTGTACCAAGCACCCACCTACTTTCGGCATTGATCTACTTGTTGATGACTCTGAAGGCGTACGGCTGGAAGGGCAACGACACGGTTTTAA
>JANNDE010000646.1:0-4076 GCA_031387395.1 Hymenobacter sp.
AGGGCTTCGAGCTTGGCGGCTACGGGAACGTCGGCGGGAGCCACGGCGGCACTTTTAGCAGTCATATTGAACGGGGTTCGTAGGGGTTTCAGCGATTAAGACCGCAAAAGTACGTTCAAATCCGGCCGTTAGCAAATCCCGGAATACCTCTCCGGTGAACTGTTCGCTCTCAAAATGCCCCACGTCGCAGAGCATCAGTTGGCCCTCGGCCCCGAAAAACTCATGGTATTTCACATCGCCTGTCACGTAAGCATCGGCACCACTGGCCCGCGCCGCCCCAATGAGAAACGCGCCCGCCCCGCCGCAGATGGCCACCGTACGGATGGGTTTTTCGAAGGCCGTATGGCGCACCACCGGCACCAGCAGCTGCCGCTTCAGCAACTGTCGGAAAGCGGCGGGCTCCAGCGCCGCGGGCAACTCGCCCACCAGGCCCGCGCCAATTTCCGAATGCACGTTTTCCAGCTTAATCAGCTCATAGGCAACTTCTTCATAAGGATGCGCCGCGTGCAAGGCGCGCAGCACGGCCGCTTGCCGGTGCAGCGGCAACAGCACTTCGAGGCGCATTTCGGCTACCGTTTCGGGCTGGCCGGGCGCGCCGATAACGGGCCGCGTGCCCGCCCCCGGCGTGAAGGTACCGGTGCCCGGCACGCGGAAGCTGCAGTCGGCGTACTGGCCAATCTGGCCGGCTCCGGCAGCGTAGAGGGCAGCCAGCACCCGGCCAGCGAGGTCGGTTTGCTGGTCCTCCGGCCGGTTGGGCACGTAGGTGATGAGGCGGGCCAGCGTGCCGCTTTGCGGGGCCAGGACGCGGGTGCGCAAAAGCCCTAATTTTTCGGCCAGCTTGTCGTTCACGCCGCCCCGCACGTTGTCGAGGTTGGTGTGCGCGGCGTAGATGGCCACGTCGTTTTTGAGGGCCGCGATGATGGTTTGCTCCACTTCATTGGCTCCGGTGAGGCGTTTGAGGGGCCGGAAGATGACCGGGTGGTGAGCCACCACCACGTTGCAGCCGCGCCGCACGGCCTCGGCCACCACGGCCGGCGTACAGTCGAGGGTGATGAGGACGCCGGTGATGCCGGCCTGCGGGTCGCCGCACTGCAGGCCGGCATTGTCGTAGCTTTCCTGGTAGGCGAGGGGCGCGGCGGCTTCAAGCAGGCGGGTGAGGTCTTGAACGGTAGGCATTTAGATAGTTATCAATTATCAGTGAGTAATTAACAATTGCGGAGTGGGTTCAGAGAAGTTCGCCCAATATTTCCACATATTTCGCCACGTTGGCTTCCAGGTCGCGGCGGCGGTACTGCATGAGGTAGCGCGGGTGGTCGAGCACCACAATTTTATCGAATAGCTGCAGCTCGTCGTTCAGCTTCTTCAGGAACTCGCCGTTGCGCTTGCCCAGGCTTACGGCCACGTCGCGGCGCAGGCCAAAGTCGGCTACCTGCTGGCGCAGCGAGTGTTGCAGGTCGGGCCACAGGGTTTTGATGACGGTGGGGGAGTCGTAGTAGTTGTAGTTCAGGCCGTGGTTCAGAAGCACGAGCGGGTAGATGGAACTGAGGAAAAAGTGCCGATAGAAATCGGCCGGGCCGCCCAGCGCCGCCACCACACGGTACACGAATTGCGTGGACAACTCGGGGCGGCCACGCGGCAGGTCGTTGGCAATGCCGCAGATTTCGCTCAGTGCGGCGGGGTCGGTGAAAGCCACGCCGGTGCGGCCCATGCCCAGCCGACCGGGGTTGATGCCCAGCAGGGCCACGCGGGTCTGGTTATCGACGTAGAATTTAGCTGCGAAGCGCTCAGCCAGCGCCCGCACGGCCGGCTCCCGGAAAGGATTTTGCGCCTCGATGCCGGGCGGCAGGACGGGCGGGGCGGGGAAATCGGCCAGGAAATGGGGCAGGTGGGCGGCAATGGTAGACATAGCCCAAAAGTACGGCGCGGGCCCGGGGCCGGACGGGCGTACTTTTGCGGCTTCGTATGGCCCGTTTGCTGACTTTTCTGCTGCTGCCGTTTGCCTGGATTTACGCCGGGGTAATGGCCGGGCGCAACTGGCTGTACGACCGGGGCTGGAAGCGGGCCGAAACGTTCGCCGTGCCCCTGCTGAACGTGGGCAACCTGCGGGTGGGCGGCACCGGCAAAACTCCCCACGTAATGTGGCTGGTCGAAGAATTGCTCCGCCAGGGCCACCGCCCGGCCATCCTCAGCCGGGGCTACGGCCGCCGCACCAGGGGCCCGCGCCTGGCCGGGGCCACCGACTCGGCCGCGACCGTGGGCGACGAGCCCTGGCAGTACTACGGGCAGTTTGCCACCCGGCAGGTGCCCGTGGCCGTGGCCGAGAAGCGGGGCCTCGGCGTGGCGCTACTGCTGCGCGAGCACCCCGAAATCACCGTCATCGTGCTCGACGATGCCTACCAGCACCGCGCCGTGCGCCCCGCCCTGAACGTGCTGCTGAGCGAGTGGGCGCGCCCGTTCTACACCGACTACGTGCTGCCCGCCGGCCGCCTGCGCGAAGCCCGGGCCGGGGCCGCCCGGGCCGATGTCGTCATCATCACCAAATGCCCACCCGAAGCCCCGGCGGTGGCCCGGGCGGCCGTCGAGCGGCGGGTGCGGCGCTACGCCCGGGCCGGAGTGCCGGTGTTATTCTCGGCGTACGCCTACGACACTCCGCAACGGCTGTGGGCTATGGATGAGGCTGTTGGCGCGGTACATGCGTTGGCCCCCGGCCCGGGCCCGGCGCTGCTGCTCACGGGCATTGCCCAGCCCGGGCCGCTGCGTGCACACCTGAAAGAGCAGGGCTACGACATTCGCTTTCACGCCGAATTTCCCGACCACCACGCCTTCACGCCGGCCGACCTGGCGGGGCTGCGAACGCATTGGCAGCCGGGCTGGCCTATTTTTACCACCGAAAAGGACGCCACGCGCCTGCTCGACCCCGCGTTGGGGACCGCGCGGGCGGGGCTGCCCATCTATACCATTCCGGTGCGGGTGGCGTTTCTGAGCGACGGGGGGGCGGTGCTGCGTCGGCTGCTGCCGCCGGTGCCCGCCCGCCGGCCCTGATTCGCCGCGGCCACGGCCGCGTTTTGCCATTATCTTACCTGTTTCCGCTTGAAGGTTTTGCCCCGAAATTCTGTTTTTATTCCTGGCCTGAGCCGTTGGCTGGGGCTGGTATGGCTGATGTTGCTGGCAACCGCCGCCCGGGCGCAGGTGGTCGACGACTCGACTCGGGTGATGTACGGCCCCAAAACCACCCGCGTCATTTTCGAGAGCGAAGTGCTGCGCGACTCCACCGGCGGCATGCCCGTTGATACGACCCTCACGAAGTGGCCGCAGCAGCGGTTCTGGGTGCACGACACCACGTTTCAGCAGGACCTGGGGGCGGTGGGCTCGGCCTCGCGGCCGCTGCTGTACCAGCCCAGCCTGGAGCTGGGCGCGCGCTACGGCCGCAACGCCTTCGACCGCTACGCCCACAACGCCCGCACGGTGCCGTACTACGATTCCCGCTCGCCGTACTCGTTCTTCCGCTTCATTCAGTCGGGGGTGGGCGAGCAGGTGTTCGAAATCAGCTACAGCCGCAGTCTGAAGAAAAACTTCAGCATCGGCATTGATTACGAGCGCATTGCCTCGAACAAGATTTCGGCGGCGCGGTCCTCGCGCGATGCGCTGGTGGAGCACTCCAACCTGCTGCTGTTCGGACGCTTCCAGACCGAAAACGAGCGGTACCACCTGCTGTTCAACATCAGCAACGCCCGGCACCGGGGCGCCGAGCAGGGCGGCATCCGGCCCGTAGTCACGCTCAACGCGCAGGGCAAAGTCGATACCGACCGCAGCGAGGTGGATGCCAATGGCCTGCCCGTGCTTAGCAATCTGTTCAAATACGCGCAGCAGCAGGTGTACCTCACCACGGCCATCAACTACGAGGACCGCGACGAGCTGTACTTCACCCACACTTACCGGCTGCTGGGGCGCGGCCTCACGGTGTATCACACCTTCGACTACAAGCGCCAGTACAACAGCTACGCCGACCTGGCCCTGAAACCGACCGCCGACCCGAGCTTCTTCTATCCGCGCGTGCTGGGCAGCCGGGGCGCCAC
>JANNDE010000655.1:0-2819 GCA_031387395.1 Hymenobacter sp.
CTTTACCGTGATAGTAAATTAATGGCATTGCGCGGTAAAGATGCTTCGCCACGCTCTGCATGACCGTTCTTTCCCTGCGTTATTCTCCCCCGAAACTTTTCGTCGCGTCCGTTTCTTATAGCCGCTTCCAATCGCTTCAAAAATCCCAACGATATGAAAGTTGAAATCTGGTCCGACGTCGTTTGCCCGTTCTGCTACATCGGCAAACGCAAGTTTGAGAATGCCCTGAAAGACTTCGCGCACCGCGACGAAGTGGAAGTTATCTGGCACAGCTTCCAGCTCACCCCCGACTTCGTGCCCATCCCCGGCGAGAGCATCCACGAGTCGCTGGCCAAGAAAAAGGGCGTTTCGGTGGAGGAAGGCCGCCAAATGAACGACTACATGACCACCGCCGCCAAGGAAGTCGGCCTCCATTATCAGTTCGATAAAACCATTCCGGCCAATACCTTTCTGGCCCACCAGCTCATCCACCTCGGCGCGCACCACGGCCGGCAGGATGCCACTAAGGAGCGCCTCATGGCCGCCTACTACCTCGAAGGCCAGAACGTTGGCGACCTTGATAACCTCGTGAAGCTCGGTACCGAAGTCGGCCTCGATGCCACCGAAAGCCGCGCCGCCCTGCAAGCCGGCACCTATGCCGAAGCCGTGCGCCTCGATGAGTACTAGGCCCAGCAAATTGGCGTGCAGGGCGTGCCCTTCTTCGTGTTCGAAGATAAATACGCCGTGTCGGGCGCGCAGCCCAGCGAGCTGTTCGCCGAAGTGCTGGCGAAGGTGTACGAGGAATTCAAGCCCGCCAGGCCGGCCCTGACCATGGTGGCCGACGGCGACGCCTGCGGCCCCGAGGGCTGCGAAGTGTAGGCGGTCACTATTCGCTCAAAAAAAGAACGGTCAGGCTTAGCCTGACCGTTCTTTTTTGCCACGCTGTTACTCCGTCGCTCCCGTCGTGCCGGAATGGGGCTGCTCTTGCCGCAGTTCGGCTGCGCCGGCGCGCGGCTGCCCGGCCTGGGCGAGGGCCACTTCCAGCTGCCGGGTGCGCTCGGCCACGCGGCCTTCGAGCAGCTGTTGCACCTGCAGCACTTCCTCCTGGTTGGCGAGCAGCTCGGCGTTGCTTTCGTGCAGGGCGCTATTCACGGCCGCGAGCTGGTGGTTGAGGTCCTGGATTTGCTGGCGGGCCTGCACCTGCCCGCTCACGTCGGTGGCCACTGCCATCACGCCCGTGGTAGCACCATCGTCTTGGCGCAGGGGCAGGTACACGAAATCCCAGTGCACGGTTTCGGGCTGGTCGTTGCGAATAATGGTGGAGGGCATTTCTTTGGCGACGTAATTTTCGCCGGTCGTCATCACCTGGTTCAGCAGGTCGTCGAAGCCCTGGCCGGTAATCTCGGGCAGCAGCTCGAACAGGGGAGTGCCCAGCGCCTGTTCCTTCGTGCGGTCCCAGAGGGCCAGCACCATGGGGTTGGCCAGCTCAATCACGAACCGGGGGCCGCGGAAGGTCGCGATGGCCACCGGGGCCTGCGCAAAAATGCGCTCCAGCTCGCCGCGCTGTAGCTCGGCGGCCTCGTTGGCGGCTTGCTCGCGCACCTGCGACTCGCGCAGCCGGACGGCCGCCAACGTTTGCGCCGTCACGTCGGTGATTTCGTGAATCAGGTGCCTCACGCGGCCCTGCTCGTCCAGCACCGGCGCATTGCGGGTTTGCCAGTAGCGCTCCACGAACTGGCCGGGATGCGCCGGGTCGGGCAGGTCGTAGGGCTGCAGGGGCAGCTCGTGGGGCTGGCCCGTGGCCAGCACCCGTTGCAGCGAAGCGCGCACGTCGGCCACGGCGTGCGTCTCGGTCGCGGCCGGGTTGTCGGGAAACACGTCGAATACGTAGCGCCCCACAATGTCGGGCCGCCGCGTAGCCGTAGCCGTCAGGTAGGCGTCGCTGGCCGCCTCAATCACTAATTCGGGCGTTAGCAGCAGGCTGGCGCTGGGTAAGGAACTGAATATGGACAGCAAGTCCGAAGCAAGAGCAGGCATAAATGAGCAGTAAGAGCGGCGGCGATGAAGTGCGAAATACGTAGATTTCAACGCTTGGGCTAAGTCGGCCGCAACATCGGAATGTGCGGAATACCGTCTTCAACATACATCGGTCCGCACTGTTCGTAGCCGAACTCGTTGTAGAACCGTTCCAGGTGCTGCTGGGCCCCGATTTTGTTGGGCTGCGGCCCAAACAGCGCATTGGAATAGGTCAGAGCCTGCCGCATCAGCTCGCGGCCCAGGCCGTACTGCCGGAAAGCCTGCGCCACAATCACGCGCCCAATGCTGGCCTGCTCATACGCCTTGCCGGCGTCGAACAGGCGGGCGTAGGCGGCCAGCTCGCCGGCTTCGTTGTAGCCCAGCAGGTGGTGGGCGTCCATGTCCTGGAGGTCAATATCCTGAAAAGCACAGTTTTGCTCCACCACGAACACCTCCGAGCGCAGGCGCAGCAGGTCGTACAAAATCAGGTTGGGAAGGGCTTCGAAAGGCAGGCAGTGCCAGCGGATGGTCATATAGAAACGTTAGTTTTTGGGCATTTTCGCCACGTCTTTCAGCGTCAGCACGCGGTACGGAATGCCCATGCTGGCAGCATTCTGCTCCACCGTGCTGGTGAAGCCCGCCTTTTCGCGGCGCTCGTTCACCCCCGCCGCATCTTCGATGGGCCAGATAAAGGGCGGCTGCGCCTCGCGCCGGCCGGTGGCGGGGTTCAGCACGTTGTAGCCCATTGCCTGCGTGCCGTATAGTTGCTCCCGGCCCTCGCGCATGAGCTGGCGGTCCAGCATCTGGGCGTAGAGGTAGAAGGG
>JANNDE010000564.1:0-3267 GCA_031387395.1 Hymenobacter sp.
GTCGGGCTTGTCGTTGCCGTAGTCGCGCATGGCGTCGGCGTAGGTCATGCGGGGCACGGTGGGGAAATCGAGGCTTTTGATTTCCTTGAACAGGTAGCGCACCAGGCCTTCGAACATGTCGAGGATGTCTTCCTGGGTCACGAAGGCCATTTCGCAGTCAATCTGCGTGAATTCGGGCTGGCGGTCGGCGCGCAGGTCTTCGTCGCGGAAGCACTTCACAATCTGGAAGTAGCGGTCGAAGCCCGACACCATGAGCAACTGCTTGAACGTCTGGGGCGACTGCGGCAGGGCGTAGAACTCGCCGGGGTTCATGCGCGAGGGCACCACGAAATCGCGGGCACCTTCGGGCGTGCTCTTGATGAGCGCCGGCGTTTCCACTTCGATGAAGTCCTGGCCATCGAGGTAGCGGCGCACGGCCTGGGCCATTTTGTGGCGCAGCATCAGGTTGTTGCGCACCGGGGTACGGCGCAGGTCGAGGTAGCGGTACTTCATCCGCAGGTCGTCGCCGCCGTCGGTGTCGTCTTCGATGAGGAAGGGCGGCAGCTTGGCAGGGTTCAGAATCTCGACTTTCTCGGGGCGGATTTCAATGCCGCCGGTGGGCATTTTATCGTTTTTGGAGTAGCGCTCGGTCACTTTGCCGGTCACGCTCAGCACAAACTCGCGGCCGAGGTGGCGGGCGGTTTCGCGCACGGCTTCGGCCTCCACGCCTTCTTCGAGGGTGATTTGGGTGAGGCCGTACCGGTCGCGCAGGTCAATCCAGAGGATGGCGCCCTTGTCGCGGGTGCGCTGCACCCAGCCGCAGAGGGTGACGGTTTGGCCGATGTGTTCGGGGCGGAGCTCGCCGCAGGTGTGAGTACGTAGCATGGACCGCAGATTTAACGGATTCTAACTGATTAAACGGATTATTGTGGTTCCGTTTTTTTGTACGAAGGTAGCCACTGAGGCGGCGGGGCGAAACGCAAATTTTGGTACGGAGTATGCAATAGCCGCTGGCAACGGCGTTCCTTTGTTCTCTCAATCCCTTCAAATACCGTATGAAACTCTTCCCCGCGCTCGCCCTGGCTACCGCTCTTCTGGCCGCCGGCACTGCCCAGGCCCAAACCAAAATCAAGACCAAAACCAAGTCCGACGCTTCGGGAACGGAGATTAAATCGAAAGGCACGCCCGGCGCGGTTACCCTCGACGGCCCCATCAAGCGCGTGGAAACGCTCTCGGGCATCGACGTTTTCCCCAAGGCGAATTCCACGAGCATCCTGCTCAGCTTCACGCAGCAGTTCACCAAGCCCGGCACGCTGGTGATGACCGATTACAAGAATAACATTATTTACCAGACCGCGCTCGACCCGGCCAACAACACCGGCGCACCCGTCGATTTGGGCAAAATTCCGGCCGGCACCTACCTCGTCGAGGCCAAAACCGGCAACTACGTGTACTGGAAAAAGGTGCGGATTAAGTACCCGGTGGCCCGCCGCTAGTTTTTGGCCTTCGCTACGGCTCCAATCGGTCATGCAGAGCGCAGCGAAGCATCTTGCCCGCCACTATTTAATCATTTTTGATTGGGTTGGGCGATAAAGATGCTTCGCTGCGCTCTGCATGACGTTTTTTTGCCCGGCGGCCCGGCCAGTTGTTTCCCCGTTCCTTTGCATTCCCAATCCCGCCGCTTCTCCCCTCTCCATGAAACGTCTGCCCCTGTTGTTGCTACTGTTGCTGGGCCTGCTGGCTTTTGTGCCCCCGCCCAAGCTCACCACCGTGAAGCTGGCCTCGACGCTTTCGGTGGGTGTGCCCAGGGAGTTTGTGGCCCTGCCCGACGACGGCATTGCCGTGAAATACCCCTCGCCGCGCAAGCCGCTGGCCGTGTACTCCAACTCCAGCGGGCGCGTCGATTACAGCGTGGCCGTGCGCCCCACCACCTTCGAGAGCTTCGACTACGGCGTGCTGCTCAAGATTTACAAGTCCAGCATCCAGCGGCTCTATACCAAGGTCGATTTCATCAGGGAAGACATCCGGACCGTGAACGGCCGCGATTTCATGTATTTCGAGTTCGTTTCGACCGTGTCGGACGCGCGGCGCAACAGCCAGCTCACCCCCATCAGGCGCTACCAGGTGGTGCAGTATGCCATCGAAGGCACGCAGCTGTATGTGTTCACCTTCGTAGCCCCGGCCGATGAGCAGGCCCAATGGCAGCCCACTGCCCAGGCCGTAATGGCCGCCATCATAATGAAAAAGTAAAATGGCAAATGCGTAAATAAGTAAGTAGCCAGAATCAAGCAGCAAGCAGTATTACCGTAACACCATGGTAAGCAATTGCTTGAACAAAAATCTTGCTACTTGTTATTTCTGTTCTGCTACTTACCGCCCATGACCGACGACTACTTTATGGCCCAGGCGCTGGCCGAGGCCGCAAAAGCCCTGGCCGCCGATGAAATCCCCATCGGGGCCGTGGTCGTGTTTGAGAACCGAATTATCGGGCGCGGCTACAACCAGACCGAGCACCTGCGCGACGTGACGGCCCACGCCGAAATGCTGGCCCTGACGGCCGCCGCCAACTACCTGGGCAATAAGTACCTGGCCGACTGCACGCTCTACGTCACCATCGAGCCCTGCGTGATGTGCGCCGGGGCCAGCTACTGGGCCCAGCTGAAAGCCGTAGTGTTTGGGGCCGACGAGCCGAAAGTGGGTTTCCGGCGGCACGGCCAGCTTTTGCACCGCCGCACGCAGCTGCGCGGCGGCATCCGGGCCGACGCCTGCGCCGAACTGATGCGGCAATTCTTCAGTATGAAGCGGAAATAATCTACTTTTAGGGCCCGGCCAACGTAACTAAGCTTAACGTTAGTAGTTTTACCCCCGTCCTTTCCTAAACTGCTCACAACTGTTCTTACCCCCCAACTTTCACTATGGCTTTCGAACTTCCCAAACTTCCGTACGCATACGACGCCCTCGAACCTACGTTTGACGCGCAAACCATGGAAATCCACCACACCAAGCACCACCAGGCTTACGTGACCAACCTGAACGCGGCCATCGCGGGCACGGAGATGGAGCACCAGTCCATCGAGGAAATCCTGCACAACATTGCCAAGGCTCCGGCCCCCGTGCGCAACAACGGCGGCGGCCACTACAACCACTCGCTGTTCTGGACCATCCTGTCGCCCAGCGGCGGCGGGCAGCCCACCGGCGCGATTGGCGACGCCATCACCACGACTTTCGGCACCTACGACAAGTTCAAGGAGGAATTCACCAAGGCGGCCACCACGCGCTTCGGCTCGG
>JANNDE010000697.1:0-23972 GCA_031387395.1 Hymenobacter sp.
CCTTGGGGAGAGGGGAGCCTGATGATTTCAAACGATTGCCCCGCCATGGCTCCCCTCTCCTGAGGAGAGGGGCCGGGGGTGAGGTGCTGGCGTCAGGTAACGCATTGCATAATATCCAAACCAGCACCCATGATTCTCAACAAGTACAGCCGCATCTACACCCAGGACGACAGCTTGCCGGCCGCGCAGGCCATGCTCATCGGCGCGGGCTTGTCGGATGCGGATTTGCGCAAGCCGTTCGTGGGCATCTGCTCCACGGGCTTCGAGGGCAACACCTGCAACATGCACCTCGACGCGCTGGCCGACGGCGTGAAGCTCGGCGTGCAGGCCCAGGGGCTGGTGGGGCTGCGCTTTAACACCATCGGCGTGAGCGACGGCATTACGAACGGCACGCCGGGGATGCGGTTTTCGCTGGTATCGCGCGAGATTATTGCCGACTCGATTGAGGCGATGGCGGGGGCGCATAACTACGACGCCCTGGCCACCGTGGTGGGCTGCGACAAGAATATGCCCGGCGCGCTTATCGCCATGGCCCGCCTCAACCGGCCGAGCCTGATGGTGTACGGTGGCACCATCAAGGGTGGCAGCTTCAAGGGGCAGCAGCTCAACATCGTGTCGTGTTTTGAGGCCTACGGCAAGAAGCTGCAGGACCAGATTTCGGACGAGGATTACTGCGGTATTATTCACAATGCCTGCCCGGGGCCGGGCGCTTGCGGTGGCATGTACACGGCCAATACCATGGCCGCCGCCATTGAGGCGCTGGGCATGAGCGTGCCGTTTTCGTCGTCGCTGCCCGCCGTGAGCGCGGAGAAAAACCAGGAATGCCTCGATGCCGGGGCCTACCTGCGCCGCCTGCTGGAGTTGGACCTCAAGCCCCGCGACATTCTGGTGCGGGCGGCGTTCGAGAACGCGCTGGTGGTGGTGACGGTGCTGGGCGGCTCCACGAATGCCGTGCTGCACCTCATCGCTATTGCCCACGCGGCCGGCGTGCCGCTGAGCCTGGAAGACTTCCAGGCCGTGAGCAACCGCGTGCCGGTGCTGGCCGACCTCAAGCCCAGCGGCCGTTACCTTATGGAAGACCTTTCGGCCCTGGGCGGCGTGCCCGCCGTGATGCGCACCCTGCTCGACGCCGGTCTGCTGCGCGGCGACCTACCAACCGTAACCAGCCGCACCCTGGCCGAAAACCTGGCCGACGTGCGGCCGCTGGGCCCCGAACAGGACCTGCTGCGCCCGCTCAGCAACCCCATCAAGGCCGACGGCCACATCCAGATTCTTTACGGCAACCTCGCCCCGCGCGGCGCGGTGGCCAAAATCACGGGCAAAGAAGGCCTGCGCTTCGAAGGCCCGGCCAATGTGTTCGATTCGGAAGAAGCCCTGAACGAGGGCATCACCGCTGGCAGCATCCAGGCCGGGCAGGTGGTCGTGATTCGCTACGTGGGGCCGAAGGGCGGGCCGGGCATGCCCGAAATGCTCAAGCCCACTTCCGCCATCATCGGGGCCGGGCTGGGCGATAAAGTGGCCCTGATTACGGACGGGCGGTTTTCGGGCGGCACCCACGGCTTCGTGGTCGGCCACGTCTGCCCCGAGGCCTACGACGGCGGCGGTATCGCGCTAGTCGAAAACGACGACTGGATAATTCTCGATGCTGCCACAAACACCATTGATATCCAGATTGAGCCCGCCCTGCTGGAGCTGCGCCGCCGCCGGTGGCAGCGCCCGCGCCCCAACGCCACCCAGGGCGTGCTGCTGAAATACATCCGCACCGTGAGCGACGCCAGCCGGGGGTGCATCACCGACTGGCCGGAGGAGGTTACCCTCCCCGTGCACCTCACCCCCTGACCCCCTCTCCTTGGGGAGAGGGGGCACCGGAAATGCCTCTAACAAAAATCTGCAGGCTCCCCCTCTCCCCAAGGAGAGGGGGCCGGGGGGTGAGGTTACCCGCCCGCGCCAAACCACTAAATCCACCACCGCTATGCTAGCCGAAGCCCCCACCACCGCCCTCGCCGAGCCGGAAATCCTCGTTTCTGCCGTGCCAACAGCTACGGAAGCAGCTGCCACCGCCCCCAACAGCACGGGCGCAGTGGCCGTACTCGACATCCTGCTGGCCGAGGGCGTGGACACGATTTTCGGCTATCCCGGCGGGGCCATCATCCCCATCTACGATGCCCTCTACGACTACGCCGACCGGCTGAACCACGTGCTGGTGCGCCACGAGCAGGGCGGCATCCATGCGGCGCAGGGCTACGCGCGGGCTTCGGGCCGGGTGGGGGTGGTGTTTGCCACCAGCGGGCCGGGCGCGACTAACCTCGTCACGGGCCTGGCCGATGCGCTGATTGACAGCACGCCGCTGGTGTGCATCACCGGGCAGGTGTTTGCGCACCTGCTGGGCACCGACGCATTTCAGGAAACCGACATTATCAACATCACCACGCCGGTTACGAAGTGGAATTACCAGGTGACGAAGGCCGAGGAAATCCCCGAGGCGCTGGCCCGGGCCTTCTACATCGCGCGCAGCGGCCGGCCCGGCCCGGTGCTGATTGACATCACCAAAAACGCCCAGCTGCAGGCGTTTCATTTCGCGCCTTACGTGCCGTGCACGCACATCCGCAGCTACCGGCCGGTGCCCATCGTGCGGCCCGGGTATCTGCGCGAGGCGGCGGCGCTCATCAACCAGGCCGAGCGGCCGTTCGTGCTCTGGGGTCAGGGCGTGCTGCTGGGCGCGGCCGAATTGGAGTTCAAAGCCTTCATCGAAAAAAGCGGCATCCCGGCCGCCTGGACCATCCTCGGCGCGGGCGCGCTGCCCACCGGCCACCCGTTGAACGTGGGCATGCTGGGCATGCACGGCAACTATGGCCCCAACGTGCTCACCAACGAGTGCGACGTGCTCATTGCCATCGGCATGCGCTTCGACGACCGGGTAACGGGCCGGCTCGACAAGTACGCCCGCCAGGCCAAGGTCATTCACCTCGACATCGACCCCACCGAAATCGACAAAAACGTGGCCGCCACCGTGCCCGTGTGGGGCGACTGCCGGGAAACCCTGCCGCTGCTCACGGCCCTCATCGAGCCCAAAAGCCACCCTGAATGGCACCAGCGCTTCCAGGATTACATGGCCGAGGAAGTGGCCGCCGTGATACAAGACGAGCTGCACCCCACCGGCGAGGAACTGACCATGGGCGAAGTCCTGCAGCAGCTCAACGAGTTGACCGGGGGCGAGGCCATCATCGTGACGGACGTGGGCCAGCACCAGATGGTGGCCTGCCGCTACGCCAAATTCAACCATTCGCGCAGCAACATCACCAGCGGCGGGCTAGGCACGATGGGCTTCGCGCTGCCGGCCGCCATCGGGGCCAAATTTGGCGCGCCGGCCCGTCCGGTAGTGGCCATCATCGGCGACGGCGGCGTGCAGATGACGATTCAGGAGTTGGGCACCATCATGCAAACGGGCGTCGACGTGAAAATCATCATCCTCAACAACCGCTTTCTGGGCATGGTGCGGCAGTGGCAGGAGCTGTTCCACGCCCGTCGATACTCGTTCGTTGACATTCAGAGCCCCGACTACGTGGCCGTGGCGGCCGGCTACCGCATCGCCGGGAAGCTGGTGGAAACAAGGGAGCAGTTGCAACCCGCGCTGCGGCAGATGCTGGCGCAGCCCGGCTCGTTTCTGCTGGAAATAATGGTGGCGCAGGAACATAACATCTTCCCCATGGTGCCGCAGGGGTGCAGCGTGGCCGAAATAAGGCTGCGGTAGTGGCCAATAGAACAATAGAATAAGAACGTCATGCTGAGCGAAGGCGTAGCATCTCGCGTGCTTGAACTAATCAAATCGATTGATTTACTACCACAAGCGAGATGCTTCGACTTCGGCTGCGCCTTCGCTCAGCATGACGTTCTCAGTAAATAATTCACCAACCCATGTCCCACCAACCCGACCGCCAGGAATACAACATCACGGCTTACACCGAAAACCAGGTGGGATTGCTCAACCGCATTGCCATCATTTTCTCGCGCCGCAAAATCAACATTGAGAGCCTGAACGTGTCGCCTTCGGAAATCGAAGGCATCCACCGTTTCAATATCGTCATCACCGAAACGGAGGAGGTGGTGAGCAAGCTCGCCGGCCAGATTGAGAAGCAGGTGGAGGTGCTGAAAGTGTACTATAACACCAACGCCGACGTGATTTGGCAGGAAATGGCCCTCTACAAAGTGCCCACCGACGTGATTGCCGAGCGGGTCTCGGTCGAGCGCCTGCTGCGCGAAAACGGGGCGCGCGCGGTGGTCATCCGCAAGGATTACACGGTGTTTGAAACGACCGGCCACCGCGAGGAAACCGATGCGCTCATCAAGGTTTTGCAGCCCTACGGGCTGATTGAGTTCGTGCGTAGCGCCCGCATCGCCATCATCAAGGCCAGCGACGGCTTCAACCACAAGCTGCGCGAGTTCGAGCGCCGCGAGCCGGGCGAGGATGTGGCCGAAAACGAGTTCCTGAACAGCCGCGACGCGGTGTTTACGATGTAATGTACCGTGGACTCTGCGAGTCCGCGCACCGACCGATAATCCACTCAACCCAGGCCCGGACTCGCAGAGTCCAGGCTACAAATCCCCAACTCTCATGGCTCAAATCAACTTCGGCGGCGTCGACGAAACCGTCATCACCCGCGACGAATTCCCCCTCGCAAAGGCGCTGGATTACTTGAAAGACGACACCATTGCCGTCATCGGCTACGGCGTGCAGGGGCCGGGCCAGGCCCTGAACATGCGCGACAACGGCTTCCACGTGATTGTGGGCCAGCGCTCGGGCACGCCCTCGTGGGACCGCGCCATCCGCGACGGCTGGGTGGAGGGCGAAACCCTGTTTTCGCTGGAAGAAGCCGCCGAGCGCGGCACCATCATCTGCAACCTGCTGTCCGACGCCGGCCAGATTGCGCTGTGGCCCATGCTGAAAAGCAAGCTTACGCCGGGCAAAACGCTGTACTTCTCGCACGGCTTCGGCATCACGTTCAACGACCAGACCAACATCATCCCGCCCGCCGACGTAGACGTGATTCTGGTGGCGCCCAAGGGCAGCGGCACCAGCCTGCGCCGCCTGTTCCTGGCCGGCGGCGGGCTGAACTCGTCCTTCGCCGTGTTCCAGGATGCCACCGGCAAGGCCTGGGAGAAGGCCATTGCCATGGGCATCGGCGTGGGCTCGGGCTATTTGTTCGAAACTGACTTTAAGAAGGAAGTGTACTCCGACCTCACCGGCGAGCGCGGCGTGCTGATGGGCGCCCTGGCCGGCATCATCGAGGCCCAGTACCAGGTGCTGCGGCAGCGCGGCCACTCGCCCTCCGAGGCTTTCAACGAAACCGTGGAAGAGCTCACCCAGAGCCTGGTACCGCTGGTGGGCGAAAACGGCATGGACTGGATGTTTGCCAACTGCTCGGTAACCGCCCAGCGCGGGGCGCTGGACTGGAAGGGCCGCTTCCGCGAAGCCACCCTGCCGGTGCTCAACGAGCTGTATGACAGCGTGGCCAGCGGCGCGGAAGCCCGCCGCACCATCGAGCGCGGCACCACGCCCAACTACCGCCAGGAGCTGGACGCCGAGCTGAAAGAAGTGCGCGAGTCGGAGCTGTGGGCTACCGGTGCCACCGTGCGCCAGTTGCGCTCGAAAGCGGCGGAGAAGGTGGAGGCGTAGGCGGCGCGGCCGGGGCACCTCACCCCCCGGCCCTCTCTCCCGTGGAGAGGGGGAGCCAGTTATGCCTTATAGCACATGCTTTAACTTGTGTCCGCGTGGGTGCCTCTTGCAGCCATGCACAAGCTAAAGCATGTGCTACAAGTCGTCTGGCTCCCCTCTCCGCAGGAGAGGGGCCGGGGGTGAGGTCCCGGCGTCAGGCGTAGCGTCGGCGTTCTGCATGATGGTTTTTAATTTTCTTCCGGACTCTATGCCCACCGCCACCACTGCCCCGTCCGCCGTGCTGCTACGCAACGTAGAGCGGGCGGCGCGCATCCTCAAACCCGTCATCTACAAAACGCCGCTGCTGCAAAACCACGGGTTGTCGCGCTTGTACAATGCCACTGTGCTGCTGAAGCGGGAGGACTTGCAGGTAGTGCGCTCCTATAAGATTCGCGGGGCCTACCACAAGATGAGCACGCTGCCGCCCATTGCCGGCGAGCGCGAGATTGTGTGCGCCAGTGCCGGCAACCACGCCCAAGGCGTAGCCTACGCCTGCCAGTTGCTGGGTTTGCGGGGCATCATCTTCATGCCCGCCCAAACGCCCGCCCAGAAGGTGGACAAGGTGCGGCTGTTCGGCAAAGAGTACGTGGAAGTGGCGCTAACGGGAGCCAGTTTCGACGACTCGTTCCGGGCCGCAAAGGCGTTCAGCGACGCGCGGGGCAGCACCTTCATTCACCCCTTCGATGACCTGGCCATCGTGGAGGGCCAGGCCACCGTGGGGCTGGAGATTCTGAAAGCCGCGCCCGGCCCGATTGACTACTGCTTCCTGCCCGTTGGCGGGGGCGGGCTGGCGGCCGGCGTGGGCAGCGTGTTCCGGCTCTTGAGCCCGACTACTAAGCTCATCGGGGTGCAGCCGCTGGGCGCGCCTTCCATGCATGACGCCATTCAAAACAACCAGCACGCGGCGCTGGCCAGCATCGACAGCTTCGTGGATGGCGCGGCGGTGAAGTGCCCCGGCCGGCTCACGTTTGAGCTGTGCCGCGAATTGCTCGATGAGGTGGTGCTGGTGCCCGAAGGCCAGGTCTGCCTCGATTTGCTGAATATGTACAACGAGGAAGGCATGGTGCTGGAACCGGCGGGCACGCTCACCATCTCGGCCCTGCACCAGTTTGCCGGGCGCATCGCGGGCAAAACCGTGGTGTGCGTGGTTAGCGGCTCCAACAACGACATCACCCGTATGGAAGACATCAAGGAGCGCGCCGCCCGGTACCAAAACCTCAAGCACTACTTCATGGTGAATTTCAACCAGGCCCCCGGCGCGCTGCGTCGTTTCGTGAACAACGTGCTGGCCGACGGCGACGACATCATTCACTTCCAGTACATCAAGAAAAACAACAAGGAAAAAGGCCCCGTCTTCGTCGGTATCGAAGTCCGGCAGCCCGCCGATGTAGATGCCATCAAGGCCCGGATGGGGGCGGAGGGCTTCAGCTTCGAATACCTGAACGGCCAGCCCGATTTCCTGGCCCTGCTGGTGTAGCGGCCGCTACCTTAGCGGCCGAAATGGCAGCCATTACCACCTTGCGCCCGGGAAAGACCTACGAGGTCATCCAGGCGTTTATTGACTACGACCAGCAGCACCATGCCGTGGGCGAAATCTGGACGCTCATTGCCCAAAGCTTCGTGCCCTACGACGACGGGCTGCTGCTGGAAATTCAGCAGCAGGGCAAACGGACGAGTTTCCGGATGCAATGGCGCGCCGAAAGCCAAGGCGTCGTGATGGATGATTTCCTGAATTACGTGCGGCTGGTGTTGTAGCCGATAGCCGCCGCTTTTGCACTTCCGGCCAGCCCCGGGCCCACCCCGTGGGCATAACCAGGTGGGGCGCCGCGTTCGGGAGTTGCCACTCCCCGCCGCATTAAAGCGCCCCGGCGGGCCGCGACGACCGGAATAGTTCACGGAAAGAAATCCCAGATTTTCCTTTCAGAATCGGGTTTTTTGCCGGAACATTACTTTCCCATAGCTTCGCCGGACCCTTGCCCTGGGCTGCGCGTCGCTACCGACACTCCCAAACATGGCTCAATGAACAAGCTCGCTACGATTGACTACATCGTCTTCTTCACCTATTTCATCATCGTATCCAGCTACGGCATCTGGATTTACCGGCGCAAGTCGGGCCACGACGGTACCCTCGGAGGCGACTCGAAAGACTACTTCCTGGCCGAGGGCTCCCTTACCTGGTGGGCCATCGGCTCGTCGCTGATTGCCTCCAACATCTCGGCCGAGCAGTTTGTGGGCATGTCGGGCTCGGGCTTTAAGATGGGTCTGGCCATTGCGGCCTACGAATGGATGGCGGCGCTCACGCTCATCGTGGTGGCCGTGTTCTTCATTCCGGTGTACCTCAAGAACCGCATCGCTACCATGCCGCAGTTCCTGAGCCAGCGCTATAACGGCACGGTGGCCCTGATTATGGCCCTGTTCTGGCTGGCCCTCTACGTGGTGGTGAACCTGACGGCCATTCTCTACCTCGGGGCCATTGCCGTGAGCAGCGTGTCGGGCCTGAACCTGAGTTTTTGCATGTACATGCTGGCGGGTTTCGCGGTGGTCATCACCCTGGGCGGCATGAAGGTAATTGGCTTCACCGACGTCATTCAGGTGTTCTTCCTGATTCTGGGCGGCCTGGCCACCACCTACCTGGCCCTGAACCTGGTATCGGAGCACTACGGCACCACCGGCGTAATTAACGGCTTCCACCTGCTCACGACCCAGGCTTCGGACCACTTCCACATGATTTTCCGGCGCGACAACCCCAACTACCTCGACCTGCCGGGCCTGTCGGTGCTCATCGGTGGTATGTGGATTGCCAACCTCAACTACTGGGGCTGCAACCAGTACATCACCCAGCGCGCGCTGGGGGCCGACCTGCCCACGGCCCGCGGCGGCCTGCTGTTCGCGGCCTTTCTCAAGCTGCTGATGCCCGCTATTGTGGTGCTGCCCGGCATTGCCGCCTTCGTGCTGTTCAAGAGCAACGTGTTCAGCGGCGAGATGATGCAGGACGGCGCCGTGAACCCCGACCGCGCCTACCCGGTGCTGCTCAACATTCTGCCGGTGGGCCTCAAGGGGCTTTCGTTTGCCGCCCTCACGGCGGCCGTGGTGGCCTCGCTGGCCGGCAAGGCCAACTCGATTGCCACCATCTTCACCCTCGACATCTACCACAAGTTCTTCAACCGCGCCGCCTCGGAGAAGCAGCTGGTGGCCACCGGCAAAATTGCCGTGGTGGTGGCCATGGTGCTGGGCGTGCTCATTGCCCCCAACCTGGGCATCGACAAAAAGGGCGGCTTTCAGTTCATTCAGGAATACACGGGCTTCTTCTCGCCGGGCATCTTCGCCATGTTCATTCTGGGCTTTTTCTGGAAGAAGACGACTTCCAACGCGGCGCTGTTTGCCACGCTGGGCGGCTTCGTGCTGTCGGTGTTTTTCAAGTTCCTGCCGCGCTACGTCGACCTGTCGGGCCTGGCCAACTTCGGCTTCGCGGCCCTGAGCTCCGACCCGGCCGACCACGGGGCCTACGTCATCCCATTCATGGACCGCATGACCATCGTGTTTGCCATCTGCGCGGGCGTGATGGTGCTCATCAGCCTGGCCGAAAACCGGCGCGGCGTGACCACCCACGGCCTGGAAATCGACAGCAGCATGTTCCGGCCCAACCGCAGCTTCGTGCTGGGCGCGGGCGTGGTCGTCACGCTGGTGACGGTGCTCTACACCATTTTCTGGTAGGCTGAATTCCTTTCGCTTTCACCCATGAAATTGTTGCGCTACGGCCCCGTCGGCCACGAAAAACCCGGTATTCTACTCGCTGGGCAGCGGCATGATGTGTCCGCGTTCGGCGAAGACTACGACGAGCAGTTCTTCGCCACCGACGGCCCTGTGCGGCTGGCCGCCTTTGTGCGGGCCCACGCCGGCCCGCTGCCCCTGGTGCCCGATGCGGAGCGGTTGGGCCTGCCCATCGCCCGGCCCTCCAAAATCGTGTGCGTGGGCCTGAACTACTCCGACCACGCCGCCGAAATGGGCCTGGCCCGTCCCGCCGAGCCGGTTTTTTTCCTGAAAGCCACCAGCGCCCTGGCCGGCCCCAACGATGATATCATCATCCCGCGCGGTTCGGAAAAAACCGACTGGGAAGTGGAGCTAGCCGTGGTGATTGGCCAGCGCGCCGCCTACGTAACCGAGGCCGACGCACTAAGCTACGTGGCTGGCTACGTGCTGCACCACGACGTGTCGGAGCGCGCCTTCCAGCTGGAGCGCGGCGGCACCTGGGACAAAGGCAAGGGCTGCGACACCTTCGCCCCGCTCGGCCCCTGGCTCGTGACGCCCGACGAAATCGCGGATGCTGAAAACCTGCGCCTCTGGCTCACGGTGAACGGGCAGCCGAAGCAGGACGGGAATACCGCCAACCTCATTTTCGGGCTGCCTTTCCTGATTTCCTACGTGAGCCAGTTTATGACCCTGCTGCCCGGCGACGTGCTCTCGACCGGCACGCCCGCCGGTGTGGGCATGGGCCGGCAGCCCCCGCAATACCTGCGCCCCGGCGACGTGGTGGAGCTGGGCATCGACGGCCTGGGCAGCGCCCGGCAGGTGCTGCGGGCGTATTCGCCGGGCTAGTTTTTAGGATGTTGCGGCTTCGGTCGATAGTTCCAGCAGCTCGCTCTGCCCCAGCAGTTGCCCGGCCGTAATCGGGTAGAGGGCCTGGTGCCGGATGGTGGCGTACACCGCCTCGAACAGGCCCAGGTAGTTGCCGGGCGCGGCGGCATCGGACATGGTTTGCGGCGGGCCCGCAGCCGTGGCCAGCGTCAGCAGGCCCTCGTGGCCGGGCGGCTCGTGGCCGTAGCCAAGTGCGGTGGGGACGAGGCCGGCCAGCAGCTGGGCTTCCTGCGGGTCGGTGCGCTGCTTCTGGTAGCTGCCGTGGGTGCCGTGCAGCACGTAGGCCGGGCCGGGAGCGGCCACTAGCAGGCTGGCGGTCAGCCACACGTTCAGGCCCCGGGGGTAGCGTAGGTGCAGGCTGAAAAAGTCGTCGACCAGCGAGCCGGGCCGGTTGCAGCCCAGGGTTTTGCGGGCGCTCAGGGGCTGGCCAAACAGGCTGAGCGCTTGGTCGATGATGTGCGGCCCCAGGTCGGCGAGCAGGCCCGCTCCGGGGCCGGGCTCCTCCTTGAACTTCTTGACGTTGAGCGCCGGCTTGTAGCGGTCGAACCGGAAATGCGCTTCGAGCAGCTGCCCCAACTGCCCGCTGTCAACCACGCGGCGTACGGCCCCGAAGTCGCTGTCCCAGCGCCGGTTCTGGTAGGCTAGCAGGTGGCGGCCCTGCTCCCGGGCCAGGGCCAGCAGCGCCTGCAGCTGGGCTACCGAAGTGGCCACCGGCTTCTCAAGCAGCACGTGCTTGCCGGCGCGCAGGGCCAGGCTGGCCAGCTCGAAGTGGGTGGCGCTGGGCGTGTTCACCACCACCAGCTCAATGGTGGCATCGGCCAGCAGCTCGGCCACGCTGCGGTAGCTCCGGATGGTGGGGTAGGCGTGCTGCATGCGGGCCTCAGTGCGCTCCACCACGGCGTAGAGCTCGAAGCCCGGGTGCGCCGCCAGAAACGGGGCCTGGAATAATTTGCCCGACATGCCGTAGGCCAGCAGCGCGGTGCGGATGGGAGTAGCCGCCATGCCCGCAAGATAGGGCCGCCGCCGGCGCGGCCGGCCCGGGTACCGCCAAATCAGCCGTAAAGTGGGATAATGCGGGGGTGAGTGAAAAGGATGTAAAAAGGAAAATTATTGATAATCAAAGGGTATTGAGCTGCCGGGGGCATATTGCCAAATTGATTTTTTGATTATGCCTAACTTGTACCGGGTTTATTTTCGGGCGGTGATGGGCGCTGTCCTCGGAGCTAGGCATTTGGGAGGTAACAATCCTGGCTGCCGCACTCACCGCCCCCGCCCAGACTTATGGCCGTGTTCTGAGATTATATGAAGCAAATCGTGACCATGGCGTGCGTTTTCCTGGGCCTGCTGCATGGCAGTGCCGGGATGGTGCGCGCCCAAACCAAGCCCGTGCCGGCTGCCCCAGCCGCTACCATTCCGGCCGCCGCCGCGCCGCGCTACCAGCCCGGTAAGCTCTCGACCGACCCCGCCCAATACATCGCCGACGTGCAGGCGATGATGGCCAGCACCAACAACGCCGGCGCGCGCGTCATCGCGGCCCGCTTCAAGGAGCTGTGGGCGTCGAACCACCTGACGGCCACGCAGCAGCGCAGCATCGTGGCTCTGTCGCAAACCATGCTGGCCAAGCATTTCCGGGCCCGGCCGCACTTCGAAACCCTGTTCAACGTGTTTGTGGCGGGGGCCACGCTGGCCCGGCTCACCGATGCCCAGATGGACCAGTTCCTGGACGTGCTGACCCAGAGCCTCAACAACGAGGACCCGATGGAAACCGACCGGTTTCTGACCAGCACCAACCGTTTTTTCCACGGTGGCTACCTCTACCGCACCGGCTACAACACTCTGCGTGCCGTGAACGGCACCATTTCCTTCGCCTACACCCCGCTGGCCCTGGCCCCGTCGAACCTGGAGTTTGGGGCTACCGCGCCGGCCCCGAAGGAAGCCCCGCTGCCCGCCGCGACTAAGCCCGTGGCCAAAAAGCCCGTGGCCGCCAAGCCGGCCACCAAGGCTGCCCCCCCCAAGAAGAAAGCCAGCAGCAGCGGCTGGGACACGGCCGACCTGTGGTCGTCGCCATCCAGCAGCGGCTGGGGCGATGCCACCGATGACGGCTGGGGTGCCCCCGCCAAAAAGAAACCCGCGCCCGCCAAAAAGCCCGTGGCCAAAGCCGGGGCCAAACCGGCCGCTACGCCCGCCGCCCCGGTGGCCAGGTCGGCGGACTTCGACCAGCCGGCGGCCTTTACGCCCTCGGCCCTGCCTTACGATGCGTACTCGCCGCCGCCCGTGCGCGGGCCGGTGCTGAAAGTGGAAAACGCCGACGTGTTTATGGCCACCGGCGGCGACTCGGTTTTTATTAAGAAAGTGAGCGGCGCGGCCGTGTTCAATAGCCACCGCTTCGTGGCCACGAGCGGGCAGTTCGTGTGGTCCATCCGCACCAACCTGGTGACGGCCGACCTGGGGCCGTTCGACTTCGACATGACCAAGCCCGAGTTCACGGCTCAGCCCGTGACGTTGACGTACCCGTTTCTGCTCGAAGCACCGGTGAAGGGCGCGCTCAGCTACAAGAGCGTGCGCCGCAAGCCGGGGCAGGCCGATACCGGCTATCCGCGCTTCATCTCGCTCACCAACGATGCCCGGATTAAGAACCTGGGCCAGAGCATTCAGTACCGGGGCGGCCTGTCGATGGCCGGCTTCAAGGTGCTGAGCGCGGCCCTCGACGGCTCGCTCTCGAACCTGACGGTGAGCGTGGAGGGCAAGCCCAAGTTCCGGGCGTCGTCGCGGGCCTACGTGCTCGGCGATTCCGTTATCACGGCCAACCGGGCCGGCATCACCATTTACGAAGGGGCGCAGGACTCGATTACCCACCCCGGCGTGACGCTGAAATACCTCAAAAACCAGCAGCAGCTGAAGCTGGCCCGCGAGGAAGGCCTCTACAAAACCACGCCCTACAGCGACTCCTACCACCAGCTCGAAATCCGGACCGAGGCCCTGAACTGGGATTTGCACAAGTCGGCGCTCGACTTCGCGGTGCTTTCGGCCAAAAACCAGCGGTCGGCCGATTTCGAGAGCAAGGAGTTCTTCACCAACGACCGGTACCAGCAGCTCAAGAGCATCAACCGCCTGCACCCGCTCCAGATGCTGGTGGGCTACAGCCAGGCCCACGGCAACCTGAAAACCGTGAACGTGAGCAACCTGGCCACCGACCTGGGCACCAGCGAGGCCAACATGCGCAGTGCCATGTCGGGCCTGGCCCGCGACGGCTACGTGGCCTGGAACCCCCAGACCGGCGAGGTGACCATTCTGCCCAAGGGCACGCACTACGTGGCCTCGGCCCGCGACAAGAAGGACTACGACCACATCGCCATCAAGTCGCTCTCGGGCTCGGGCAAAAATGCCACCCTCAACCTGAATACCAACGAGCTGACGGTGCGCGGCGTGCAGCGCTTCAACTTCTCCGACGACTCGGCTACGGTGTACGTGAAGCCCGACAGCGCCATTATCCGCATCGGGCAGGACCGCAACATCACCTTCGGCGGCACGGTGGTGGCTTCGGCCATGCGCTTCAAGGGGCGCAATTTCAAGTTCGACTACAAGGGCTTCTACGTGGACATGGCCAAGATTGACTCCATCGTCATTCGCAGCGAAACCAAGGACCGCAAGGGCCGCCCCACTGGCAAAAAGGCCGACTTCGCCCTCACCAACCGGGGAGCGGTGAGCACCGGCCGCCTCTTCCTGAACGACCCCAAAAACAAGTCAGGCCGCAAGAAAATGGCCCAGTACCCGGCCTTCGACTCGAAGAGCGGGGCCAACGTGTACTTCCGCAAGCAGGACGTGCTGGGCGGGGCCTACGACTCGACCTTGGTGTTCGACATTCCGCCCTTCAAGCTCGATTCGCTGAATGGCCTGAGCAAATCGGCCGCCGGTTTTGAGGGCACTTTCCGCAGCGGTGGCATCATCCCCGACCTCAAAACCAAGCTCACGCTTCAGGAAGACGGTGCCCTGGGCTTCACCTACGAAGTGCCCCGCGAGGGTTTCCCGCTCTACAAAGGCAAGGGCCAGGTGTTTGATAAGGTGCGCATGGACGGGCGCGGCCTGCAGGCCGACGGCATGATTAAATACCAGTCGGGCACGTTCATGTCCAACAGCTTTGTGCTGTATCGCGACTCGGTGGTGGCCGTTGGCACCATGGGCAACGTGGCAGCCAAACAAGCCGACGGCGTGGATATTCCGAAGATGGCGCTGCCGCGCGGCTACATCATGAACTGGAAGGTGAAGCAGGACTCGATGTTTCTGACCACGCCGCCCGGCTCCGACGCGCCCATTCGCCTGTATGCCAAGGGCGACGCGCGGGCCAAAGCCATCACCGCCTACAACTTCAAGGGCACGGCCCTGCTGACGCCGACTTCGGCCGGCGGCGACGGCCGCCTCGACGGGCCGCAGTCCTACATCAAGTCGCCCGATTTTAATTTCAAAACCGACGGCTACTCGGGCCGGCACGCCACGCTCAACGTGAAATCGGCGGAGGCCAACAAGCCGGCGCTATCGGCTACCGAGGTGGAATTCAACTACAACCTGAAAAACGGCTACGCCGATTTCAAGCGCGAGAAGGACAGCAAGGCCAGCATCGACTTGCCGTACTCGAAGTTCCGGACCACGCTCAGCGGCGGGCACTGGGACTTCAAGAAGAAGGAAGTGCGCCTGCGCGTGGCCCCGGGCAACGACTCGACCAAGTCGTACTTCTACGCCACCAGTGCCAGCCAGATGGGCCTGAAGTTCAAGGCCTCGACCGGCATCTACGACCTGGCCCAGTACCAGATGAAGGTGGGCGGCGTGCCCTACATCGCCGCCGCCGATGCCTGGATTATCCCCGATTCGGGCCGCGTGAACATTCTGGCCGCCGGCCGCGTGCAGCGCCTGCACAACGCGGGCGTGGTGCTCGACTCGCTGGTCAAGTTCCACAAGCTCTACAACGGCAACATCGACGTGCTCTCGAAGGAGGCTTTTGCGGGCAGCGCCGAGTACGTTTTCAAAACGGCGCACGACTCGGTGGCGCTGCGCTTCGGCAGCTTCGGGCCCGACCAGGCGGCCGTGATGGCCGGCAAGGGCAAGAAGTTTAAGCGCGACGATACCGGCGCGGCCATCGGCTCCGAAAACGGGGCGGCCCAGGGCCCGGCCACCGTAGCCACGGCCGTGGTGAGCGCAGCCAGCAAGTTCCAGCTTGCGCCGCGCATCGGCTATCGCGGCAACGTGGAGCTGAACTCGCGCCGCCGGGGCTTTGCCTTCATGGGTGAGGTGCAACTGCAGTTTAGTAAGAACCGCGCCCTGGCCCAGTGGGTGGCCGTGAAAGACTCCATCGACCCGCGCAACTTCAGCCTGAACCTGAACGATGTGAAGGCCGCCGATGGCGCGTCGCTCATGACGGGTATTTTCCTCTCGGACCAGACCAACGTGCTGTACCCGCTGTACGCGGCCGCCATCCACAACCCGACCGACCTGACGGTATTCAAGGTGGATGGCAAGCTGAGCTACGACAACAAGAACGAGACGTACACCATCTCGCGCAACGACCCGGCCGATGCCAAGGCCTACGAGGGCTCGTCGCTGACCTATACCGACGCGACTAACTCGCTCAAGTTTCACGGGCCGATGAGCTTTATTGGCGATGCCGTAAAGGATTTCCAGATGGTGGCCGCCGGCGTTGGCACGGCCAACCCCGACAGCGCCCGCTACACCGTGGAGGCCCTGCTGGGCATCGACGTGACCCTGCCACCGAAGGCTCTCGACATCATGGCCAGCGAGCTGGCCAAAACCACCAAATACCTGCCCGAAGCCCAGACCGGTTCTACCAACGAGTTCTACAACCTGGCCCAGTTTATTGGCAACAAGGGGGTTGATGCCGCTTCGCAGCGCCGCGGCTTTGCCGAACCACTCATGAAGCTCTCGCCCAAGCTGGCCCACACCATCGTGCTAAGCCGCGTGAACCTGCGCTGGAACGACCGCCGCCGCGCCTGGTATTCGGTGGGTCCCATCGGGCTGGCGGGCGTGGGCAGGCAAGCCATGAACTGCCTGGTAAAAGGCTACGTAGAAATTCGCCGCGAGAGCGGGGGCGACGTGGTGCAGCTATACCTCGAAGCCGAGGCCAGGAGCTGGTACTACTTCAAGTTTGCCAACAACCTGCTGCTGGTGAAGTCGCAGAACGAGGATTTTGACAGCGAAATTGCCAGCAAGGCCAAGGGCGAGTATGAAACCGCCACCAGCTACGCCGCTTACCTGGGCGATTTTGCCGACGCGGACAATTTCCGGGACCATTTCCAGCGCGATTTCCTTGGCTTCAAGCCCAAGGCCGCTGCTAAGTCGAGCCGCCCCGCCGCCCCCGCCTTCGACGAGATGGCCAATAAGAGGAAACAGAAAAAGGACGCCGTGGAAGAAGCCCTGGCCGACCCCGGCACGGCTGAACCCGAAGCCCCCGCCCCCACCAAAAAGAAGAAAAAGCTCAAGCCCAACGACCCCTTAGGCGATGGCGTGATGGATGAGCCCGCCCCCGCGCCTGCCAAAAAAGCCGCCGCCAAAGCGCCCGCCAAGGCCCCGGCCGACAGCACCGCCGCCGGCAAGCCTGCCCCGGGCAAGGCCGCGCCGGGCAAAGCCCCCGCCGCCGGCAAGCCTGCCCCGGAGGCCGCCCCAACCAACGAGCCACCCACCCCGGATGCCCCCGTCGACGTGTCGGAGGCCCCCGATAAAAAGGAGGCCGCCCGCCTGGCCAAAGAGGCGGAGAAGCAGAAGAAAGAGGAAGAGAAAAAGAAGAAGGAAGAAGAAAAGCAGAAGAAAAAAGGCGGCTCCGACCCCTTCGGCGACAGCTAGGCTTTAGCCAGAAAAGAACGTCATGCTGAACGCGGGCGAAGCATCTTTACCGCAGTAGTAATCCCAATCATCAGGGTTATCATTGCGGTAGAGCTGCTTCGGCTGCGCTCCGCATGACGTTCTTTATTGCCCCAAAGCCGTTCACACCCTCGTTGCTCCCCCATTGCCCACCCCATGCCCATCCTATACATTGCCCTGGCCCTGCTGGCCGCCTACCTGCTTGGTTCCATTCCGACGGCCCTGTGGGTGGGCCGCCGCTTCTTTGGCCTGGCCGACATCCGCGAACACGGCTCGGGCAATGCCGGGGCCACCAACACCTTTCGGGTGCTGGGGCCCAAGGCGGGCAGCTTTGTGCTGCTGGTAGATGCGCTGAAGGGCTTCGTGGCGGCGTTTTTTCTGCCGCAGTGGCTGCTGGCGCAGGGGGGCATCGCGCCCGGGCACGAGCTCTACTACCGCCTGGCCTGCGGGGCGCTGGCCGTGGTGGGGCACATCTACCCAATATTCGCGCAGTTTCGGGGCGGCAAGGGCGTAGCCACCATCCTGGGCATGATGCTGGGCGTGGCCCCGGCCACGGTGGGCGTGTGCATCCTGGTTTTTATCGGAATGCTGCTGCTGTTCCGCTTCGTAAGCCTGGCCAGCATGACGGCGGGCGTCACGTTCGCGCTGCTGCAGCTGCTGCCGCAGTTCCGGCCGGCGCAGCCGTTTCTGGTATACGTGGGCTTCTTGGTAGCCGCGCTGCTGATATATACCCACCGCGCCAACATCGGCCGGCTGCGGGCCGGTACCGAGAGCCGCGTGCCCATGCCGTGGGAGCGGAAATAGTTGCGCTGACTACCGGGGATATAATGAGCTCGTTGGCCGATAATCGTAGCTGGTCAGGTGTTCATCTGTAGACCAGATTCGGACGCGGGCCAGCGGATTTAGTTCTCGCTGCTGTTCGTAGTCCCACACAATGGAACGGTCGCCTAAACCGGAGCCGGTCATCGCCCACGTAGGAAAATCATTCAGCCAAGTAGTCATATGCCGAAGCTCCGGCAGTGGCGTAGGCGTCCAAGGTGCGTTGCCGTTTAGCGCTTCCTTCACCCGTTCTGCAAAGCGCGAGGCTGCTTTACGACGCACGTCGCCGTTGCCGTTTTGGGCAATGTGGTTGCCGGTTTCGTAAATCACGGCTACCGGCAGTAGAAGGGTCGTTGCAGGACTTGCCAGTAGCTCGCCCAACTCTGCCACTGCAGCTTGGTGTTCGGCAAGCGAGCAAAGGCCGGGCACGCGCAGAATGCGGCAGAAAATGCTGGTATCAATCAGATGGATTTCCCGCCCGGCTACTGGTCGTCTTCGTCGTTGAGTTGCAACTGTCGCAGCCATTCCTGGGCTTGCTCGGCTTTTTGCTCCGGGGTTCGTTGGTTTTTGAGGTAACGGTCAAGTAGTCCTTGGGTCATCAATTGCCCCAGCGGGCCGCTTGCTACCAGTTCGGGATAATCAGTGAGTTCGGACAAGCGCACCAGGCGGCTGTCGCCCTGTTCGGGGTCACGGTAGCAGCATACCACGTTGGGCACTGATTCGCGGGGTAAGGCATCGAGCAGAGCGGGGTTGTGGCTGGTGAGCAGTACCCGCAGGCTATTTGCTTTTGAGGCCGTCAGGATATTATGGAGCAATTGCTTCGCCCGGTTCGGATGTACCCCGTTATCAATTTCTTCGACCACGACCAGCCCACCGGTGGGGGCCGATAGCAGGGCCGCCGCAATGGCCAGCACCCGCAATGTCCCGTCCGAAAGCAGTGGAGCCTCGCGCTTGGTTTCTTGCTGCCCGAATGTTTCGACCAGCTGCACCATCACTTCCTGGCGCGGCCCCTCCAAAAATACTACGTTGGCAATGGCCTGCTCTGGCAGCTCGCCTATGAAGTTTAGCACTTCCCGCTTGCGGCCCTGCGTCACACAGATATCGTATAGCACGCTGGACAAATTGCTGCCATCGGGCCGCAGCGTTTTGTCGGTGATGAAGCTGTAGCCTACCATCTCCTTGGGGTTCAGGTCTAGGAAAATGATATTGCGCAAAGCTAGCTGAACCGCTGTAACCGCTTCGGGGATGACCCGTTGAGCAGTCATGCCTTCAAACCGGGAGGGGACGTCGAGTTGAGTAAGTACCGCTTGCCGGTTAGAACAGGCTATTATGGGGCGGGGATTGGTATCTCTGAAATCGTTGTACGCTACCTGAATTTCGTGTCGGAGAAGTTCTCCACTAAATTGAGTCTCATACAAGACCGGACTGTCTGCCGCCCAACTCTGCTTAATGGTGTCATGAAGTATTTGGCTGCCTTCCGGAGTAGGTCGAAGGTCCAGATGAATAGACCAGCTGGGCCAGGTTGCAGGATGGGCTAACAGAATAGAAAAATCTATCCAGGGGTGCTTACTATCGACGATTCTGTCGTACACCATATCCGTTACCCGACCCCGAATGGCTAAATCATTTTGGCGAACATCCTCTAATATGTCATCAATCCGTTGGCCGTGCGCCAGCCTAGAAAGGAACCTCAACGCCTCTATACAATTGGTTTTGCCAGCCGCGTTTGCTCCTACTAATAGTGTAAGCTGCGACAAGGGTAAAAATGCTCTGCCATAGCTCTTGAAATTGCTGATATAAATTGTGTCGAGCATGATACAGGGGCTTTAAGTACCCAAATTTTCTTCAAATAACGGCATTCGCTTGCGCCCACTGTTTTGTGCTGGCAAAAGCACGGTCTACCCCACCCGCTATTGTCAGCTGCCACAGCCGGTAAATAAACCGGGCCGCCCACCCCCCGACCTCCCCCAAACACCCAAAATGGTTCTGGGAAGTGCCTCGGGTATCGCAACGCGCCGCTCGCCTGTTATACAATCGCCTTACCCTCCTCCATTTCCTGCTCCAGAATGGGTGCTTTGGTTTTGCCCACGATGTAGCGCAAGCCCTTGTCGTGGCTGAGGTAACTCCACGTCCACTGCAGCAGCACCATGAGGCGGTTGCGGAAGCTCACCAGCGAGATGACGTGCACCGCGCCCCAGGCCAGCCAGGCCAGCAGGCCGCTGAGGTGGTATTCCCGGCCGAAGAGCTTGAGGTCGGCCACGGCGTGGTTGCGGCCGATGGTGGCCATTGAGCCCTTGTCGTGGTAGCGGAAACCCTCGGCCAGCTGCCCGCCCAGCCAGCGCTTGAGATTGGCCCCCAGCAGGCGCCCCTGCTGAATAGCGGGCTGCGCCACCATGGGGTGGCCCTCAGGATAGTCGGCGCTTTTCATGGCCGCGATGTCGCCGATGGCGAGCACGTTGTCGTAGCCCAGCACGCGGTTGTACTCGTCCACGGCGTAGCGGTTACCGGGCAGCAGGCAGTCGGGGCGCAGGCCTTTGATGGGTGCGCCCGTGACGCCCGCCGCCCAAATCACGGTGCGCGACACGAACTGCTGCCCGGTATTGAGCGTGACGGTGTAGCCGTCGTACGACTTTACCCGGGCCTCCAGCCACACCTGCACCCCAAACGAGCGCAGCGACTCCAGCGCCTTCTGTGAAGCATGGCCCGACATGCCTTTCAGCAGCACCGGCCCGCTCTGCACCAGGTGAATGTCCATTTCCCGGAAGTCGAGCTCGCGGTAATCCTTCGGAAACACGTGGGTGCGCAGCTCGCTGAGTGCGCCCGCGATTTCGACGCCGGTGGGGCCGCCGCCCACCACCACAAAATCGAGCAGGCTGTTGATTTTGTCGTAGTCGCCGAGCTGCAGGGCCTGCTCGAAATTCGAGAGCACCGTGTTGCGCAGCTCGATGGCCTCCTCCACGCTCTTGATGGCGATGGAGTTTTTCTCCATGGCCGCATCGCCGAAGTAGTTGGGTTCGGCCCCGGTGGCCAGCACCAGAAAGTCGTAGCGCAGCAGCCCAATGGTGGTTTCGACCACCTGCTTGTCGCTATCAACCGCCAGCACCTCAGCCATTCGGAAATAGAAGTTCTCCTGCTGGCTGAGAATTTTGCGGAATGGCGACACGATATCGCCCTCATCCAGGCCCGCCGTGGCCACCTGGTAGAGCAGGGGCTGAAATGTGTGGTAGTTTTGCTTGTCGATGAGCACTACCTGCACCGGCGCATCGGCCAGGGCCTTGGCCAGCTCCAGGCCGCCGAAGCCGCCGCCCACAATCACCACCCGCGGCTTGCCGAGGTCGTCAATTTTCGTTAACCCTTCCATGCGGCAAAGATGCGAAGCCGGATGGCAGCCCCGCCGGGTTACTTACCCGTTTTGAGCCGGCGGGGTTGTGCGGCAGAACTGGCGCGTCGAACTCCGCGGGCCAAGGGCGTGTTAGCGGCCTGCATTCACCAATTCAATAACTTGCGTATGAAAGTGCTGCCCATTGCTTCCCTGTTGCTCAGTGCCAGCCTGCTGGGAGCCGCCCGGCCCGCCGCCGAAACCCAGTCGGTGATGGTGGTGGTATCGGCGTTGGTGTCCACCATTTCCCCCGTGCGGCTGTACTTCTACAACACCCGCGAGGGTTTTCTGAAGAGCGGGAAGTGGGCCTTTTCGAAGTCGGTGAATCCCGAAGGCAAAAGCCAGTTCACGCTGCCCGTCGAGCTGCCGGCCGGCGAGTGGGCCGTGGCCATCACCCAGGATATGAACAACAACAATAAAATCGACAAGAATTTTCTCGGCATCCCCACCGAGCCCTACGCCTTCTCCAACAACATCCGCCCCACCGTGGCCGCGCCCGATTTCAACGAGTGCAAGTTCACGGTCGACGGCCCCGGCCGCGTGGTGAGCATCGTGCTCAAGGACTAAACCCCCCTTTCTCTTGCTCAATCGCCCCGAAACGGGTGCAGCCCGCGACCCAGCCGCTCCGCCAGCGTCACGGCCCGGCGGTTTCGGGTTTCGGGCTGCTTGCCTTCGGCCACCAGGCGGGCCATGGCACGGCGGTGCGCGCCGCTGTAGTGGTTGAAAGCCGTTTCGGCCTCGGGCCAGGCGGCGAGGGCTTCGGCCAGCTCGGCGGGCAGGTCCACGTAGTCGGGGTTGGGGTCGGGCGCGATGGTGATTTCCAGCTCCTGGCCCAATGCAATGCCCACGGCCCGGCACACGTCCTTGTTCAGCATCAGGTAGCGGCCACCGCCTTCGAGCGGCAGCAGCCCCAGCCGCAGCGCGTGGCCCCGAACCGTGGCGATGACAGCTTTGCCGCCTTGCCGCCGAGGGCCACGAGCACGTCGGCCGGCACCACCACGGTTTGGGTGGGTATGAAGCTGGGGCCGTCCGGCTCCAGCATGGCGCGAAAAATGAGGGTAGTGCTCATAACTGTAACAAAGAATGTCATGCCGAGCGTAGCCGAGGCATCTTGCATGCTGCCTTTAATCTATTTAAACGGTTGAATTACTACCCCACGCGAGATGCCTCGGCTACGCTCGGCATGACGTTCTTCTGGGAATTCCTAACCTGCCCGGTGCCGCGCACCAGCCACTTGTAGCTCGTCAATTCCTCCAGGCCCATGGGGCTGCGGGCGTGCAGCTTTTGGGTGCTGATGCCGATTTCGGCCCCCAGCCCAAACTGCGCGCCATCGGTGAAAGCGGTGGAGGCATTGGCCTACGTCGCCAGATGAGCATGACGTGCTTGATGACTTTCTAAATAGCTTCGTTCTCAACCTCTACACCGCTGTTAGCGCCAGCTCCCGCAGCTGCTTATTGATGAAGTCCACTTCCTCAAACGTGAGCTGGAAATCCACGGCGCGGGCGTTCTGCACGGCCTGCTCGGGGTTGCGGGCCCCCACCAGCGCCACCGAGATGCCGGGCTGCGCCAGCGTCCAGCGTAGCACCAGCTGGCTGAGGGTGGCATTCTTGGTTTCGGCCAGCGGGCGGATTTTATTCAGCATGGCGTTTACCCGTTTCACATTTTCGGGCGTGAAGAAGCGGTTGCCGTTGCGCAGGTCGCCCGCGCCGAACTCCTGGCCGGGCTTCATCTTGCCAGTCAGCAGGCCCAGCTGCAGGGGGCTGTATACCAGAATGGCCTTGTTGTGCTCGATGCAATACGGCACCACGTCGGCCTCAATATCGCGGCGCAGCATGCTGTAGGGCAATTGGTTGGAAGCCAGCGCCAGGGTTTTTTCGGCTTCCCGCGTCTGGGCCACCGAGTAGTTGCTCACGCCGGCGGCCCGAATCTTGCCTTGTTCCAGCAGGCGGCTCACGGCTTCCATCGTCTCGTCAATCGGAGTGGTCGCGTCGGGCCAGTGCTGCTGGTAGAGGTCGATGTAGTCGGTGCCGAGGCGGCGCAGGCTGTCCTCACACTCCTTGATGATGCTGTCGCGGCCGGCGTACTTGTACACGTCGAGGTCGTGGCCGTTGTTGTCCTTCGTTTTCATGGCGAAGTCGCCGTGCTTCAGGTCCCAACGCATGCCGAATTTGGTCAGAATCTGCACCTTGTCGCGCGGCAGGGATTTGATGGCCTCGCCTACAATCTGCTCGCTCAGGCCCATGCCGTACACGGGCGCGGTGTCGATGCTCGTCACGCCCAGCTCGTAGCTAGCGTGGATGGCACCCACGGCGTCGTTCTGCTCGGTGCCGCCCCACATCCAGCCGCCGGCCGCCCAGCTGCCAAAGGTGATGCGCGAAACGGAAACGCCGGAGGAGCCTAATTTTTGATATTCCATGGGGATGATTGGTCTGAATTGAAAGGGAAATGGCCGCGTTGGGGCCGGGGCGGTTAACCGGGCTTCGGGGGCGAAGGTTGTGGCTGCGGCGTATTGGCGGCCAGTTGTGGCGTACTATTTTCGGCCGTCATGCAGAGCGCGGC
>JANNDE010000699.1:0-5058 GCA_031387395.1 Hymenobacter sp.
CATCGCGCGTGTGGTAGTAATCCAATCGATAGGATTTACCATTGCACGCGAGATGCTTCGACTACGCGCAGCATGACGTTCTGGCTTTTTCGCCAGTACCTGTTAACTCGCTAAAACTGCGCCTCCTCGGTGCTGCCCACCAGGGCGGCGGTGCTGGTCTGGTTGCTGGTCACCACGTTCTGCACGGCGTCGAAGTAGCCGGTGCCCACGAAGGACTGGTGCTTCACGGCCTGGTAGCCGTCTTTAGCCAGGGCGAACTCGCGCTCCTGCAGCTCGGAGTAGCCGGCCATGCCGCGCTGGCGATAGGCCTGGGCCAGCTCGAACATGCTGGTATTGAGGGCATGGAAGCCAGCCAGCGTGATGAACTGGAACTTATAGCCCATGGCGGCCAGCTCTTCGCGGAAGGTTTCCATCTGCTCCACGCTCAGCTTCGAGGCCCAGTTGAAGGACGGCGAGCAGTTGTAGGCCAGTAGCTTGCCGGGGAATTGGGCGTGGATGGCTTCGGCGAATTTGCGGGCGTCGCCCAAGTCGGGGTGCGAAGTTTCCATCCAGATAAGGTCGGCGTAGGGGGCATAGGCCAGGCCGCGGGCAATGCCGGCCTCAATGCCGCAGCGAATGCGGTAGAAGCCCTCGTTGGTGCGCTCGGCCTCCTGCAGGATGAAGGGCTGGTCGCGCGGGTCCACGTCGGCAGTAAGCAGGTCGGCGGCATCGGCATCGGTCCGGGCCACGATGAGCGTGGGCACGCCCAGCACGTCGGCCGCCAGGCGGGCCGCTACCAGCTTATTGATGGCTTCCTGAGTGGGCACCAGCACCTTGCCGCCAAGGTGGCCGCACTTTTTGGCCGACGACAGCTGGTCTTCAAAGTGCACGCCGGCGGCCCCGGCCTCAATCATCATCTTCATCAGCTCAAACGCGTTCAGGTTGCCGCCGAAGCCCGCCTCCGCATCGGCCACGATGGGCGCGAGGTAGTGAATATCGCTCCGGCCATCGAGGTGCTGAATCTGGTCGGCGCGCAGCAGGGCGTTGTTGATGCGGCGCACCACGGCCGGCACGCTGTCGACGGGATATAAGCTTTGGTCGGGGTACATATGGCCCGCGCCGTTGGCATCGGCCGCTACCTGCCAGCCGCTGAGGTAGATGGCCAGCAAGCCGGCCTGCACTTCCTGCACGGCCTGGTTGCCGGTGAGCGCGCCCAGCCCGGCCACGTACTCGCGGGTGTGCAGCAGTTCCCAGAGCCGCTCGGCTCCCTGGCGGGCCAGCGAATACTCGATGTGGATGGAGCCCTGCAGCTTCACCACGTCTTCGGGCGAATAGGGACGCTGAATGCCAATCCAGCGGGGGTTGTGAGCCCAGTCGAGGGCAATTTCGGCGGCGCGTTGGGGGGTGGTTTTCATGGAATGTGGAGATTGAATGGTGAGTTGAGTTTGGGCAAAGGGGTACCGGGCTGCCTTTTAAAGCGGCTTTGTTGGGGCTCGGAAGTGGGATGTAGCGCGGACTCTGCGAGTCCGCGCAACGGCGCGTTATGCCAGTTGCTCGTAGGCCGGCACGGTCAGGAATTCGATGAACTGCTCGCTCATCACCAGCTTATCAAACAGCCGGGCGGCATTCACGAAATGGCCCGTTGAATAAGCCTCCTCCCCTACCAGGGCTTTGATTTTCTCCAACTGGCCGGGTACCAAACCACGGTACAGCTCCGTGGTCACCGGCCGGCCATCGGCCAGCGTAGTGCCCGGCGTGTGCAGCCACTGCCATACCTGGGCCCGGCTGATTTCGGCGGTGGCGGCGTCCTCCATCAGATTATAAATCGGCACGCAGCCGTTGCCGCCCAGCCAGGAGGCCAGGTATTGAATGGCCACGTCGATGTTCAGTTTCAGGCCGTCTTCGGTGATGTGGCCGGTGGGCGCTTTCACCAGGTCGACGGCCGTGACGTGCACATCCAGGCGCTTGTTCTCGATTTGGTTGGCCCCGGGCATGAGGCGGTTGAAGACTTCGAGCGCCACCGGCACCAGGCCGGGATGGGCGACCCAGGTGCCGTCGTGGCCGTTGGTGGCCTCGCGAATTTTGTCCTGCCGGACTTTTTCCAGGGCCGCGTCGTTGGCGGCGGGGTCGTTCTTGATGGGAATCTGGGCGGCCATGCCGCCGATGGCGTGCACGCCGCGTCGGTGGCAGGTTTGCACCACCAGCGCCGAATAAGCGGCCATGAAGGGCACCGTCATCGTCACTTCGGCGCGGTTGGGCAGGCGAAATTCGGGGTTCAGACCCAGGCGCTTGATATAGCTGAAAATGTAGTCCCAGCGCCCGCAGTTGAGGCCCGCGCTATGCTCGCGCAGCTCGTACAGAATTTCATGCAGCTCGAAGGCGGCCGGCAGGGTTTCGATGAGCACGGTGGCCTTTATTTGGCACTTGGGCAGCTCCAGGGCCAGCTGCGCGAAGTTGAACACGTCGTTCCAGAGGCGGGCTTCGAGGTGGCTTTCGAGCTTGGGCAGGTAGAAGTAGGGCGCGGTGCCCTGCGCGCACCGCTCGTGGGCGTTGTGGAAATAGTAGAGGCCGAAATCGAGCAGCGCCGCGCTGATGGGCTCGCCATCGACCAGAATGTGCTTGTCGAGCAGATGCCAGCCGCGCGGGCGCACCATGAGCACGGCGGTTTTCTCGTTCAGGGTATACTCTTTGGTGGGCGTGCTGAGCGAGATGGTGCGGCGCACGGCATCGCGCAGGTTAATCTGGCCCTGGATGACGTTGTCCCAGGTCGGCGCGTTGGAGTCCTCCAAATCGGCCATAAACACGCTGGCACCCGAATTGAGGGCATTGATAATCATCTTGCGCTCCACGGGGCCGGTGATTTCCACGCGGCGGTCGAGCAGGTCGGCGGGCAGCGGGGCCACAGTCCAGTCCTGCTCGCGGATGCGCTGGGTTCCGGGCAGGAAATCCGGCAGGATGCCGGCGGCGAAATCGGCCTGGCGCTCGGCGCGGCGCGCCAGCAGGGTTTGGCGCGTGGGGTCGAAGTGCCGGTGCAGCTCGGCCACGAAAGCCAGGGCCGAGGGCGTGAGAATTTCGGCAAAAGCCGGCGAGTAAGAGCCGAGGACTTTCACCCGCTCGGGAGTGAGATAAGTGGGCGCTGGGGCGGGAGCAACGTCGGTGAAAGTCATGGGTTGATAATGTGAAGTGTGGAAATCTGGGAATGAGGAAATGTCTTGGCGTGGCCATCATCTCCTGGCTCGTGCCAGGAGACCGACACAAACATAGTGAAGCGAATTTAAATATCCAGCGAATATTCGCTAAATATACGGGATTTGCTTTCGCCCTTACCTTTGCCTCCTCCTTGAGTTCTTCCTAAAAGGCCTCCTTTTCGGCTTGAAACGACTTTTTACAGCACTAAGCTTCTGCCAATCCAGGCAAAATAATTTTCTCACATTTCCAGATTCTTCACATTTTCACATTAAATAATGCTCAATCACGGCCAGGTCGTTCGTCTCATTTTTGGCCTGAAGCTGCGCGAGCTGCGGCAGGAGCGCAGCCTGAGCCCAGCCGAGCTGGCGCGGGTCTGCGACGTGTCGGTGAGCTACCTCAATGAGATTGAGAAGGGCAAGAAATACCCCAAGGCCGACAAGATTCTGAGCCTGAGCAAAGCGCTGGAGGTACGCTACGACCAGCTCACGTCGCTGGAGCTTCCGCGCCGTCTGGAGCCCATCGGCGAACTGCTGAACTCGAAGATGCTCAAGGAGTTTCCGCTGGAAATGTACGGGCTGGAGCCGGCCCGCATCATCGAGTTGATTGCAAATGCGCCGGCCCGGATGAACGCCTTCATCAGCACGATTTTCGAGATTGCGCGCAACTACGAAATGCGCCAGGAGCACCTGTTTCTGGCCGCCCTGCGCTCGTTTCAGGAGATGCACGACAACTACTTCGAGGACCTGGAGCAGGACGTGCGGGCCTTCGTGGGCAGCCACCAGCTGGGCACCACCGCGCCGTTCGACCTCGGCCAGCTGGAGCGCGTGCTGACCCAGGAATACGGCTACACCCTAGACCGCGAAACACTGGGCCGGCACGCCGTGGCCACCCAGGCGCGACTGCGGAGCGTGTTCCAGCCCAAAGCCAGGCGGCTGCTGCTGCGGCCGGGCCTGAGCCGGGGCCAGCAGGCGTTCGTGCTGGGCCGCGAGGTGGCCTTCAACTACCTGAAGCTGACGGAGCGGCCCTACGTGAGTAGCAGCCTGCAGGTCAGCTCTTTCGATGAGGTACTGAACAACTTCAAGGCCTCCTACTTTGCCGGGGCACTGCTGATGGAGGAAGAAAGCCTGCTGCGCGACGTAAAGAAATTTTTCGGGGCTAAAAAGTGGCAGCCCGAGCTGCTGCTAAACCTGATGACGCAGTACGACGTGAGCCCCGAGATGTTTATGCAGCGCCTGACTACGCTGCTGCCGCGCCATTTCGGCCTGCAAAGCCTGTTCTTCCTGCGCTTCGACCAGGCCGATTCACAAGCCCCGTACGAATTAACCAAAGAGCTGCACCTGGCCCGCCTGCACAACCCCCACGGCAACGAGCTGAACGAGCACTACTGCCGCCGCTGGGTGAGCCTGCGCCTGCTGGCCGAAGCCCGCGCCCTGCCCCTGCCCGACACCGCCGAAGCCCCCGTAACCATGGCCGGCGCGCAAAAATCCCGCTACTTCGGTACCGAGGATGAGTACCTGTGCTTCACGCTGGCCCGCGCCGGCACCCCCACCCAGGTAGGCCTGAGCGTAACCGTAGGCCTGCGCTGCGACGATACGCTGAAACAGCACGTCCGCTTCCTGGCCGACCCGGCCCTGCCCTTCCGCATCGTGAACGAAACCTGCGAGCGCTGCCCGATTGCCGACTGCGAGTCGCGCGCGGCGGCCCCCACGGAAATTGTGCGGCTGGCCGAGCAGGCGGCGTTTGAGGCGGCCGTGGCGGAGCTGGTGGCGGGGTAACCTCACCCCCCCCCCGGACGCCATCACCTCACCCCCCCGGCCCCCTCTCCTTGGGGAGAAGGGGAGCCTGACGATTATGTCCGTCTGTTGACGGCTGGCTCCCCTCTCCCCAAGG
>JANNDE010000750.1:0-4903 GCA_031387395.1 Hymenobacter sp.
GGGGGCTAGGGGGTGGGGTTAAGACAGGGCGAATTACAGTTGAAATTAAGTTGTCAGACCACTAGTATGATTCGCCTGTTACCGCTGTTGCTTGTGCTGCTCTCGCCTGTTCTGGCCCCGGCCGCCCCGCCCCTGCCCGATTTTGCCAGCTACCCCGTCTACCACGGCCCCGACCTGGGCCTGACCTGGCGCGGCACCCAGGCCACGCTGCGCGTGTGGGCCCCCACCGCCGAAGCCCTGCACCTGAAGCTGTACGCGGCCGGCACCGGCGGCGCGCCCGGCGCCGGCCTGCCCATGGCCAAAGCCGAAGGCGGCACCTGGACCTATGCCTTGCCCGCCGGCACCACCGGTTTCTACACGGTGCAGGCCACCATCGCGGGCCGAAAGATGGCCGAAGTGGCCGACCCCTACGCGCATGCCGTGGGCCTGAACGGCTTGCGCGGGGCGGTGTTCAACCCCGCCATCGCGCAGCCCGCCGGCTGGGAGGCCGACCTGCGCCCCGCCCTGAAACAGGCCACCGACATCGTGATTGGCGAAGTGCATGTGCGCGACCTCACCATGCACCCGCAGTCGGGCGTGCGGCACAAGGGCAAGTTCCTGGGCGCGGCCCAGAACGGCACGCGCGGGCCCGAGGGCGTGAGCACCGGCCTCGACCACCTCGTGGAGCTCGGCCTGACCCACGTGCACCTGCTGCCTACCAACGACTTTGCCAGCATCGACGAGGCCGCGCCCGCCCGCGCCAACCGCTACAACTGGGGCTACGACCCGCTGCACTACTCCGTGCCCGAAGGTTCGTACGCGACCGACGCCGCCAACCCGGCGGCCCGCATCCGCGAGCTGAAACAGCTGGTGGAAAACCTGCACGGCGCGGGCCTGCGCGTGGTGCTCGATGTGGTGTACAACCACGTGGCCGACGCCGGCCGCAGCAGCTTCGAGCAGCTGGTGCCCGGCTATTACTTCCGCCACAACGCCGATGGCAAGCGCAGCAACGCCTCCGCCTGCGGCAACGAGGTGGCCTCGGAGCGGCCCATGGTGCGCAAGCTCATCGTGGAATCGGTGGCGTACTGGGCCCGCGAATACCACGCCGACGGCTTCCGCTTCGACCTGATGGGCGTGCTGGATATCGAAACCATGCGCGCCGTGCGCGTGGCCCTCGACCAGCAGGACCACAGCATTTTCGTGTATGGCGAGGGCTGGGCCGCCGGCCCCTCGCCCCTGCCCGAAACCCAGCGCGCCGTGAAGGCCAACATCGGGCGAATAGACCGCGTGGCCGCGTTCGGCGACGAGCTGCGCGACGGTGTGAAGGGCCACTACGCGCGCCAGGCCGAGCCCGGCTTCGCCAGCGGCCAGCCGGGCCTGGAGGAGAGCGTGCGGTTTGGCATCGTGGGCGCGACCCGGCACCCGCAGCTCGACTATGCGAAAGTGAACTACTCGAAAGTACCCTGGGCCAACAGCCCCGGCCAGGCCATCAACTACGTGGCCTGCCACGACGACCGGATGCTCTGGGACAAGCTCACGGTATCGAACCCCACGGCCACCGAAGCCCAGCTGATTAAGATGGACCTGCTGAGCAACACCATCGTGTTCACGTCGCAGGGCGTGCCGTTTTTGCCGGTCGGCGACGAGTTTCTGCGCACCAAGGGCGGCTCGTCCAACTCCTACAACCAGCCCGACAGCGTGAACCAGCTCGACTGGGGCCGCAAGGCGAAGTACGTGGCCGTGTACGAGTTCTACCGCAAGCTGCTGGGCTTGCGCCGCAACCACCCCGCCTTCCGCCTGCCCACGGCCGAGCTCATCCGGCAGCACCTCGAGTTTCTGCCCGGCAAGCCCGGCATTATCGCCTACCGGCTGAAAGACCACGCCGGCGGCGATGCGTGGGCCGATATCATCGTCATCTTCAACGGCAAGCGCACCGCCGACAGCCTTCCGATACCCCGCGATACCTATAAGGTAGTGCTACGCGGCGACCAGGTGAACGAAGAAGGCCTCGACGTGCTGGAAGTAACCAGCGGCGTGCAGATACCCGGCAGCTCGGCTCTTGTTCTGGTGCCGATAAAGTAGCCGGTGACGGCACCGGGCCGGGTGCTGGCCCGGCGGCTCGCCTTGCGGATTTGAAAAATCAGGCTTTCCATTTTGAAAAAAAAGTCCCCGCTGCGCAATGTGCCCGGCGGGGACTTTTTTTATTAATCAGCTGATTAAAAGCCTGTAGCATATTTCGGGGGTCATTTCCGGCAAACCGGCACTGGTCTTGGCATTGGGTGGCGGTCACCATAACTCCCAACCGCCATGAACACCCTGCCTTCTCTCACTTCCGAAACGTCGGACCTGCCCAAGTGGCAGCAGCCCGAAAAAATGGCCGGCCGCGTGGTGCTGCTGGGCCTGGCCGGTACGGCCGTGTATTTCTGGGGCGTCATCCTGCCCTTTCTGGTCGATATGGTATTCGACACCATGAAGCTGGGCATTGGCCTCGGCGTGCTGTTCGTGCTGTTTTTGCTGGCCACGAATAAGCGCATCCACGCCGGGCTGTGGTATGCCGGGCAGCGCATTCTGCGCACGGCGGCGGGCATTTTCGTGAACACCGACCCCATCGGCATCATGGAAGATTACATCCGCAACACCGAAAAGGAGGCGCGGAAGATGGACGGCGAAGTCACCAACATTGAGGGCGCGCACGAGCTGGTGAAGCGCAAGCTGGCCGCCAACACCGCCCAGATGCAGGAGTACCTGAGCCTGGCCAGCGCCGCCACCCGCCAGAACGAGAAGGACATGGCCGAGAGCTACGCCATGCGCGCCGCCCAGCTTGAGGAATACAACCAGCGCCTGCTGCCCATGGCCACCACCACGGCCAACGTGACGGTGGTGATGCGCCAGATTCTGAAAGCTGCCCTGCGCCAGATTGACGGCAGCAAGTTCAAAGTGAACCTCTTGAAGGACGAATACACCCTGGTGAAACGCACCAGCTCGGGCATGCGCGCCGCCATGAACATTCTGCGCGGCGACCCCGACAAGAAGTACTTCTTCGACCTGGCCACCGACCGCGTGGCCCAGGACATGGCCCAACAGCTGGGCCAGATTAAGCAGGCCATGCGCTACTCGCAGGAGTTCGTGAAGGAGATGGATATCCAGAACGGCGTGATGAGCGAGAAGGGCCAGGCCCTGCTGGAGAAGTATCAAAAAGGCGATTTCAACGCCGTACTCAACGAAAAGCCGCAACAGCCGCAGTCGATTCTCACCACCAAAAAAGCCTCCAATGATGCCTATTCTAGCCTGCTTGACTAGCTTTTTGCTGGCCGTGTGCCTGGTGAGTTTGCTGGGCCAGCAAACGACGAACGATGGCGCGGGCCTGCGGCCCGTGCCGATTATTAGCAGGCCGCTGGCCTGCCCTCCCGAACGACTCGCACCGCCTATTGCCGCCGCGTTCAACGCCCGCAGGCCGGAGGCCTGCAAATAACCGGCACGGGGCAGAGCCCCGCGCCATTCAACCTTCTAAAACTCCTCAGATACCATGACCACTCGCGGTAAAATATTAATCGGCCTGATTCTCGTCGGCCTGCTTTATTTCGGCATCAACAAACTGATTGCCAGCAACACTCTTTTCAAGAAAGCCGACACGCAGTCGGTGCTACTCAACTCGATTGAATTGCCCACGGCCACCGGCGGCAACCGGGCCAATATGGTGGTGCCGCTGGCGGCGCTGCCCGGCACGGCCCCAGCCGACAAGGGCACGCCCATCGTGTGGGAGGTGATGGCCTGGAACAGCCAGATGGCCGGCATGCTGGCCAACGGCGCCCCCCGCTCCACGATGGGCTCGGCCGCGGCCGCCAACGGGCTGGATATGCAGATTGTGCGCCAGGACGACGTGAGCAAGATGCAGGCTGACCTGGTGAAAAACGCCCTCGACCTGCAAAGCAAGCCCGAAACGCCGGGCCTGATTGTGAGCATCATGGGCGATGGCCTCCCCGGCTTCTCGGCGATGCAGGCGGAGCTGAAGAAGGCCGGTACCCAGCTGCAAATCATTCCCTACTCGGTGGGCAAGTCCTTCGGTGAAGACAAGCTGATGGGGCCGAAAGAGTGGCTCGATAACCCCAGGCTGGCCCTGGGCAAAACCGTGGCCTGCTACCTGCGCGACGGCGACCAGAACATCGCCCTGAAATGGTGCGCCGACAACGGCCTGAAGGTGAACCCCGACGAAACCACCTACGACCCCGAAGCGGTGAACTTCATGGCCGCCAGCGACTTTCTGGTGGCTGCCGAGAAGTACATACTCGGCAAGCCCGAAGCCCGCACCAAAGTGGTGAACGGCAAGAACACCGGCGTGAAAGTGGACGTGATAGCCGACGCCGTGGCCACCTGGACGCCCGGCGACGTGAACATCGCCAAGCAGCGCGGCGGCCTCGTCAAAATCGTGAGCACGAAGGATTATTCGAACCAGATGCCCAACATCATGGTAACCACCAAGCGGTGGTACGATGCCCACCCGAAAGAGGTAATGGGCCTGATGACAGCCTTCGCCGTAGCCGGCGACCAGGTGAAAAGCCACCCCGAAGCCCTGGCCCGCGCCGCCGACATCTCGGCCACCGTGTACGGCGACCAGGACAAGCCCGGGGCCTACTGGCTGAAGTACTACAAAGGCGTGAGCGAAGCCGACCGCAACGGCGACGTGGTGGAGCTCGGCGGCAGCAAAGCCTTCAATTTCAGCGATAACCTGAGCCTGTTCGGCCTCGACGAGGGCGGCACCAACATCTACGCGGCCGTGTACAAAACCTTCGGCGACGTGCAGAGCAAGCTCTACCCCAAGGAGCTACCGAGCTACGTGCCCCTGGCCGACATGCTGGACCTGACGCCGCTGAAGAAGCTACAGGCCCAATACAAAGGCAAAGCCGTGGCCCCGGCCGAAACCCAG
>JANNDE010000768.1:0-1905 GCA_031387395.1 Hymenobacter sp.
GACACTCGTTGGCATCAATCTGACGAATGTCGCCCCGCTGGGGCTTTGTTCTCACTACCAGGGATTTACTACCAATATGTCGCCCCGCTGGGGCTAAAAAAACAAACCTTTGCGTAAGTCCTAATTAGTTTACAAGCGAGCCCCGCCGATTAAATTCGGCGGGGCTTTTTTTGGCTTGAATTTTAGCATGCCCTTCCACCTGCACGGAAATAGCATTTCCTGCGTTCTTGCGCCTATGAAATACTTATTGCCTTTGTTGCTGCTGCTGGCCGTGCCCTCGCACGGGCAGCGGCTCAAGCGGCTGATTACCTATTACGACTCGCTGAAAACCAATAAGCGCGAGGTTTACAGCGCCCTGGTGGCGGCCGATACCGTGCCGCAGGGCTCGTACAAGCGGTTTTACCGCAGCGGCCGGCTGGAGCAGCAAACCAGCTTCCGGCAGGGCAAGCGCGACTCGGCCTACGTGGAGTTTCACCCGACTGGCACGCGGCGGCTGGAAGCGACTTACGCCGACGGCATCCGGCAGGGGCCGTTCACGACGTATTACGATGACGGTAAGCCGGCTCAGACAGGCTTTTTCGTGAATGACGAGCCCAACGGGGAGCTCACCTACTTCCACCCCGACGGCTCGGTTCGGCTGAAGACCACGCTGGTGAAGGGCCAGCCAAATGGAGCCCTGAAAGCCGTGTACCCGGACGGCAAAACCCAGGCTGAGGTGAATTACGAGAACGGCCAGCCCAACGGCGCGGTGAAATTCTACTACCCCAACGGCGTGGTGCAGAGCGAGGGCACCTTCACGCGCGGGCTGCTGTCGGGGCCCTACATCACGCGCTACCCCAACAACCAGATTGAAGTGGAGGTGCTCGCTGATAAGAACGGGCGCGGCCGCTACCGCAGCTACTACCAAAGCGGCAAGCTGCAGACCGAGAGCACCTATGCCCCCGCCCCGCTGGCCCAGCGCCCGGTGAAAAACCCGCTCGGCGACGACCTCACCAAGCGGGTAATGCCGCCCACCGGCACTACCGCCCTCGACGGCCCCGCCACCAGCTACTTTGAGAGTGGCCAGGTGAAAAGCAAGCTGACTTACCGCAACGGCACCCCGACGGGCAAGGGCGTGGAATATTTCGTGAGCGGCAACCCGCACGAGGAAACCGACTACAGCAACTCGGGCAAGGACCGCAAAATTACGCGCTACCAGGATGCGCCGGGCAAGCTGGTGCAGGCCGAAGAACAGTATAAGAACAACCGCCCCGCCGGCACCTGGCGCGACTATTTTCCCGACGGCAAGGCCGTGCGCAAAACCGAAACCTACGGCCCCAGCGGCCGCCTGCTGGGCGACCGCATCACCTACTTCGAGAATGGCCAGGTGCAGAACCGCCAGCCCTATCTCAACGGCTTCCTGGGCGGTGTGGGGCAGGAATACTTCCCCTCGGGCAAGCTGCGCAAGGAGACCACCTACGTGCGCAGCCAGATTCAGGGCCCCTTCCGTGAGCTGCGCGAGGATGGGACCGCGGCCGTGAGTGGACAGTACCGCAACAGCCGCCAGAGCGGCGTGTGGACCTACTACCAGGCCGACGGCACCACCGTGGACCGCACCGTGACCTACCGCAACGGCCAGCTGGTAACCGACCCCGTGCGCCAGCCCAAAGCCAAGCCCCGGGCTCCGCTGAAGCGGAAGTAGTGGCACACCCAGAGCGGTTTCGGGGTTGACGCACACGTTACGGTTGAGTTTCCAATTCTGTTCTGCTGTTACGCAGCTTGGTGGAGATGGCCCGGAAACCGCTCTAAACCCCAGCGGGGCGACATGTCGGTAGCACGCCCACCATTACCCGTTATCAAAGCCCCAGCGGGGGGCACTCGATGCACGAGTGTCGCCCGCGGGGGCGTTGATGTTTGATTTGGACT
>JANNDE010000781.1:0-17860 GCA_031387395.1 Hymenobacter sp.
ATCCGTGGTCCATGAAGTTATTTAAATCCTCCGACCTTATCCGCAAAAGCAAGTATATCAGCCGCGATTTGAGCTGGCTGCGGTTCAACTACCGGGTGCTCGACCAGGCGCAGGATGCGGGCCGGAGCCTGTTTGATAAGCTCAAGTTTCTGGCCATCACCAGCTCCAACCTCGACGAGTTTTTTATGATTCGGGTGGGTTCGCTGTATAATTACCTCGACTACGGCAAGGAGCGCATCGACTACTCGGGGCTGCGTGAGCTGCCGTTCCGGCGCAAGCTGCTCGATTTCGCGCACCGCTTCGTGAACGACCAGAGCCTGACCTACCTGAATGAGCTGAAGCCGAATTTCGAAAAAAACGGCTTCAATATTCTGAAGATGAGCGACCTAACGGAGCTCGAAGTGAAGAAGGCCGACGGCTACTTCAAGAACACGGTGTTTCCGCTGCTCACGCCGATGGTGTACGACTCGTACCACGGCTTCCCGCTGATGATGAACCAGATGCTCATCTTCGGCGTCGTCACGCGTATTGGCAACGGCCTGGCGGTGGGGCTCGATGGCGAGGCCGAGAAAGGGCAGGAGCGCCTCACCTTCGTGCAGATTCCGCAAAACCTGACCCGGTTCTTCGAGCTCACGCGCAAGGACAAGGTCATCTTCGTGCCCATTGAGGAAGTGGTGCGCGAGTTTCTGCCGCGCCTGTTTCGCAACGTGGAGATTGTGTCGGCCGACCTGTTCCGCATCACCCGCAACGGGGACTTTACGCTGGAAGAGTCGGACGATATCGACAACGACTTCATCAAAGAAATTCAGGTGGGCCTGAAAACCCGCAAGCGCGGCCGCGTGGTGCGCGTGGAGGTAGAACCCAACGCTTCGCCGGTGCTGATGAACGTGCTGCGCGAGCGGTGGAACATTGATAATGGCAACGTCTTTGTCATCAACTCGCTGATTGACCTGAAGGGCCTGTGGCAGATTGTGCGCCACCCGAGCTTCCGGGGCCGCGGGGCTAAAACGCCGGCCTCGGTGCCGCCGCTAAGCCTGCCCGAAGGGGCCGACGAAAACCTGTTCGAATACCTCAAGCACCACGACGTGCTGCTGCACCACCCGTATAACAGCATCGAGCCGATGGTGCGGCTGCTGGAGCAGGCGGCCGTGGACCCGCACGTGCTGGGCATCAAGCAAACCATCTATCGCCTGGCCGACGAGTCGCGCGTATCGGCCGCGCTGCTGAAGGCGGCCGAGAACGGCAAGCACGTTTCGGTGCTGTTTGAGGTGAAGGCGCGGTTTGATGAGGAGAAGAACATTCGGGAAGGCGCGCGGCTGGAAAAGGCCGGTTGCTTTGTGATTTACGGGGTGAGCAAGTATAAAACGCACACCAAGCTGCTCATGATTATCCGCAAGGAGGGCGAAAAGGTAACGCGCTACGTGCACATCGGCTCGGGCAACTACAACGAGCAGACATCGCGCCTGTATACCGATGTCAGCCTGCTGACTACCAACGACGTGTACGGCCATGATGTGTCGGAATTCTTCAACGTGATTACCGGCCACTCGCAGCCAGATGATTACGAATACCTCATCACGGCGCCCAAGGACATGCGGCAGCAGCTCATCCACCTTATTCGGGAGGAGGTGAAGCAGGCCAAGAAAGGCCACCAGAGCGGCATCGTGATGAAGATGAACTCGTTGGAAGACAAGGAGATTATCGACGAGTTTTACAAGGCGGCGAAGGCGGGCGTGCCTATTCGCTTCATCGTGCGGGGCATTTGCTGCCTGCGGCCGGGGCGGCCAGGTCTAAGTGAGAACATCGAGGTGCGCAGCATCGTGGGCGAGTACCTGGAGCACACGCGGCTCTTCTACTTCCACAACGGCGGCGACGCGAAGGTGTACGCCGGTTCGGCCGATATCATGGTGCGCTCCTTCGACCGGCGCATTGAGGCCCTGTTCCTGATTGTGAACCCGCAGCTTCGGCGCGAGGCCATCAACATTCTGATGATGAATATGATGGACAACCAGAACAGCTATGTGATGCGGGAGGACGGCGCATACATTCGCCAGCGCCCCGCGCCCGGCGAGCCGGTGGTGAACGTGCACAAGGATTTCTTCAAGCGCGACGAGGCCCAGCTGGCTACCGCCACGCCCGAAGGCCTGCTGGCCCTGCTGGGAGTGCAGGACCAGCGCCGCGTCGATTTGGCGGCGGCGCTGCAAGCTTCGGATGAAGCGGCGGCGCTCACAGTGATTGAAGTGATGGAACTCAAATCATCGGAATCGGCGGATGATTCCTTCGGCGAAGGCAGCGAGTGCGAGCCGGATGAAATATGTGAAGACGATGCCACGCCGGTGGGGCATATTGACGAGGCGGCCGTGGGCGCGGCAAAGGGGTAAGGAAAAGGGTAGGAGAGTATGGGGGTAGGCCTCTTATCACCGCACCGCCATACCTTCCTATCCTCTTACCCTTTTTCATCACTCCATCTCGGCGGGGCTGTTCTGCATGTCGGGGACGGGCAGGACGACGGGGTGGCCGCCTTCGGGGTTCAGCTCGTCGAAAAACTCTTCGAACAGGGCTTGCAGCATGCCGTCTTTCAGGCCAATGTCGGGCACGACCATGCAGTTGACGTTGGCCCACTGCATGGCGGCCAGGTAGATGTGGCCGGCGGGGATGATGACGTCGGCGCGGTCGGGGTTGAGCATAGCCACGTTCACGCGCTCGGTCATGCTCAGGCCGGCGAGGCGGTTGAGAGTGGCCTCGATGCGGCGGCGGGTGATGTGCTTATCGGGAGCCGGGGAGCTGAGGCTGTAGATTTTATTGATGTTGCCGCCCGTGCCGATGGCGCGCGTAACGTGGTACTGGCGGGCATTGTGGCGCACCCAGGCTTCCATGCGGGCCCAAAGTTCGGCCTGGGCTGCGGTACCGGCCAGGCCGCTTTCCTCCTGCTGCATGCGGCGGATGGAGCCAATTTCGAACGACTGCGCGGCCACCTTGCGGCGGTCGTGGTAGATATTGAACTCGGTGCTGCCGCCCCCCACGTCGATGTGCAGGTAGTGGCGCTTGTCCTCCAGCACGTGCTCGATGACGCGGTTGATGTAGAAGGCCTCGTCCTGACCGTCAATAACTTTGATTTCCATGCCCAGCTCCTGGCGCACGCGGGCGGCGATGGCCGCGCCGTTGGCCGCCGAGCGCATGGCCGAGGTGGCGCACACAAGGTAGTGGGCCACGTCGTGCACCTCCATCAGCAGGCGCAGCGAGTGCAGAAACTTAATAAACTTTTCTTCCTTGGCGGGCGAAATTTCGCCGGTGGCAAACACGTCTTCGCCCAGGCGCATCGGGAAACGTACGTATTCGACGCGCTTCAGCCGGTAGCGGCCCTCGTAATGCAGCACGGCTGATATCTGACAACGAACGGCGTTGGACCCAATATCAATGGCGGCGAGCTTACGAAGGGGAAAGTTCATGCAGAGTCAGAACGTGAGACCAAAGGCCAAAGGTAAGCCGCAGTCCAGCGTTCCGCTAAACTGAGCGGTAGCATCTATTTATCCAACCGAAAACCCAGTCCAAACTGAATCAGCGAGCTTTCGACTGACTTCTGGTAGGACACGGCGAAGGCCAGCGTCTCGACCACCGGGGCGAGGTAGAAGCCCGCGCCGTAGCCCGAGTGCCAGCCGCCGGGCGAAGTGCCCTGGTAGTACACGCGGCCCTGGTCGTAGAAGCCGAACACGCCGTAGTAGAAGGGCAGGAAGCCGTTTTTGACCTGCCCCAGGGCCAGGCGCAGCTCCGTGTTGTAGTACAGGCTGGCGTCGCCGCTGAAGCGGTTGCGGTAGTAGCCGCGCAGGCCCTCGTTCTGGCCCAGGCTGGCAAATTTGTAGAAGGGAATGTCGTTGTCGTGGCCGTAGTTTTTGGCCCCGCCGCCCTTCAGCACCAGCGTTACGGGCAGGCCGATTTTGGCCGTGCCGTAGTATTCGGCGAAGCCCTGCGTGAGGCCGAAGTTGCTTTGGGTGCTAGTGAGCTGGCGGTAGGAATCGTGCTGCACCCGGATGCGCACGCCGCGCTGGGCGAAGCTGGGGCGGTTGCGCAGGTCGAGGTCGAACACGCCGTTCAGGCCCACCAGGCTCTGCTGGCTGGTGTTGGGGCGCACGTCGGCCGGGCGGGTGCCGATGGTGCCGAGGTAGGTATTATCGCCGAAGCTGCTGGTGTAGTTCTCGTAGGTGGGGCCCACGCGGATGACGCTGCGCTGCAGAAAGGTGCGCTCCAGAAAGGCATTCACGGTGTAGCCCTGGTAGCGGGCGTTGTAGAACTTGTTGTCGTAGAGCGTCTGGTCGAAGCCGGTGTTGTTGCCCAGCCCGAAGAAGCGGTAGAAGGGGAAGTAATTGCCGTAGCTGGCCGTGGCGCCCACGTCGACTTTGCCGATGGCGTAGCGGTGCCGGGTGCTGGCCGTGAGCTGGAACAGGCCGTTGGCGCTGCCCTGCACGTCGAACGAATACCTGTTTTTATACCCCGGCTTGCGGAAGCCCTGGCGCAGGAAGGTGATGCCCGCGCTGGCCCCAAAGCCGTCGTTGGCGTTATAAAACAGGCCGATGCTGGGGCGGTAGGAGTTGAATTCGAACTGCTCACGGTCGTACTCGTTCACGCCCGGCCGGGTGCTGGTGCGGTTGTCCGACTCCGGGCCGAGCTGCATTTCGGTATCGGGCAGGTCGTATATTTTGGTGCGGGCGCGCAGGCCGCTGGCCGTGGAGTTGTCGGCAATCTTGTCCTTGCCGTCGCCGCCAATCACGCGCACCAGGATGCTGTGCCGGCCGCCCTCGCCGGTGACGTTGATGACATCCTTGCCGCCGAGGCCATACAGGCATACTTCCTCGGTCTCATTGGGCTTGAAGGTGCGGTCGAACAGGGCCGCGCCTTTGGGGCTGTCGGTGTCGCCGGCCCGGTCGAACAGTTGCACGCGCACCTGGCCGTCGGCCAGCCGGTTCACCTGAAATACTTCGCCTTTGTTCGAGCCGACTACATCGACGCGGCGGGCGAGCAGTAGATAATACGCGTCGATGGCTTTGGGCAGCGTCTGAATGCGGGCTTTGAGCTTGCGATTGATGTCCTGGCCCGAAAGGTTCTGCACTTCGGCCGGGAGTTGGGCCGTGGCTCCGTCGATGACGGTGGGGGTTATTTTGGTTTGCAGATACCTGGCCGTTTCCTGCCACTGCTCGCGGGTGAGTCCTTGGAGCAGAAATCTGTCCAGGTGGCGGGCGGGCCAGTTCAGGCTTTTCATGTCCTGAAACCCGGTGTTGAAGCCTTCGATGCTGGGCACGGCCCACTCGCGGTTGGCGAGGTAGGTGAGGAAGCCGTTCCAGAGGGTGAAGCTCTGGTCGCGGTCGCGCGGGATGGGCCGGTAGAGCACGCCGCCATCTTTCTGCTTATAGCCGGCCCATTTCCAGTTGTCCTCGTGCTTACCGAAGTCGGCCACCAGCATGTCGAAGGCGCGGGCGCGGGCCAGGGCGGGGGCGTCCACCTTGTTGTCGTGGTCCTTATAGAGCTTGCGGAACAGGCCGAAGCTGCGCGTCACCTCATCGGAGCCGCCGAAGCCGGGCAGGTTGGGCTTGGGGTCTTTGGGCGAGTCTTCGAGGGTGCCGAGCAGCCTGGCGTAGTCAGCGCGGTAGGGGCCGAGCTGCTGGTTATCGGGCAACCGGAACAGGCGTGGCCGGGCGTGCAGAATGTCCGTCTGGTCCAGCATATAGCTGATGGGCAGGTTACTGTACGGGTTGGCCGTGGCCGTCACGTCGCGCAGTACGTCGGAGGCGATGGAGTTGCGCAGCTCGGGCGGCAGAATCTTGGTCACGTCCTTGTCCACGGAGCGAAAAACGTACTCCGAGCTGTCGGCCGCGATGAGCTTGAGGGAAGTCGTCTGGCGTCCGCCGCCCTTGCCGGTGGGGCGCAGGCCGCCTTTCTCGGTGTTCAAATCCAGGGTTTTCACCGCCACCGGCTGCAGCCAGGAGGAACGGTAGACATTGCCAATGAAGAAGCTTTTGCTGCCGGTGGGCTTGTATTCCGGGCCGGGCACCACGGTGGTCGTAGCCTGGAAGGGCGCGTCGGGCCTGGCCTCGGCTACGGCTTTGGTGGTGCCGGGGCAGGTGGTGATGAAGGGGTTGGCGGGGGCTGCCTCACGAGACCCCTCCGGGGCCGGCCCCCTCTCCTGCAGCGAGGGGGAGCCTGCCGATTCGCAGGCGGAGCGGAATAGGGTGGCGGTGTAGGCATCCTTGACCGCCGCGCTTTTGTCATCAAAAGTGAGAACGTGCGTCTTCACGGTGCCATCGGCGAAGTATTCGAGGGTGGTGTAGCCTTCGGCGCTTTGGCTGTAGAGCGACTGGCCCTTGGCGCCCACATGCTCACTCTCGGCGAAGCTGCCGCTCACGAGGTGGTAGTTGCCCTGGAAGGGCGTGACTTGCAGGCTGTAGTCGTGGGCGGCGGCATAAATCACGCCGGGGTTGCTTTGCAGGGCATTCAGTAGCTCTTTGCGCAGCTCCTGGTAGCGCGGGTTGGCGAGGTCGCGCGGGGTGCCCACGTTCTGGCGGTAGGCGGCGTAGATGGTGCCGAACACGGGCGGGCTCAGGTGGCGCGACAGCGGCTCGTGGCCGCCATACACGCCGTTGCTGATGACCGGGTGGTGGCCCAGCAGCAGCACGTTCTTGTTTTTGGTGCCGTCAATCAGGTCCTGGAGCTGCTCGCGGAACTCTTCCTTGGTGAGGGTTTTGCAATCGGTATCGGGCGCTTCGGGGCGGTCGAAGGGGTGCGTGAACCAGGGCGTGTTGATGGCCACGAGGCGCACCAGCGGGGCCACGTCCACTACTTCGGGGCCGGGGCAGCCGTTGGTGGGCACGAAGGCGTTCTGGCCCGGCAGCTGCTTCTCGATGTACTTCTCGAGGCGGCGCACGGCTTTGAGGCCGGCAGGGCCGGAGTTGGCCCAGTCCTTATCGCCGGGCAGGAAGTAGATTTTGCCCTGGGGCAGGTCCTTCACCAGCGCAATGAGCTCGTCGGCGCGGGTGCGGGTGGCCTGGGCCAGGGTGGTGTCGGCCTGCGCGGCCAGCCCGGTATTGCCCACGATATCGCCGAGGTGCACCACGGTGAAGGGGCCGGTTTGCTGCTCCAGCTTAGCGCGCAGCAGCTTGAGGCGGGCAGGTGGCAGTTCGGCCTGCGCGGTGTTGCCCAGTAGGAAAACGGTGTGGGCCGGGGGCGCGGTCTGGGCGGCCAGGGTACCAGCGGTGAGTTCGAGCGCAGCCAGCGCGGAGAGGAAGAGTAGGCGCATAAAGAATGGATATGCACCGGAATACGCAAAATTCGGGGTAAAGTATGCGTCCCGACTGCCGCACGGCTTGTTTTATGCCGATTTCAGCTTTGCGGACTGCCACCAGCGCTGCCCCAGCAGCAGCAGCAGGCACGGCAGCCCCACCCAAACTACCTCGCTGGCCAGCACCCGCAGCCCCTTGGCTCCGAAGAACGCCCGGATGCTGAGCGGCGAAACCTTGATGGGCCGCAGGGGAAAGAAATACCGCTCCAGATGCCAGGGGCTGAAGAACGCCACGCCCAGCCCACCGGTCGTCAGGGCGTCGAGCACGCCGTGCGAGGCGGTGGCCAGAAACAGCAGCAGCGCCAGCCGCGCGGCGGCCGGCCGCCGGGCCGGGTGGGCCAGCTGGGCCAGTAGCGTACCTATGGTGGCCACTATGGCGGCGGCCAGCAGCGAATGCGTGAGGCCCCGATGGCCCCACAAACTAGCATAGGGCACGCCCAGGCGGTAGCCGATGGAGTCGATATCGGGTAGGGCGGCGCAGAGGCCGGCGGCCACCCAGAAGGGCCAGTGCTGGCGCTGGGGGAGCAGGAGTTTGCCGAGGGTAGCTCCCAGGGCGGCGTGGGCGAAAGCAGAAGCCATTGGAGGAAACAGAAAAAAGTGTTGGTCGGCCAGCGCAAGAACGTCTTACCAGCGACGAATGAGGCCATAGTGTTCGAGCAGCCAAAGGCCGGCCACTACGGCTACGACAATGCCGACTTTGGGCCAGAATTCGCGCCAGAAACTGCGATTAGAAGGGTTGGGCATTCCGGGAAATAAGGTAAAGATGCAAGCTGCTGTAGGAGCAAGTAGCGCGGACTTTGTAGTCCACGTCCCCACGCTATGCCAACGATTACAAGCTGCGCGAAAAACGCGGACTGCAAAGTCCGCGCTACTACCCCGCCAACTCGCCCAGCACTTTGGGCACGCCGGTGCTGGCGGCCTCGGCCACGTAGCGCACGCCGTGCCGGCCGGCTTCGGGCTGGTGCGGGTCGATGACGAAGACCGGACAGGTAGCGGGGGCATAGTGCAGCAGGCCCGCCGCCGGGTACACCTGCAACGAGGTGCCCACGATGAGCAGGGCATCGGCCGTAGCCACGGTTTCGGCGGCTTCTTCGATGGCGGGCACCATCTCGCCGAACCACACGATGTGGGGGCGCAGCTGGGAGCCGTCGGGGGCGAGGTCGCCGGGGTGGATGTCGTCCGGGCAGTCGTAGACCGTGGTTTCGTCGGCCACGGAGCGCATCTGGTTCAGCATGCCGTGCAGGTGCAGCACGTCGGAAGAGCCGGCGCGCTCGTGCAGGTCGTCCACGTTCTGGGTGATGATGCTCACGCGCCAGCCGGGCTGCTCCTCGAAGCCGGCCAGGGCCAGGTGGGCGGCGTTGGGCTGCACGGTGCGGGCCTGGGCGCGGCGCTGGTTATAAAAATCGAGCACCAGGGCGGGGTCGCGGGCGAAGCCCTCGGGCGAGGCCACGTCTTCGACGCGGTGGTCTTCCCACAGGCCGTTGGTGTCGCGGAAGGTGCGGATGCCGGACTCGGCCGAGACGCCGGCACCGGTGAGGACAACGAGGTGTTTCATGGTTTTGGGGTAGGAGGGTATGGGACGTGGGAGGGCGAAAGTAGTAAACCGGGAGCTTTCTCAATTTAACTGAAATCTGAAAAGCAAGGCCGTACTTTGCCGCTATGGCTAAAAAACAAGTTTCTGCGCCCGCCGCCGCGCCGACCAACCGCCCGCCCTATATGCTCATCGAGGAAATTCGGGTGCAGGGCTACAAGTCGTTGGTAGATGCCACGCTGCACGTGCGGCCGCTGACGCTGCTGGCGGGCACGAACAGCTCGGGGAAGTCGAGCATCATGCAGCCGCTGCTGTTAATTAAGCAGACGATGGAAGCGCCGTATCAGCCAGCCGGGGCACTGGTGCTAAATGGGGCGCACGTGCAGGCGGAAACGGCGGGGGAATTGGTGAGTACAATTGACAAAAACCGCTCTAAATTCTTCTCATTAAAATTAAGTGGGAAGCAAGTAGTTGGGCTAATTTCGTTCAAAAGGAATTTTGATTTTGCGTACAAGCAGAATGATTCAAATTTTGCCTTTGTGCATCATAAGTCAACAACCATTAGCGATAAAGCGCGTGAATTCTGTGTAACCCCTGAATCAACGTGGACAGTAATTCATTCACAACTTGACAGTGACAGGCAACTCCTATATAACTTAGAAGAAACGACCGGTGAGGTAGATGTTGAGAATGGTTTTTTGGTATTTATTATTAGGAATAAGGAAGGGGAGATTAAAGCTACATTGACAACGATAGGAGCCGTTGAAAATATGTTGTCTTCACTAATGCACATTCCTGGTTTGCGGCGGAGACCAGAGCGCAGTTATGCTGCAACTTTTTTTAAGGAACAAATCAAAGGAACATTCGATGCCTACGGTGCTGGTCTAATTAGCCAGTGGCAGCAGCAGCAAGACGCGGAGAAACAGAAACTAGCGAAACTCAACGACTATCTCCGCCGTCTCGGCCTCACCGATTCCGTCACGGCGAAGGTGAAAAATGCCAATGAGGTAGAACTAAGCGTGAGCCGCTTGCCCGCTGGCGGCAAAGCGAAACCCCGCAAAGCCGATATGGTGAACATTGCCGACGTGGGCATCGGCGTATCGCAGGTGCTGCCGATACTGGTGGCCCTCATCGCGGCACAGGAGGGACAGATTGTGTACGTGGAGCAGCCGGAGCTGCACCTGCACCCCCGCGCCCAAGTGGCAATGGCCGAGCTGCTGGCCGAAGCCGCCAACCGGGGCGTGCGCGTAATTGTGGAAACGCACAGCAGCCTGCTGCTGCTGACGGTGCAGACGTTGATTGCCAAGAGCGAAATCAAGAACACCGATGTGGCGCTGCACTGGTTTGCGCGCGACGCGAAGGGCGCGACGCGAAGGGCGCGACGCAGGTTACTTATGTGGAGCCGGACGAGGACGGGGCTTACGGGGAGTGGCCGGAAGATTTTGGCGATGTAGAGCTGCGGGCGCAGGATGCGTACCTGACGGCGGTGGGCGAGCGGCACTTTGGTAAAGTCCGGAAGTAATGCGGCTACCAGCTATATCGCGCCGCCTTGTGGTAGATACCAACGTGGCGAAGTCAGCCAGTGAGAGCGAAAAGCCGGTTTCGGATGCCTGCCGGCAAGTGCTGCAAACGATGCTACAGGAGCAGCACCGTGTGGTGATGTCGGCCACGCAGTATTGGGAATGGCAGAAGCATAAGTCGCCCTTTACCAAAAGGTGGCTGAGCCAGATGGTTGGTAAAAAGCTGCACGTTGTATTGAGCCCCGAGCCGGATTCGGGCCTGACCGACCGAATATATGCGTTGGAATGCACCGATAAGGCGCAGGCCGAAATGCTAAAGGATGTGCATTTGCTGGAAAATGCATTGGCGACCGATGACGTGGTGCTGTCGCAGGAAACGAATGTGTTTGGGTTATTTTGCAAGTATGCGGATGCACTTCGGGTGCCTCGGCCGGTGGCGTGGGTAAACCCGGTTGATAATGTCCCCGCTTGTGTGGCCTGGATTCAGGCCGGCGCGGAGGTTGGCAAAGCGCGGTGCATCCAGGCAGCTACCTAACAGAAACGCGCCGCCGCTCCCGTAACCGGAGCAGCGGCGCGTTTTTCGTAGCGCGGATGGCGCGGGCTTGTGGCCCGTGCCGGCTATTGGCAGGCCTCTGGCCTGCAATCGTTGAACGATGCCCGAACGGTGCGGGCGGCTGCGGGCCGGAGGCCCGCGAATAGTGGGCACGGGGCGGAGCCCCGCGCCATCCCCGCCAGTTGGCCTCAGTGGTTAATCGGGCACTCAATCAGCAAAAACCGCGTGCCGGCCGCCGCTTCGATGCTGACGTTGTCGGTTTCCCAAATGCCGAGGCTGTCGCGGGTGCCCACTGTCTGGCCGGCCACCGTGACGCTGCCGCTGATGACGAAGAGAAACAGCAGCTTGTTCAGCGGCTTGAAGGTGTAGTCTACCGTTTGCGCGTCGGGGTAGTAGCCGAGGGAAAGCCTGGCGTTCTGGTTTATCCAGCAGTGGGCCTGGCCTTCCTCATTGCTCACGATGGTCGTGAGCTGGTTGGGGCGCTGAGCCTCCGGGAACTGGCGGCGCTGGTAGCGCGGCCCCACGTTCTGGAGCTTGGGCTCAATCCAGATTTGTAGGAAATTCACGTCGGTGTCGCCCACGTTGTGCTCCTCGTGACGCAGGCCGGAGCCGGCACTCATGATTTGCACCCCGTCCTGGTGCACCACTTCGGTGTAGCCCAGGGTGTCCTTATGGTTCATGCTGCCGGCCAGCATCACCGAGATGATTTCCATGTTGGCGTGGCCGTGGATGCCAAAGCCGCCGCCGGGCTGCACCACGTCATCGTTGAAGACGCGGAGCAGGCCGAAGCCGGTGCGCTCGGGGTCGGGGTAGGGGCCGAAGCTAAGCGAGAGGTGGCTTTTCAGCCAGCCGATGTCCTTGAGGCCGCGCTCGGTGGCGCGGGTGAGGCGGGTTTTCATGAAGGAAAAACAGGGAAAAGTGGCCGGGGGTTAAAATACCATCGGCACTTCCATTAGCAGCAGCTCGGCGGTGCTGTTGGCGCTGATTTCGAGCTTGTCGGTGTCCCAGATGCCGAAGCCGTCGCGGCGGTGCAGAGCCTGGCCGTTGATGGTCACGTCGCCTTCCAGCACGAAAGCGTAGACGCCGTTGCCGGCTTTTTTCACGGCGTAGTCCGTCGTGAAGCCCTTATCGAGGTTGCCGATATGGAACCAGGCATCCTGCTGGATGTGCGGGTTGTTGCCATCGCCGGCCGGCGATACTACTTGCAGCAGCTGGTTGTGGCGGGCCTCGGGGGCGAAGGTTTCCTGGCCGTAGCCAGGCTGCACGCCGCGCTGGTTGGGAAACACCCAGATTTGCAGAAACTTCACTTCCTGCTTGCTGTTGTGGTTTTTTTCGGAGTGTGCCACGCCGGTGCCGGCGCTCATCACATGCACGTCGTGCTGGCGGATAACAGTTTTGTTGCCCATCGAATCCTGGTGCTCCAGTTCGCCGGACAGCGGGATGGAGATAATCTCCATGTTGTCGTGCGGGTGCTTGCTGAAGCCCATGCCCCCCGCCACGGCGTCATCGTTCAACACGCGCAGGGCCCCGAAGTGCACGCGCTCGGGGTTATTGTAGCCGGCGAAGCTGAAGGTGTGGAAGGAATTGAGCCAGCCATGATTGGCGTGGCCGCGGGTGTTGGCGAGGTGCAAAATGGTATTGGCCATGATAGGGGCGATGATTAAGTAGCAGGACAGCAGGAATAAGTAGCAGGATTTTGTTCAGGCAGTTGCCTGTTCCAGCATGAGAGACTGACTGCCTGCTGCTTCATTCGGGTTACTTACTTGAAGGCGATGGAATGACAAATGTATATACATTTGATGTATATACATTATTTGTTGAAAAAAGGTTTTTTCACTACTATGATTTCGAGGGGAGCGGGAGCCGGCCGGCCAGCTGGTACCTTCGCCCGGCCCTATAGGCTGCATCCACACTCATGATTCGTACCGTGATTTTCGACATGGACGGCGTCATTATCGACACCGAGCCCCTCCACCACCACGCCTTTTTCACGCAGTTTGCCGAGCTGGGTGTTTCCGTTTCGGCCGCCGAGTACGCTACTTTTCTGGGCAAGTCGACGCGCAACGTGTTCCAGCTGCTCAGGCAGCGGTACGGCCTCGCGCCCGAAGTCGAGGCCTTGGTGCAGCGCAAGCGCGAGCTGTTCAACCAGGCCTTCGACGAAGCTGCCGGCCTCAGCCTGCTGCCCGGCGTGCGCGGCCTCATCGAAGACCTGCGCCACCACGGTATCCAACTGGTCGTGGCCTCATCCGCCTCCAAAGCCACCATCGCGCGGGTGTTCGACCGGTTCGGGTTGGGTCCGTACTTCACCCACCGCATCAGCGGCGAGGATTTTGCCGAATCCAAGCCCAACCCCGCCATCTTCCTGCGCGCCGCCGAGCTGGCCGCCACGCCCGTCACCGAGTGCATCGTGATTGAAGACGCCGCCAACGGCGTGGCCGCGGCCAAGGCGGCCGGCATCTACTGCATCGCCTACGCCAGCCTGCATTCCGAGGGCCAGAACCTGTACCAGGCCGACCGCATTATCCGGCACTTCGCCGAGCTGAGCGCCGCCAGTATCGAAGCCATCGAACCAGCTTAGCCGCCGCTACTCGAACCGCTTCAGCTCGTTGCTGCTGAAATCCCATTCCGGCGTGCTCACCGTGGCCTCGGTGGGGCTCACCGCAAACCAGGCCCCCAGCCCGGGCGCCCCCGTGTTGCGGAGCACGTGAATGCTCTGAGCCGGCATGTAGCTCTGGGCCAGCAGCATAAATTTCTGGTGCGTCGCTGGGTGCTCAGCCACATCCACTACCAGCACCGCGTGGCCGGGCGCGCCGCCATGGATGAGCACTTCGCCGGGCTGCACCTGCGCCAGCGGCACCGGCCGCAGCTCGCGGCTGAGCGAGCGCGTGCCCGCGTAGCCAAACGTGGGCACCAGGTAGCGGGCCAGCGCCGCGTGCGTGGGCGCCTCGGCGGGCCGGGTGGCGGGCAGCACTTCCGCCCCCACCACCCGAAACGTGCGGCCCGCCACAAAATCCGAAAACCAGAAGTCGTAGCCCGTGGTGAGATGAAAATGCACCTTATTGGGGTCCTGGCTGAACCCGTACTCGGCCCGCAGCCGAATCACGGCGTCGGCGCACTGCTGCAGGTCTTGGGGCGGCACGTCGATGTCGACCACGGCGGCTACCACGTCCTGCCGGTCCTTCAGCTGGCCGTTAAACAGGCGGGCTTTGGTACCGGCCGGCTTCAGCGGCAGCCCGCGTAGCCACTCGCCCCACGAACCAGCGGTTGCGGGCACGCGCCGGCAGCTGGGCGGCGGTGCAAAGCGGGCAGCCAGCGGCGTCGAACCAGCGGCGGCGACCGACTGCCACGGGTAGGCGAGGCTGGCCGGAGGCCCCACCGGGGCTGCCCACCGGGGCTGGTGCGGCGCTTACCAGCACAAAGGGCAGGGCGAGCGGAAGCAGCAAGCGGCTGAGCAGCATAAGTAAAAAGCCAAAAAAGCCCGCGACTTGCGGGCTTTCTGGATACGCTGAACGTTAGGTAGCGGAATTTATTTTGCTTTGGCGGCCGGCTTTTTGGCGGCGGCCGTTTTGGTTGCCGGCTTCTTAGCGGCGGTGGCTTTGGCCGTAGGTTTTTTGGCGGCCGGTTTCTTGGCGGCGGTGGCTTTAGCGGCCTTTTTGGCCGGCGCGTCGGTGTCCTTAGCCTCCTTGGCGGGGGCGGCTTTCTTGCCGAAGCGGCCGCCCTTGGCGGGCTTGTCGGGCGTGGCATCGGCCAGCTCCTGGCAGCGCTCCAGGGTCAGCTCGGTGGGCTCTTCGCCCTTGGGAATTTTCACGTTCTTCTTGCCCGCCACGATGTAGGGGCCGAAGCGGCCGTTCAGCACCTGAATATCGGGGTTTTCGGCGAAGCTTTTAATGAGGCGCTCGGCGTCGGTTTTGCGCTTCAGCTCAATCAGGGCCACCGCCTCTTCGGCCGTGATGGTGTGCGGGTCCTGCTCCTTGGTGAGGGAGAAGAATTTGCTGTCGTGGCGCACGTAGGGGCCGAAGCGGCCCAGGTTGGCGGTCATGTCCTTGTCTTCGAACTGGCCCACGTTGCGCGGCAGCTTGAACAGCTCCAGCGCATCCTCCAGCGTGATGCTCTCGATGAACTGGCCCTTACGCAGGTTGGCGTAGGCGGGCTTGGTTTCGCCTTCGGTATCGCCCAGGGCCACGTAAGGGCCGTATTTGCCCAGGCGGGCCGAAATGCGCTCGCCGGTTTCGGGGTGCACGCCCAGCTCGCGGGTCGCGCCCACGGTGCTGCGGTCGATGTCCTGCCCGGCCTCAATGGTCGCGTGGAACTTGCCGTAGAAGCCGGTCAGCATCTTCGTCCAGTCCTCGTGGCCGTTGGCAATCTGGTCAAACTCGTCCTCCACCTTGGCCGTGAACTGAAAATCGACAATCGTGGGGAAGTGGGCCACCAGAAAGTCGTTCACCACCATAGCCGTATCGGTCGGAAACAGCTTGGCTTTCTCGGCACCGTAGTTCTCGGTCTTTACTTCGGTATTCACCGCGCTGCCATCCAGCGTCAGCACATGGAACTTGCGCTCCTTGCCATCGCGGGTGTCTTTTTCCACGTAGCCGCGCTTCTGCACGGTGCTGATGGTGGGGGCGTAGGTTGAAGGCCGGCCAATGCCCATTTCCTCCAGCTTTTTCACCAGCGAAGCCTCGGTGTAGCGGGCCGGCGGCGACGAAAACCGCTCGGTGGCACTCAGGCGCTGCAGGGGTAGGTTCTGGCCCACGCTCAGCGGCGGCAGGCCGCGCGAGAAGCTGCTTTCGCCGTCTTTCGCCGTGTCGTCCTCCTCCTCGTCGTCCTTGCTCTCGGCGTATACTTTCAGGAATCCCTCGAAGGTGATGACTTCGCCGCTGGCCGTGAGCGTCACGCCCGGCTGCGTGCTGATGCCAATCACGGCCGTGGTGCGCTCAATCACTGCTTCGGCCATCTGCGAGGCCATGGCCCGCTTGCGGATAAGGTCGTACAACCGTTGCTCCGACGCGTCCGAGCCCGCTTTCACGGTGCTGAAATCGGTGGGGCGAATGGCTTCATGGGCCTCCTGAGCCGAGGCCGACTTGGTTTTGAACGTGCGCAGGTGGTGGTATTCCGCGCCGTAGGAAGCCGTGATGGTGGCCTGCGCCCCCGCCAGGGCCTCGCCCGACAGGTTCACCGAGTCCGTCCGCATGTAGCTGATTTTGCCGGCTTCGTACAGCTTCTGGGCCACGCTCATCGTTTGGGCCACCGAGAAGCCCAGCTTGCGCGAGGCTTCCTGCTGAAGCGTAGACGTGGTGAACGGGGCGGCCGGGCTGCGCTTGCCGGGCTTCTTGTCGAGGCTATCGATTTGATACGCCGCCCCCACGCAACGCTCCAGGAAGGCTTCGGCCTCGTCGCGGGTCTTGTAGCGGGTGGGCAGCTCGGCCTCCAGCACGGCCCCGCGGCCGGCATCGAAGCGGGCCACGATGCGGTAGGCGCTGGCCCGCAGGAAGCTGGCTACTTCGCGCTCCCGCTCCACTACCAGCCGTACGGCCACGCTTTGCACGCGCCCGGCGCTCAGGCCGGGTTTCACCTTTTTCCAGAGCACGGGGCTCAGCTCGAAGCCCACGAGGCGGTCGAGCACGCGGCGGGCCTGCTGGGCATTCACCAAATCCTGGTTCACCGTGCGCGGGGCGGCAATGGCGGCCAGAATGGCATTTTTGGTGATTTCTCGAAAGACAATGCGCTTGGTTTTCGTTTCGGGCAGGTTCAGGGTTTCGGCCAGGTGCCACGAGATGGCTTCGCCCTCGCGGTCATCGTCGCTCGCCAGCCAGACCGTTTCGGCTTCCTTCGAAAGTTTTTTTAGCTGCGCGATAAGCTCGCGCTTATCTGGCGAAACAACGTAAGTAGGCTTGAAACCATTGGCAATATCGATGGCGTTATTGTCCTTGGGCAGGTCGCGGACGTGCCCGTAGCTCGAGCGCACCACAAAGTCCTGCCCGAGGTAGCCCTCGATGGTTTTGGCTTTGGCGGGCGATTCGACGATTACTAAATTCTTGACCATGTGGGCGGGGAAGGGTTGCGGCTGACTATTGCAGGCGGGCAGTTGTGAAACGGCCTACCACCGCGAAAAGTTGAAAGCGGCCGCAAAGATGTCGGAATATTCCCGCCAAATACGCAACCTCCTTCTCGGCGGTCCGTTTTGAGCGGCAACTGCTGCGGTAGCAGCCCCGTTCTCAGCCGCCCGCTTGGCCGGCTGTGGTGCGCGGCGTGGGCCGCTCTTACCTTTGGTTGTTCGCAGCCTACCGCCGTACTTCGTCCTCCCAATCTGCCCCCATTTCTCCCCGTCCGATACGCTCCTTACCTATTATGGCATCTCCCAAGACCGCGCAAACCAAAGCCCGCCCGGCTGCCGCGCTGCCGAACCCGTCCGCCGATGCTGCCGAAATGCGCGATTTCGGCGCGGTATCGGCCCTCGATGTAGTGAGGACTACCAACGACCTGACCCGCAAGCGCGGCGGCGAGCGCGGCTCGGTCGACACCCAGGACCCGGGCTACGTCAACGACCAGCTGAACCGCGTGCTCTACGCCCTCGATGCCTTTAAGAAAGGCGACGTGAGCGTGCGCCTCACCAAGCAGAACGACGATATTTTCGCCGAAATCGCGGAGGCCTACAATTCGATGGTGGACATGATTGCCGGGGTAGGGGGCGAGGTGTCGCGCATCTCGAAAGTGGCCGGCGTGGAGGGCAACCTGAAAGCCCGCGCCTCGTCGGAGGGCGCGGCCGGCTTCTGGCGCGACATGGTGAACAACATCAACGGCCTCGTGGACAGCATTGCCGTGCCGGTACTCGAAGTGGGCAAGGTATTGAAGAACATCAGTCGCGGTAATCTGGACGAAAGCTTCCAGATTCCGGTGTCGGGCGACTTCAAGCTGATGGCCGAAACCATCAA
>JANNDE010000784.1:0-14210 GCA_031387395.1 Hymenobacter sp.
CTTCGTCAAAAGCCTAGCCCTCTAGCTAAAAGCAGCTACGACCAAGCCGGAACCACAAAAAATCCGTTAAATCCGTTAAATCTGCGGTCTCAGCTTCTCGCCGAACAGCGCTTTCACCTTGTCTACCTTGGGGCGGGCCACAAACTGGCAGTAGGGCTCGTGGCCATGCAGGTTGAAGTAGTTCTGGTGGTAGTCCTCGGCGGGGTAGAAGGCGGGGGCGGGCAGAATCTCCGTCACCACGGGGTTGGGGAAGGCGTGGCCTTCGTTGAGCTTCTGCTTGTACTCCTCGGCGAGCTGCTTTTGCTCGTCGTTGTGGTAGTAGATGCCCGAGCGGTACTGGGTGCCCGTGTCGTTGCCCTGGCGGTTGAGAGTCGTCGGGTCGTGGGTTTTCCAGAAGATTTCGAGCAGCTCCGTGAAGCTGATAACGGCCGGGTCGAAAGTAATGTCGATAACCTCGTTGTGGCCCGTGAGGCCGCTGCACACTTCTTTATAAGTTGGGTTGGCGATGCGGCCCCCGGCATAGCCGGACACTACTTTCGCCACGCCGTTCAGGTTCTGAAATACGGCCTCGACGCACCAGAAGCAGCCGGCGCCAAATGTTGCTTTTTGCATGGGTAGGAAATTGATTCGTTGTATTTGATAACAACGTGGTAGACGCGGCCCAGGTTATTTCCTTACAAGGAAATAACTGCAATGAAAGAACGTCATGCTGAGCGTAGTCGAAGCATCTTTATCACGAGACTAACTAATTGCTTTCTCGGTAGAGATACTTCCACTACGCTCAGCATGACGTTCTTGAACTTCTTTCGATAGCCTACTTCCGCAGTCGCTCAGCTACCACCAGGTCTTTCGAGCCGGCGGTATACTGGTAGAAGCCCTCGCCCGACTTCACGCCCAGGCGGCCGGCCATCACCATGTTCACCAGCAGCGGGCAGGGGGCGTACTTGGGGTTGCCCAGGCCCTCGTGCAACACCCGCAGAATGGCCAGACACACATCCAGGCCAATAAAATCGGCCAGCTGGAGCGGGCCCATTGGGTGGGCCATGCCCAGCTTCATCACGGTATCAATCTCCTCCACGCCAGCCACGCCTTCAAACAGCGTGATGATGGCCTCGTTTATCATCGGCATTAGAATGCGGTTGGCTACGAAACCGGGGTAGTCGTTCACCGCGGTGGGCGTTTTGCCGAGCTGGCGCGACAGGTCCATCACCTGCTGCGTCACGGCATCGGAAGTCGCGTAGCCCCGGATTACCTCTATCAGCTTCATCACCGGCACGGGGTTCATGAAGTGCATGCCAATCACCTGCTGGGGCCGCTTGGTCACGGCCGCGATTTTGGTAATGGAAATCGACGACGTGTTCGAGGCCAGAATGGCCTCGGCGGGCGCGTACTGGTCCAGGTCGCGGAAGATTTGCAGCTTGAGGTCCACGTTTTCGGTGGCGGCTTCTACCACCAGGCCCACGCCGGCCACGCCTTCCTGGATGGATGTGAAGGTTGTCAGGCGGCCCAAGGTGGCGGCTTTGTCGTCCTCGCTCAGGCTGGCTTTGGCTACCTGGCGGTCGAGGTTTTTGGTAATGGTACCCAGGGCCCGGTCGAGGGCTGGCTGGCTGATATCAATAAGCGCAACGGAAAAACCGTGCTGGGCAAATACGTGGGCAATGCCATTGCCCATGGTGCCGGAGCCAATAACGGCGACGTTCATAAAGAGCGGAAAAAGAAGGGGGTGGGATGATAAAAGCCGGTCAGCGGGCCGGGGGGCACAAAGCTACGGCCCAAGGCTTCACCCGCGATTTTGTTTGCGCCGGTACAAATTATTTTTTTGAAATGTATATCCTTTTGATTACCCCCCCGTACAATGCCCCAGAGACACTTCTCGCATATTTCTCACCTCCCCTTCACTCTCTTTTACTCTTTCAATCATGGGTAACCTCCTCTATATCATCGCTGTTATTTTGGTCATTATCTGGGCAGTAAGCTTCTTCGGGGGCTTCTTCACCGGCGGCATCGTTCACGTCCTGTTGGTAATTGCCATCATTGCCATTCTGCTGCGTGTCATCAGCGGCCGAAGCGCCGTATAGCGCTTCCCCCTTAGGGTAACTTAAAAACACAAAAAACCCTGCTGGAGACTCCAGCAGGGTTTTTTGTGTCCGTATTTTCTGGTGGCGAAAGCCTATTTGCCGAAGTTGAACAGCAGGCTGAAACGCACCACGAGGCCCGGATACAGCGAATACAGGCTGTTGTCGAAATTATAGAGACCAACGATATCAATGGCTGCCTTCTCGCCCAGGGAGGAGCGGTAGCCAACCCCGGCCAGCGGCGTGGTTACGGTGCGGTTGTATTTGTAATAGCCGGTATTCGGGTCGCGGTCAATCAGCTGGGCATTCGTGACTTCGTATTCGGCATGGAGGAAGAACTCCCGATATACGATGTACTGCGCAAACGCCTTCAGCCCCACGCTGCTGGAGCTGATGCTCTTGTCGCCTTTTGCATTCAGCGCATAGCCGGCGCTACGGGCCTGGTTGTCGAGGCTATAGCTGCTGTAGGCGTAGGAGATGCCCGGCCCGATGGCAAACTTATCCGAAATCCGGAAACCGATGGCGGGCGAGATGCTGGCGTTAAACTGATTCAGTCTATCGTAGGAAGAAAAGCCCAGCCCCAGGTTGGTATAGAGGAACTTCTTCGTTGGCGGCTGGTCCTCCGCGCCGCCGGCCTTGGTGGCCTTTCGGTTCGGAAAATCCAGCCCTGATGGGGCCGTCGGCGACGACTGGGGGGCCGGCGTAGTGGGGTCGTAGGTGGGAGCCGGGGCCGGGGTGGCCGTTTCCGGCACCGGGCTGGTTGCCGGCGCGGGCACCGCAACCGGGGGCGTGGTGCGCACCGGGGCGGGCGGCGGGCCGGGAGGAGCCTGGTTCAGCACCGGCTTATCCTGGGCCTGGGCCCGGAAAGTGGGCAGCCCGGCGGCCGCCGCGACCAGCAGCAGCAACGGGAACAAATGACGTTTCATGCGGGAGGCGAAAAAAGGAAGTAAGTGAAGCGCAAATGCGTGAACGGGTAACGAAAACGGCCGGAAAATTATTCATTTTCCGGCCGTTTTCGTCGGTTGCTTAGGCCACCCGGTACATTTTCTGGCGCTGGGCCTTCAGGTTCTCATCGGCCAGGTACTCTTCGTAGTTCATGCGGCGGTCGATAATGCCGTCGGGCGTGAGCTCGATGATGCGCGTGGCCACGGTGTCGATGAACTGCAGGTCGTGCGAGGCAAAAAGCATCGCGCCGGGGTAGTCCTTCAAGCCATTGTTCAGGGCCTGGATGGATTCGAGGTCGAGGTGGTTCGTGGGGTCGTCGAGCACGAGCACGTTGCCGCTTTCCAGCATCATCTTGCTTAGCATGCAGCGCACTTTCTCGCCCCCGCTCAGCACGTTCGACTTCTTCTGCGATTCCTCGCCCGAAAACAGCATCCGGCCCAGCCAGCCGCGCACGAAGCTCTCGTCCTTATCGGTCGAGTACTGGCGCAGCCAGTCCACCAGGTTCATTTCACCCGACTGGAAGTACTGGTTGTTTTCCTTGGGAAAGTAGCTCGGCGTGATGGTGGTGCCCCACTTAAAGTCGCCGGTAGCCGGCGTAGCCTCCCCAAACAGGATGTCAAACAACAGCGAAGCGGCGCGGTCGTCGCGGCCCACGATGGCCACCTTGTCGCCCTTGTCCAGCGAAAACGTCACGTTTCTGAATACGTGCTTGCCATCGACCTTGGCGCTGATATTTTCCACGCCCAGCAACTGGTTGCCGGGCTCGCGCTCGGGCTTGAAGGCAATGTAGGGGTAGCGGCGCGACGAAGGCTTGATTTCTTCCAGCGTGAGCTTTTGCAGCAGCTTCTGGCGGCTGGTGGCCTGCTTCGATTTCGAGGCGTTGGCCGAGAAGCGGCGCACGAACTCTTCGAGCTCCTTGCGCTTGTCCTCGGTTTTCTTGTTCACGTCCTGGCGCTGGCGCAGGGCCAGCTGGCTGCTCTCGTACCAGAACGAATAGTTGCCGGGATACATCGTAATTTTTGAGAAGTCCAGGTCGGCCATGTAGTTACACACGGCGTCGAGGAAGTGGCGGTCGTGGCTCACCACAATCACCGTGTTCTGGAAGTTGTCGAGGAAATTCTCCAGCCAGAGCACGCTCTCGGCGTCGAGGTTGTTGGTTGGTTCGTCGAGCAGCAGCACGTCGGGGTTGCCAAACAGGGCCTGGGCCAGCAGCACGCGCACTTTTTCGCTCGCCCCAAGGTCCGACATCAGCGAGTAGTGCTTGTCTTCCGTAATGCCGAGGCCGGAAAGCAGCTCGGCCGCTTCGTAGTCGGCATTCCAGCCTTCGAGGTCGGCAAACTCGCCTTCGAGCACGGCGGCACGCTCGCCGTCGGCGTCCGAAAAATCGGCCTTGGCATACAGCGCATCCTTCTCGCTCATCACCGCAAACAGGCGCTGGTGGCCCTGAATCACGGTGTGCAGCACCTGCTGGTCGTCGTAGGCAAACTGGTTCTGCTTGAGCACGGCCAGGCGCTGGCCGGCGGGCATCTCCACCGAGCCGGTGTTGGGCTCGAGCTCGCCCGAGAGAATTTTCAGAAAAGTCGACTTGCCCGCGCCGTTGGCGCCGATGAGGCCGTAGCAGTTGCCGGGCAGGAATTTAACGGTGACGTCTTCGAAGAGAATGCGCTTGCCGTAGCGCAGGCTAACGTTGGAGGTGGAAATCATTCAAGCAAAAAATAAAGGCGCGGACGCCCCGCATCCGAGCGGGGCCAAACGCAAAATTACACGATAGGAGCCGGGTCCGAATCCGGCCGGGGCAAACAAGTTGCTTATGCAACGAGAAATAACTAACCAGTAGGGATATTAGTGCCCGGCTGCTGTTGTGTCAGCCGGTGGCTTTAGGGCCCGCGTCCACAACTTTCGCGCGCCTTCTCCTGTTGCTTTTTTGAGGTCCCTCAAACCGGCCGGGCCGGTTATCTTTCATCCGTTGACATCCATAGGTATGAATGACCAGCATCTGACATCCGAAAACAATGGCCTGCGCGTGGGGGCCTACACGGCATTGGCCCTGATGACTTACACTGGAGTGGCGGCCATGGCCGGTTTTCTGGGCAGCCTCGAAGCCGGCGCGCTCGACATCGTGCTGCTGGCCGGCGGTGTCGTGCTGTCCATCCGGCGGCTGAAAAGGTCCTGTGGTGAGCGCATGACGTATTTCGGCGGTTTCAGCACGGGCATTATCGCGGCGCTGGTAGCTTCTGGTATGCTGGGTGCGTTTTTTTGGCTGCTTGGCGGCATCAGTCAGGCCGCCATTCGCCAGATTGAGGCCCGCGACCTGTTCGGCTCCGACCTTGGGGTGCTCATCAGCGGCCTGGGCATCATCCTGCTTGGCACGATGACGGGCGTGGTCACTTCGCTCATCGCGATGCAGTATTTCAAAAGCAACGAGCACCGGGCGGGGTTGCCAGAGATAGAAAATGCCTGATTAGCCCCGGAATAAACTTCGCAGTGCCTTAAAGAGCAGCCTTCTCCGGGGCTGCTCTTTTCTTTTTGAAATATAGCGGACAAATATTATTGTGAAAAAAGCCAGAACAAATTAAAACTTTGCTTTGTGAGGTTGACGTTTAGAGCCTAAATTTGTTTTAGGCGAAGAAAAATTTGACTTATGCGTTACTCCATTGCCTTCTCAACCGCTTTGTGCCTGTCGCTGGCCTCGCTGTCGGCCAAGGCACAAATGGCCGACCGGATTACCGAACACCCGACGCCCCGCGAAGCCTCCCGCCAGGAAGTGGTGACCCAGACCCGTGAGATGGCCAGGCGACTGCAGCTCAACGAGGGCCAGTACCTGCGGCTGCTGCCCCTGAACCGTACCCGTCTGAGTGCCCTCAACGGCATCAACCGCGAATACCATACTGATGCAGCTATTCGCGCCGCCAAATCGGCCGAGCTTGAGGCGCAATTTGAGCAGGCGTGCAGCCGTATTCTAACTCCTTCGCAACTCAGCCAGCTGCAGCGCGATGCCCAACCGGCAACCGTGCCCGCCACTACCGGCAACGGCCTGGGGTAGTTTGGCTCAGCTTCCTCATCAGCTACCATAAAAGATGGCCCGCCAGCTATTGCTTATCCTTACCCAACTCCTCCATATACCTTCCAGACGTTGTTTCACGCAGTGTCGCGCAGTGTCGCGCAGTGTCGCGCAGTGTTACGCAGGGTTTTCAATGAACGACACTGCGGAACACGGCCGTTTAACACTGCGCGACACTGTGTGAAAGCTTCCTGGTCGCCGCTAGAAAAGATTTGGGTAAGGACAGGAAGCTATTATCGGGCCGTTTTGCGTTTTGGGCGGTACGGCACTATCGGGCCGGAGTGAGCGGGTCGCTCAGCACTTCCGTGACGGTACCCAGCGGGCCGAAGCGCAGGCTAAGGCGTGGGGCCGCCGAGCGGACGTGGCCAGCGGCGCATTGCGTGCCGGGCTCCAGGTAGTAGTAGTACACTTTTTCGGTGTTGGCGCGCAGCTCCTCCTCATCGGGTTGGCCCAGCAGGGCGTTCACATCGTCGGCGCGGGCTTCGTAGAGGTGCTCTTTCACCCGCAGCAGGGCCGGCATAATCGCCCGGCGCTGGTTGTGGCAGGCATAGGGGTCGGCGCGCCAGGCCGCCGCGTCGAACCCGACGATATTGGGCAGCGCGTGGCCGCAGCCGGCCAGGGCACCGCTGGCCCCGAGTAGGAAAAAAGAAAGGTACCGGCACCTACCAGACAACCCTGAAAATAGCGGCATGAGGAATAAAAAAGGAGTTGAAATAAGAATTCCAGCGAAATTAAGCACTAATTTTGAGCCGCTGCTGTCTACGGCCTACGCTGATTGAAAAACGCGATTATGTAATTTATATTATTGTAATGTTCAAAAGGATTTTATTTGCGAGTGTGCTGGCAGGGCTGCGTATCGCTGAAAGCCGGGCGCAGGCCCAGGCCATTCCGGCGGCCAGGCTGGCGAAACTACCCGCAAGTGCCCGCCAGGCCTTTGGCCAGGCCACGTTTGAGCAGAAAGCGGCTGGGTTATTTGCGCGGCTGGGGGCGGCCGACCTGCCGTTCAGCCTGCTGCGCGAAGGGCTGGTGGGCTTCTACAACCTGCGGGCGGCGAGCCGCGGGGCCGGCCGGCCGGTGCTCACGCTAGTTGATTTCAGCCGCCCCAGCCAGCAAAAGCGCCTGTGGGTGGTTGACGTGGCGGCGGGCCGCGTGCTGTTTCATACGCTGGTGGCGCACGGCAAGGCCAGCGGGGGCAACCTCCCGATGGCCTTTTCCAACCAGGAAGGCTCGGAGATGAGCAGCCTGGGCTTCTACCGCACGGCCCCGGCCACCTACGTGGGCAAGCATGGCGTGTCGCTGAAGCTGCAGGGGCTCGACCCCGGCTTCAACACCAATGCCGAGAGCCGGGCCGTGGTGGTGCACGGGGCCGACTACGTGTGCGAGGAATTTGTGCGGGCCCATGGCCGGCTGGGGCGTAGCCAGGGCTGCCCGGCGCTGCCGGCGGGCCAGGCAGCGGCTATCGTGCAGGCCATTAAGGGGGGGAGCGTGCTCTACCTGCACGGGCCGGCCCAGGCCGGCTATCGCTCGCGCTGGCTCGATGTAGATGGCGCTGAGGCGGGCCTGAATGCTCCGTACGGGGGCGGTGTGGGCAATTAGCAGATACTCGTCGCAAACGACTTCGCGCCGAGCATAACCAGAATGGCAGGGGTGCGTTAAAAGCAGCGCCGGGCTGCGGGTCCGGCGTTTTTATTTCACCTCTTTTTAGTTTTTTATTCCAATGCGCTTAAATCTCCGCTTCATTATCGGGCTCATCGTGGCGGCGGTGTCGCTGTTCGGCTACTTTTTCAATACGTCTAAGAATGAAGTAACCGGCGAAACCCAGCACGTGAACATGAGCACCGACCAGGAAATTGCCCTGGGCCTGCAGGCCGCTCCGCAAATGGCGGCCGAGTACGGCGGCGAAAGCCCCGACGCCCGCGCCACTGCTTTGGTGCAGGCCGTGGGCCAGAAAATCATCGCCAGCACCAAGGCCGGCCAGACGCCCTACCGCTTCCAGTTTCACCTGCTGGCCGACGACCAGACCATCAATGCCTTTGCCCTGCCGGGCGGCCAGGTATTCATCACGAAGGGCATTCTCGATAAGCTGACTTCGGAAGGCCAGCTGGCGGGCGTGCTGGCCCATGAAATCGGCCACGTGGTGGGCCGGCACTCGGCCGAGCAGGTGGCCAAATCGAATCTGACGCAGGGCCTGGCCGGCGCGGCCACCATCGCGTCGTACGACCCGAATAACCCCGGCAGCTCCATCGCCAAGGGGGCCATCGCGGCGGCTATTGCCAAGGTGGTGTCGCTACGCTTCAGCCGCAACGACGAGCTGGAAGCCGACAAGCTGGCCGTCGATTTCACGCCTAAAGCCGGCTACGACCCCCGCGCCATGATTCAGGTGATGCAGATGCTGCAGCAGCAGGGCGGCCGCAGCAGCACCCCGGAGTTCATGAGCACGCACCCCGACCCCGGCAACCGCATCGGCGAGCTGCAGAAGGAGATTGCCGCTCAATACCCACAAGGCGTACCGGCCGGATTGAAGCCATAACTGACCGCAGATTTAGCAGATTTTAGCGGATTTAACGGATTTTTTGGGGTTCCGAATTTAATTCAATCGAATTGTCTGAGCTAACCGGATTTTGATTCAACAAAAAAGCCGCTCAAATATGGGCGGCTTTTTTGTTGTCGAAATCCAGAAAAGCAACGGCATTCACGGAACCCCAAAAAATCCGTTAAATCCGCTAAAATCCGTTAAATCCGCAGTCAAAAGTTGGGTGGCGTGAGGTTTTTGAAGTGGCCGTTCAGGCGCACGCGCTCCTTGAGGCGCTCGGTTTCGAGCACCACGGGCAGGATGGTATCGAGGTGGTCGCGCACGAGTTCCTGGCGTTCGATTTCGCTGGTGGTGGCCAGCAGCTGGTATTCCTGCTCGGTGCTGAAGCCAATGTGGTGGGCCACGTCGAAAATGGTGTAGTCGGGGGCCAGCTCCAACAGCAGCTTGCGCAGGCCCAGGGCCTCGTAGAGCTGGCGCACCTGCTTGGTGATGACGCTGCGCAGCACGGGGTCGGCCTCGGGGTCCTGCACTACGTCCTCGACCAGCGCCCCGGCGTAGAGCTTGCCGGGAGCCTGTCGGTAGAATTTATTGATGCGAAACACGCCCACGGCCTTGGTGCGGATGTCGAGCTCGCCGCTGGAATAGGTCTGCTCGACGCTGAGCAGGCGCATTTCGGTGCCCAGCTCGCTGAGGCTGTCGTTGAGGTAGGGCGGGATGCCGAAGGAGATATTTTGCTCGATGCACTCGCGCACGAGCTGGCGGTAGCGGGGCTCGAAGATGTGCAGGTTGAGCTTTTCGCCCGGAAATACCACCAGGTTGAGGGGAAACAGTGGAAGCAGGCGGGCCATGAGTAAAAAAAGGAACTGAAACGGAACGTACCTACGGGCGCAACAAGCGGAACCCGCAGTTGGATTTTGGCCCGCCCGGCAAAATAGCCGCGCCGGAATGGGCACAAGGTAGCAGGGAATGCCGAAACAGCGCTGCGCGCGCTACTTTTGCGCCTCATGTCTTCTTCCGCAAGCTTAATTCCCGACGTTCGGACGCTCCTGAAAAAAGCCGGCCGCCTGCTGCTGCAGGTGCTGTCGGCGCTGTTTCTGGCCTCGGTGGCCTGGGTGCTGCTCTACCGTTGGGTGGCCCCGCCCGCCACCTGGCTCATGCTCGACCGCCGGGCCCACGCGCCGGTGGGCCTGGGCTATTACGGCATTCAGCCCGAGCCGCGTCGTATTCGCTACGACTTCCGCACCCTGGATGAGGTGGCCCCCACCGTGGCGCTGGCCCTGGTGGCGGCCGAAGACCAGCGCTTCCTGCTCCACCACGGTTTCGACCTCGATGCCCTCACCAACGCCGCTAAGCGTAACTGGAACGGCGACGGCAAGCACATCGTGGGCGGCAGCACCATTTCGCAGCAGGTAGCCAAAAACGTGTTTCTATGGCAGGGCCGCAGCTACGTGCGCAAGGCCGCCGAAGCCTACTTCACGGTCCTGATTGAGACGCTGTGGAGCAAGCGCCGCATTATGGAGATGTACCTGAGCGTGGCCGAGATGGGCGACTGCACCTTTGGGGTGGAGGCGGCCAGCCGGCGCTACTTCGGCAAGCCCGCCAGCGAGGTGAGCGCCGCCGAGGCCGCCCTGTTGGCTGGCGTGCTGCCCAACCCGCTGCGGTTTCGGGCCTCCAATCCGGGGCCGGTGGCCCGGGCCAAGCAGCTGCGCGTGTTGCGCAACATGCGCCGGCTGGGCGGCACCAGCTTCGTGGCCAGGATATTGAAGTAAGCACACTCCGCCACCGGCCTCAAAAAGCCCCTAGCCGCGCTTGGAGATTTTGTTGCCGGTGATGCCGCGCTGCAGCGTGGATTTGAAGCGGGCATTATCGACCTGGCTTTTGGCCTGGTGCTTGGTGGCGCGGCCCTGCACCCGGGCGCGCCAGCGGCGCCAGGAGGCCGCCTTCAGCTCGCGGCGCATGAGCGTGATGACGGCCGCCTCGTTGAGCCCGAACTGCTGCTCGATGGCTTCGAAGGGCGTGCGGTCTTCCCAGGCCATTTCGATGATGCGGTCGATGTCCTGGTCGGTGAGGGTGGGGGTGGGCATGAAGGAGCAGTTGGGAGACGGCGGCCGGAATAGCTGCCGTAGCAGACCTGATAACAGCGGAAGCAGGCTTTTGGTGGCGGCAGCCCGGCACTTTGTGGCAGTTTTTGGCGAGATTGGGCGCTGAAACCGAAATGCCTTCCTCACCCTGTTCCTGAATCGGATGACTAACCTGAAAATGACGCTGGCCCTGCTGGCCGGTTTGGCCGCCACCCACCCGGCGGCCGCGCAGTCGGCCCCCAAAACCGACCCCGCCGCCACCCGCCGTGCCATTGTACAAGTGCTCAACACCCAAAAGGCGGCCTGGAACCGGGGCGACATTCCGGGCTTCATGCAGGGGTACTGGCAGTCCGATTCGCTGGTGTTCATCGGCCGGAAGGGTCCGACCTATGGCTGGCAGCCCACGCTGGCTAACTACCAGAAAAACTACCCCAACGCGGCCGCGATGGGCCAGCTCGATTTCACCGGGCTGCGGGTGTCGGTGCTCGCGCCGGGGGCGGCGCAGGTGGTGGGGCACTGGCACCTGGCCCGGCCGGCGGCCGTGGGCGACGCGCAGGGGTATTTCCTGCTGGTAGTGCGGCAGATTGACGGCAAGTGGCTGGTAGTGGCCGACCACTCGAACTAGCGGGTGGGGCCCGCCTGCCGCGGGCACCTCACCCCCGGCCCCTCTCCGAAAAGGAGAGGGGAGCCTGACGAAACCCGGAAATTACTTTGCTACGCTAATTCTTGCATCATTATGCTCAGCATGACTTTTTAGAGAAAGGTCGCAAAAAAGCCCCGCCGGAGCGGGGCCGAATGGAGTGCGGAAGGAAACAAGATTTCGCCGGACCAGACAAATAAGAATGGGCGCGGGTAGGTGTACGGGAGGTATACGGAAGGCGGCTGAGAGGATATGGAGCGAAATTGAACGGAATCGGGATGCGGGGGGGGGCTGGTTGTGAGCAAAAACATGAGCGTCATGCTGAGCTTATCGAAGCATCTCGATTGTGGCAGAGTTGTTTTACTGCGGTACGCGAGGTGCTTAGCCTGCGTTCAGCACGACGTTTTTGAGGTTACGGTATTGGCGGGGTTACAAAAGCGGCAGGCCCAGCTCCCGCAAGAATTTATTATGCAGGGCGGTGGCGTCGGCTACGGCCTGATTGGCACTCATTAGCTGTTGATGCACTTCGTCCAGCTTGATTTCGACGGCATCAGTAGCGGTGCTCACGTAGCGCGAGATGTTCAGGTTGAAATCGTTCTGCTCGATTTCCTCCATTGATACGCGGCGGGCGTAGCGTTCCTCTTTGGCGGGGCGCTCGCGGTAGGTGTCCACGATTTTCTTGATGTGGTCTTCGTGCAGGACGTTCTGGCGCTTGCCTTTGTCGTAGTGCTCGGCGGCGTTGATGAACAGCACGTCGTCGAACTTCTTGCACTTCTTCAGCACCAGGATGCACACGGGGATGCCGGTGGAGAAGAACAGGTTGGCGGGCAGGCCGATGACGGTGTCGATGTTGCCATCAAGGAGCAGCTTGCGGCGGATGCTGGCTTCGGTGCCGCCCCGGAACAGCACGCCATGGGGCAGGATGATGGCCATGGTGCCCTCGGCGCTCAGGAAGTGGAAGGCGTGGAGCAGGAAGGCAAAGTCGGCGGCTGACTTGGGAGCCAGGCCGTAGCCCTTGAAACGGAAGTCCTGAGCCAGGGTATCGGTGGGCTCCCAGCGGTAGCTGAAGGGCGGGTTGGCCACGATGGCGTCGAACTCGGTTTTTTTGGCCGGGTTCTGCTCGTTCAGTATATCCCAGTCGTTGAGCAGGGAGTCGCCGTGGTGGATGTCGAACTCGGTGTCTTTCACGCCGTGGAGCAGCATGTTCATGCGCGCCAGGTTGTAGGTGGTGATGTTCGACTCCTGGCCATAAATCTTGCCAATGCTGCCGCCCTGCCGGGTCATGTGCTTGCGCACGTTGAGCAGCAGCGAGCCCGAGCCGCAGGTGATGTCGAGCACGCGCTCCAGCTTCTGGCGCTTGCCGGCGGCGGGATTCTGGCTGTCGAGCACCACGATGTCGGACAGGATGTTGGACACGAGCTGCGGGGTGTAAAACTCGCCGGCCTTTTTGCCGGAGCCGGCCGCGAATTGCCCAATGAGGTACTCGTAGGCGTCGCCCAGCACGTCGATGTCGTCCGGGAACTTACTGATGCCTTCGGCGATGCGCTGGATGATGGTGGCGAGCTTGGCGTTGCGCTCCGGGTAGTCGCGGCCCAGCTTCTCGGAATACAGGTTGATTTCGGAAAACAGCCCCTGGAAGGTGCGGCCAAACGATTCTTCCTCGATGTATTTGAAGCCCTTGTCGAGGGTGTCCAGTAGCGCCTGATTCTCTTTGCTGGTGGTGCGGGCCAGCTCGGCGATGTGGCCCCAGAGGTATTTGGGCTGAATGACGTAGTGCACGCGCTTGCGCATGAGCTTCTCAAACTCGGCTATATCGTCGGGATTCTCATCATACCAGATTTCCAGCGGCGTAAATACGCCCAGCGTCTGCATGACATCCGAGGGTGTATCGGGGTAGTCAGAGCCGAGCTCCTTGCGGGCGGCGGTTTCGTAGTGGTCGGAGAGGTAGCGCAGGAACAGGAACGACAGCATGTAGTCGCGGAAGTCATCGGCGTTCATGGCGCCCCGCAGCTGGTCGGCAATGGCCCAGAGGGTGGCACCTAGTTTATTTTGGGTACTCATTATATGTTGGGTGTGGCGATAATAATGGGGCAGCCCCGGAGGGGCACCGGGTTTGGTAGCAAGATGGTTTAGTTACCAAGCGCAGCCCCGGAGGGGCGTTGGTCTGGTAGCAAAAAGGGTAATGCGTGGATGATATAAAACCCCGGAGGGGGGTGTGTTTGGTGCCAACAGAAACCGACGCCCCTCCGGGGCTGGGGAGACAATTACGCCGGTATTCTACCAAAGTGGTGCCCCTCCGGGGCTGGGGCTCAATCAAGGAAATCAAACAAGAACCGCTCTTCGAACCCGATGCTGTGTGTGTCCAGCATCTGAATGTATTCTTCGCGGAAGGTTTTCTGCCGGTGGTGCTGCTCCTGGTTCATGATGTAGTTGATGACCGTGTCGCGCTGCGAGCGGGAATGGGCGAAGGCCCCGTATCCGGCCTGCCACGCAAACCGCCCCGGTACGAAGCCGTTGGCATTGACCCATCCCGAGCTTTGGCTCTCGACTACTTGTAACACCTGTGCGACGGATTGGGTGGGTTTCAACTCAAAGAAAATGTGTACGTGGTCGAGCCAGCCGCCGACGGCTAGAGCGTAGCCGGTTTCGCTGGCCAGAATCCCGCTGATGTATTGGTGAAGCCGGTCGCGCCAGTCCACCAGAATAACGTTTTCGCGGTGGGCCACGGCAAAAACGGCATGAATCGGAATTTGGGTGTAGGTATTGGGTTTCATGTGGGGTTTACCAAAGCGCCGCCCCTCCGGGGCTGGGGTGGGTGCGGTGCGTTTGTTTGCTACCAAAGCGCCGCCCCTCCGGGGCTGGGGTGGGTGCGGTG
>JANNDE010000038.1:0-5548 GCA_031387395.1 Hymenobacter sp.
CCGCCGAACGACTCTGGCGCAACAAGGTGGCCGGCGGGCGTTTTTTCTCGCGCAGGTGCAGGCGACAAAAGGGTTGTGGCACCAATACGTTCAGCCGAAAAAATGCCGACTGATTTAGTATCGTACGGCACAGCGGGTCGCCGGCCGGCCGGCGCTTACCGCTGGCCGCTGGCGTGCGCCAGCTCCGTGAGGGCCAGGCGGTAGTTGAGCTGCGCGGCGAGCAGGTCCGCCTGCGCTTTGGCGAGCGTGGCCTGGGTGGTGAGGAGTTCAACTGGCAATACTTTGCCGGCCGCCAGCGCGTCCTGCTTCAACTTTAGCTCGGCGGCGCGCAGGTCGGTGGCTTTCTGGGCGGCGGCGGCGAGGGCGGCGGCCTGCCGCAGCTGGCGGTAGGCTTTCTGCACCGCGCCAGCCACTTCGTCTTTGGTGTACAGCTCGTTCGCCTGGGCCTGCCGCTGCTGCGACTCCCGCTGGTGCACCACGGCTTTGCGCTCGCCGAAGTCGTAGATGTTCCAGTTGAGCAGGCCGCCGACCAGCACGCTGTTGCGGGGCAGAATGGGGGAGCCCTGAATGCGCAGGTAGTTGGCCGTGAGCGACACGTCGGGCAGGTACTGCTGTCGGGCGGCTTTCACGCCCAGCGCCGCCTTTTCGCGCGTTTGGGCGGCCTGGCGGTTGGCCAGGTTGGCGGTGTCGGCCCGGCTTAGGTAGGAGGCCAGCGGCAGGGGTGCTGCTTCCGCGCTGGTTGGGGGCACCAGGGTAAGCACGGTGTCGGCGGGCAGGCCCAGCAGCTGGTTCAGGTCGTAGGCGTAGTCGGCCTGCTGGTTCTGCACGGCCAGCAGCTTCTGCTCCTGGTCGGCGATGTTGGCCTCGGCGGCCAGGAGCTGAGCGGGCAGGGCCTTGCCGGCCAGCCGGGCACTTTCTACGTCGTAGCGCTGCTTTTGGGCGGCCTGTAGGCTCAACTCGGCCTGCCGCTGCTGCTGTTCGGCAATGAGCAGCCCATAGTAGAGCTTCTCGACGCCCTGACATACCTGCCACTCGGCCTGGCGCACGCTGGTGCGGGCCAGCGCCACGTCCTGGCGGGCCACCTGCTCGCCGGTGCGAATCTTGAGCAATTGCGTGAGCGGCTGGGCGGCCTGCACGGTGCCCAGCACCAGCGTGTGGCTGCCCTCGCTGATGGGAATGTCGGCGGCGGGAATGGGGCCGGTGGCCGGGTACACGCCCAACGACCCGCGCGGAACGGTGATGTCGAGCTTGTTGGTGTTGTAGCCGGCATTGGCCAGGGCCGTGAGTTTGGGGAAGCGCTTGGCGTGGACTTCCTGCTCTTTGTACTGTGCGTCGACTACCTGCTCTGGCACGTTGCCCAGGCGGCGGATTTGGGATAAGGCCTGGGCGGTGGCCTCTTCCAGCGTCCGGGCGCGGGGGGCGGGGCTGGTGGCCGGGGCGGCGGCAGGCGGGGCGGGCTGCTGCGCCAGGGCGGGCGGCCCCAGGCAGCTGGCAGCCACGACCAGCGCGGTTACGAGCCGGGCGGCCGCGCCGCGTATTCGGAGAAACAGAATCGGGAAGCTACGCATGGTCAGATGGCTTGGGGAGTGGCGGAGTGAGCGGGCCGCGACTCGGCCGGCTCCGGCGCTTCGCCCTCCACCGACACGAGTTTGTCCTCCGGCTTCACGACCAGCGCAAACAGCACCGGCGTCACGAGCAGAGCCATGAACATGGAGAAGATGAGGCCGACGGCAATGACGCTGGCCAGCGGGCTCCACATGGGCGAGCCCGACAAAATCATGGGCAGCACGCCGATGGCCGCCGCCATGGTGGTGAGGAAAATGGGCCGCAGCCGGCGCTTGCCGGCTTCCATAGCCGCCGTGGGAATGTCCATTTTTTGCTTAACAATCAGCTCATTGGCGAAATCAACCAGAATAATGGAATTGCGCACCACGATGCCGGACAGGCTGATAAGCCCCAGAAAAGCCGTGAATCCGAAAGGGTTGTGGGTGACGACCAGGCCCAGAATCGCCCCGAACAAACTCAGCGGAATGCTGGCCATCACCAGCAGGGTTTCCTTCAGGTTGCGGAACTGGAAGAGCAGAATCAGGAAGATGAGCACCATGCTGATGCCCAGGGCCATCATCATCTGGGCAAACGTGGTTTTCTGGTTTTCCACCTCGCCGCCGTACTCCACGCGGTAGCCGGCCGGCAGCGGCAGGGCCGCAATCCGGGGCTGGATTTTCTTGAGCAGCTGCGAGGGCAGCACGTCGCCGGTGGTTTCGCTTTGCACCGTGAGGGTGCGCACGCCGTTGCGGTGCATGAGGCGGCCGGTTTGCCACTGGGGCACCAGGTCGGCCACCTGCCGCAGTGGCACCCGCGCCCCCGTGGCGGGCGAGGTCACGTAGGTGTTGGCCAGGTTCTGGAAGCCGGCCCGCTGGGCCGAGTCCAGGCGCAGCACCACGCTCAGGGGCGTGTCGCCCTCGTACCAGGTGGAAACGGGCGCGCCGGCGAAGCCCGTGCCGATGGTTTGGGCAATGCTGCCGGTGGTGAAGCCCAGGCGGTTGGCTTCGGGCCGCAGCCGCACGGTCAGGCCGTAGTAGTCGTTCTCGAAATCGGTGCGCACTAGGTAGCTACCCGGGCTTTGGCGGATGATGGCCTGCACCTGCTCGCCCAGCTGCTTGAGCCGGGGCAGGTCGTCGCCGATGAGGCGCACCTCGACCGGCGCTTTGGTGGGCGAGCCCTGCTGCATGAGCTTGACTTGGGGCCGCCCGTTGGGCACCAGCGCATCGATGCGCCGGCTCAGGGCGGCTGCCAGCTCAATGGTTTCTTCCTCGGTGTGGGTGTTCACCAGCAGCTGGCCGTAGTTGCTGGCCGGCGGCTCGGGGCTGAAATTGTAGTAGAAGCGCGGCGCGCTGGTGCCCGTGAAGCTGGCCAGGCCGGTCACGCGCTTATCGCGGCGCAGCTCCCGCTCCACGGCGCGCACGGCCTGGTCGGTGGTTTCGAGGCGGGTGCCCATGGGCATCCAGATTTCCACCGCGAACTGGTTGCGCTCGGCGGCCGGGAAAAACCGCTGCTGCACGCTGCGGTACAGCAGCACCCCGGCCCCGATGGACAGCACGCCCACCCCGATGGTGAGCCGGGGCCAGCCCATGCAAAAGGCGAGCAGCCGGTCGTAACCGGCCTGCATCTTATCCAGCAGCGAAAACTTCTTCTTTTTTGGGGCCGATTCCGCTGCGTCGGTCCCCTGCGCCGCCCCCGGCACCACGGCGTGCAGGCCCTTCTTGATGAAGGTGTAGCACAGGATGGGCGTGAGCAGCATGGCCACCACGAACGAGCTGGCCAGGGCCACGGCAAAGTAATGGGCAGCGCGCGAATAAACTCGCCCACCGAGCCGGTGAGCAGTACCATGGGCAGGAAGGAGGCGATAATGGTGAGCGTGGCCGTGAGCACCGGAATGACCAGGTTGCTGGCGCTGCGCCAGGCCGCCTCCCAGCGGTCCAGGCCCTCGTCGAGCAGTTCCACGTAGTTGTCAGCAATAACAATAGCATCGTCCACGACCATGCCCAGCACCACGATGAGCGCCGCCAGCGACACTTGGTGCAGCTCGATGCCCATCATATTCATGACGGCGAAGGTGACGGCCACCGTGACGGGAATGGCCATGGCCGCCACCGAGGCAATGCTGAAGGGCAGCAGCAGCATGCACACCACCACCACGGAAATAATGGCTAGGAAAAACTCCCGGATGAAGTGGCTGATGCTGTGGTCGACCAGCTCGGGCTGGTCGACGATGGTGCGGACCTGCAAATCGGCGGGCAGCAGCTGTTTGCTTTCCTCCAGCTTGGCCTGCACGGCGTGGCCGAAGTCCACGATGTTGTTGCCCTCCAGCATCTCTACCGACAGCAGCAGGGCCCGCTGCCCGTCCACCCGAATCAGGGCGGTGGGTTCGGCGTAGCGGCGCGTCACGGTGGCCACGTCGCCCACCCGAATCACCTGCCCGGTGGGGGCCGAGCCGATAATCTGGCTGCTAATCTGCTGCTCGGAGCTGAAGAAGCCCGAGGTGTGCAGCGGCACGTCGGCGGTGCCAACTTTCACGTTGCCGGTGGGCCCGATGCTGTTCTGCGACTGCAGCACCTGCACCACCTGCGGCAGCTTGAGCCCGTACTGGGCCAGCCGCTCGGAGTTGGCGGTGAGGTAAATCTGCTCCGGCTGCTCCCCGTAGCGCTTGATTTTCGAGACGCCCTTCACCGTGCGCAGCTGGTCCTCCATCTTGCGCAGGGCCGCCCGTAAATCGCCGTAGGACAGCCGGTCCGATTCCACGGCCACGAGCATGGCCACGGTGTCGCCGAAATCGGTGCTCACCACCGGCCCGCGCACGCCCGGCGGCAGGTCCACGGCCTTGGCCACGTTCAGCTCGTGGCGCAGCTTCGACCAGAACTCATCTGGCCGGGCCACGTTCTCGTTCAGCTCCACGTTGATAATCACCTGCCCGTCGCGGGTGGTGGAGCAGGTTTTCTCCTTGCGCACCTCCGAGAAGCGGAACAGGTATTCTTCCAGCTTCTGGGTCACCTGGGCTTCCACCTGCTCGGCCGTGGCACCCGGGAAGTAGGCCACCACCAGGCCGACGCGAATGGTAATCTTGGGGTCTTCGCGCCGGGGCATGGTCAGCAGCGAGTACACCCCGGCCAGAAAGGCCATGAGCAGCACCGCCAGCGTTACCTGCGGATAGCGCAGGGAAGATTTCACGAAGTTCATTGGGCCGAAGAAGTAAGGGTGATGGCCGCGCCGTCGCGCAGGCGCTGCTGCCCGCCCACCACCACGAGCTGGCCCGCCCGCAGGCCCGACGCAATCTGGATGCCCCGCTCGGTGACGCCCCCCACCTGCACCCGCTGCCGAAACGCCCGTCGGCGTTGGGCATCGGCCACGTACACGTAGGTGAGCTGGTCGGCGTCGCGCACGATGGCCTCGCCCGGCACCGACAGCACCTCGGCCTGGCGGGCCGTGGCAATCGTGGCTTCGGCCACCATGCCGGGGCGCAGCCGGCTGCCGGGGTTGGGCAGGGTGATTTTCACGGCGTAGGTGCGCGAGGCCGGGTCGGCCACGCTCCCGATGGATTCGATTCGGCCCGTGAACACGGAATCCAGGGCCGGCACCGATACGCGGGTGCGCAGGCCCGGCCACAGCTCGCTCACTTCGGCCTCGGGCACGGCGGCCCGCATCAGCAGGCGGCCCTCGCTCACGATGGTGAACAGGGGCGTGCCCGGCCCCACGATTTCGCCGGGGTCGGTGCCACGCCGGGCCAGGCGGCCCGAAATGGGCGCTATTACCTGGGCGTCGCGCACGTTTTTGGTGGCTTGCTGCTGCTGGGCGCGCGCCTGGGCCACGGCCGTAGCGGCGGCATCCAGGTCGCTGGCCGTGAGGCTGCCGCGGTCGTACATCAGCTTGAGCCGGCCGTACTCGTCCTGGGCGCGGGCCAGCGTGGCGTTGGCCGCGCTCAGCGCAAACCCGTAGCTGCCCACGTCCAGACTGGCCAGCACCTGACCGGCGCGCACCCGCCCGCCTTCTG
>JANNDE010000040.1:0-15376 GCA_031387395.1 Hymenobacter sp.
CCACCTCGCGCTTCAGCGAATCGTATATGTTGGCCTCGTCGCCCGTGAGCAGGCCCTCGCGCAGGCGCTTCAGGTTTTTGGTCACGTAGAACTTCAGCTCGTCCAGAATGGGTAGCTGCTGGTACTCCGAGGCCTTTTTCAGCACCTTGTTGGCCAAGGTGAGGTGTTCCATCAAATCGCCCTGAATGGCCTCGTTGCGCACCACGCTGCTGCCCCGAATGTCGCAGGAACCGTGCAGCGGGTACACGTCCTCAAACACGATGGCCTCCATCTCGGCCGTGCGGTTGCCCTCGTCGAACTGGGCCAGCAGGTTGCGGGCCGCGTCGGTAAAGCGCCACTCCATGGTGGGGTGAATGGCCGTAAACTTCTGCTGCACAATAGCCTGCACGCGGGTTTGCTGGTCCTCGGCGTTGCGCTTCACGGCCACCGCGAACAGCGGCACGAACTGGGCCACCTTGTCCATGTCGAACTCATCGAGGCCGCCCGCGTCGGGCGTGCCCAGCTCCAGCAGGCCCACCGTGTCGTTGCCGTAGGGCAGCAGGGCCAGAATGGCCGAGCGAATGCCCAGGCTGATAATCTGCTGGCGCAGGTCATCGGGTAGGTCCGAGGTAGCCACATCCTTGAGCACCAGCGGCTCGCGACTGCTGAGCAGGCGCTGGTAAATCTGCCGGAAGCTGCTGTCGGCCGCCTTGGTTTGCACCTGCTTGGTGAGGAAGCTGTGGTTGATTTTGCGGCCGAAGTCCATAAAGGCCTTCTTCTTTTCGTCGTAGGCCGCGATGCCCAGCTGCAGTGCCGGCTGAGCAAACAGCACCCGCAGCTTCTCCTGAATCTGCTCGAAGCGGGCGGGCGTTTGCAGCACGTCGCGTTCCAGCAGGTCGTACTTCAGCTCCGAGAGAATTTCCTGCTCCGTCACATCGCTCAGGCGCAGCACGTTGAAGCCTTCCAGCTCAAAATGCTCGGCCGGCAGCAATGCCTGCCACACTTCGGGCCGGTGGCGGTTGTGCAGCAGGGTATCGCGCTGCGCATCGTTCAGCTCCGGGGCCTGGCCAACTACCCGCACCCGCACAAACGTCGAGTCAAAACTCACGCTATAGTGCCGGTAGAGGCCGATTTTGTAGTCGGGCACCGTGAATACAATAGCCCCCGAAGCCGGCAGCTCGATGTCATATACGCGGTGCAGCACCAGCTGGTAGGCCATCAGGCCGAGCTGCCGCTCCATGGCGGCCATATCGATGTTCAGGGGCTGCTTCACCAGGCCGTCCTTGTTCAGCATAATGTCGCGGAACAGCCGGGTCGCAAAAAAGCTGCGCCGCTGAAACGGTCCCACCGCGCTGCTGATGTCGGTAGCCAGCGAAGCCGGGGGAAACACGGCCAGCATCAGGGTTTCTATCAGGTCGCAGTGCTCCTCCAACAGCTTGGGGTTGGTCACGGGCTGCGTTATCCACTCCGCCTGGGCCACTTGCTCGCCCACGGCCCGGGCCAGCAATGCCACGCCAGCGTTGGCCGACTGCTCGCGCGCGCGCCAGTAATCCACCAGTGGCGCGAGGCTGAGGCTGGTACGAAACGGGAAAAGCGGCGCGGCCGGCGCTGCAACCACAGGCGCAGCGGCCGGAGCAGCAGAAGAAGAGAGTTCGGTTGCCATGGAAGCTTGCAGCAAGAAGGAGGCGGGGAAGCGCCGCCGGCTGGTTATACGGGCCGTACCGGGAAAGCGGCTACCGCGTTACGGTCAGTACCGCTCGGCGCGGTTTCAGGTCGGTATAACTAGGCATTTTTGTCGAGTCGAACCGGGCAAAAGCCTCCTTGCGCGAATTGGTATAGCAGGTGCAGCAACCATTGCCTTCGAAGCTTCCGCTCAGCCTCACACTGTCAATGACCAGCGCCCGCTTGCTGGGCCGCACCTTCGGTTTTGAGTTGGGATAGTAGCGCAACACATAGCTAAAGGCATCAAGCCGGGCGCTGCCCAACTGGCTGAAAGGCGTGGTGTTGTTGATAACCACCGTGTCGTTGGCCGCAATCTGCGCCGCCGTGCGAACCAGGGTTACGGTTTCGGGCTTGGGCAGGGGGCCCTGGTTCTGAGGGCCTAGGCGCAGGTAGCGCACCAGCACCAGCGTGTCCAGTTCCGCCGCAACCGGAAATGTCGTTCGGTCAAACACAATGCGAATGGCATCGGTCTGGGCTTCGTTGGGGCAGTCGCACACGTTGTTGGCGCAGCAGCCCGCCAGTAGCATTACCAGGCCCGTCGGGGCCGCCAATCGAGAAATCAGGGATAGAGCCATCACGCGTCAAAGGTAAGGCCCGCCGCCCCCACGCGCCCCACGGGGCCAGTAGAAGCAGCGGGCCCGAACAAACGAAGCCGGCTGGCAAAGAATTGCTAGCGGCCGCCCGTCGCCGACGACGAAGCTGCCGGAATCGTGGGGTTCTCGACGGTGCCGCCGGCCAGCAGCAGCGGGCGCAGGCGGGCAGTGGCGGTATCGAGCTGAGGGCGAATCCTGGCCATCGCGCCGCGCAGGGCAATCACGTCGGCCAGGCGGGGCGCATCGGTTTGCGAGTAGCCGTGGTACATGGCCACTTTCACTTCCGAGGTGCCAGTGCCGTCGTACGAGCCGAGCAGGTTGCCGGCGGCGTCGCTCACCTGCACTTCGGCCTGCAGGGTGGTCTTGTACCATTCCAGGGGCACGCCAACCACGGCGGGCAGCAGGAACGTGAGCACCTGCGCGCCCTGCAGGCCGCGGCCGGTGCGCAGGGTTCTTACTTTTTTCACTACCAGCTTGGCGTAGCCGTAGGTGGCCGAGTCGGTGGGCTCGGTCAGGTTGATGCGGCATTCCTGCTGGAACAGTTTGAGCGGGTCTTCGGGCAGCGCGCCGTCGTTCATGGCCAGCGGGCCCTGGTCGGCCAGAATTTCCAGTGGGGGCAGGCGGTTGGTAATTGCCGCCGTGGGCGTGCTTTTCATCTGGTTCTTAACCGAGACGCAGGAGCCTGTTCCCAGCAGTGCGGGCACTAGTGCCACCACCGACCATTGACGAAGAATTTTCATGGATTGAAGATAAAAAGGAAAACCGATAAAAAGAATAAAAGCAAAAATTGTCTTATATCCATACGGAAGCCTCAAAGCAGCGTTTTCATAGCTAAACTACGGCGTTAATGTGGATTGCGGCCATTTTACTTGAGTCTTACTATAAAAAAAGGTACCTGGGCCAAGCCCGGGTACCTTTTTTTTGTTCAATTTCGGTTGTTCCGGGAGCCTACTCGGTGGCTGGGTCGGGGCCCACGTAGTCATCCACAAATTCTCCCTCCCAGCGGGCCACTACGGCCGAGGCGAGGCAATTGCCGAGCACGTTCACGGCCGTGCGGGCCATGTCCATCAGCGCATCGATGCCCAGGATGATGAATACCGGCCAGGCCGGTAGGTTGAACGAGGCCACCGTAGCCAGCAGAATGACGAGCGAGGCCCGCGGCACGCCGGCCACGCCCTTGCTGGTCAGCATCAGCGTGAACACCATCAGCAGCTGCTGGCCAAAAGAAAGCGGCACACCCGCCGCCTGCGCCACGAACACGGCCGCCAGCGACAGGTAGAGCGTGGTGCCATCGAGGTTGAAGGAGTAGCCCGTGGGCATCACGAAGGCCACGATGCGGCGGGGGACGCCCATGCTTTCCATGGCTTCCATGGCCCGGGGCAGGGCCGCCTCGCTGCTGGTGGTGGCGAAAGCAATGCTCACCGGCTCGGCCACGGCCGCGATGAAGCGGCGCAGCGGCAGCCGGGCCAGCAGCGCCACCGGCAGCAGCACCAGCAGCACGAAGGCGATAAGCGCGCCGTAGAGGGTGAGCAGCAGCTGCAGGGCATTAAACAGCGGCGCGAAGCCCATTTTGCCCACCGTGTAGGCCAGGGCCCCACCCACGCCCAGCGGCGCGAAATACATCACCACGTTGGTGAACTTGAACATGACTTCCGACAGGCTTTCGCAGAAATCCAGCATCACGCGCCGGGGCCGCTCGGGCGTGAGGGCCAGGCCAATGGCAAACAGAATGGCGAAAATAACGACCTGCAGCACCTGCCCTTCGGCTACCGATTTGGCAATGTTTTCGGGGAAGATGTGCAGGATGATGTCGGCCACCGTCTGGGCTGGGGCGGCCGTCAGGGCCTCTTCCTTCACGCCCACGCGGCTGATGCCCACGCCGGCCTTGGTGAGGTTGATGGCGCCCAGCCCAATGAACAGCGCAAACGTGGTCACGACTTCAAAATACACCAGCGCCTTGATGCCCATGCGCCCCACCTGCTTCAGGTCGGCGTGGCCGGCAATGCCCACCACCAGGGTAGCAAATACCAGCGGGGCAATAATGGTTTTCACGAGCCGCAGAAAGGCATCGCTGAGTACCTTCAGGCTCATGGCGACATCGGGCGCATCATGGCCCAATTCAATCCCGACGAGCATGCTCACCACAATCCAGAGCGTGAGCGAGCGGCGGGGAGCCGCCGCCGCCGCGATGGCGGCCAGTGCCAGCCAGCGGGCGGTTACCGGCACGGCCGGCGGCAGGCCCGTGCCCAGTGCCGTAAGCAGGACCGCCAGAATAACAAGAACAAGAGTAGGAAGGAGTAGGCGTGATTTGAACATGCGAGGATGATAGTACCGGAAAAACGAATTTCGGGCATAAAGAACGGCACTAGCCGGCCATTGCCAGCCACCAGCCCCGGCGGGCGGCGCTGGCCCGGCCCAAAAAAATGCCCCGTGCGGATGGCACGGGGCATTCGGAACGGCTAAGTTTGGAGAATACTTACAGCGACAGCAGATAGCCGATGGTGAAATTGGTGTCGTAGCCAAACACGAACTGCTGGCAGCCAGTGGCGTCGGCCAGGGCCTGGTAGATGTTCAGGCCCGACTTGATTTTAGCGCCGCTCAGCTGCGGGTATTCGGTGGGCGCTTTGAGTATGGTGAAGGGCTCCTGGCCCTGGCGCACGGCCTTGGCCAGCTCGTAGGGCACCCCGCCGATGATGAAGCAGGTGCCGCGCAATTGGGCCGGTATCTGGGTGGCTTTGGCTTTCACGGCGGCGGCTACGGTGGCATCGTCCACGTTTTTCTCGTAGTATTTCGAGCCGTAAGTGTCTTCCGAGCTGGGCTGGCCGGCGGCGTACCACGAAATTTTGCTGTTGGCCGAACCCATATCCATCACAAAGCCTTTGGTGGCGTAGTTGGTGGGCAGGGCGGCGCGCAGGCCGAGCGCACCTTCGCGCTCGGGCGTCACGGTCGTCACCACGTATTTCAGGGTCTCCAGGCCTTTCACGATGCGATGGGTGTTTTCGGCCAGTGCCGCGCCCGAGCTCACCACGAAATGAATGTCGCGGCCGGGCACGCCAAAGTCCAGCATCTTGCCGATGTAGGCTTTAAGGCCGGTACGCACATCTTCTTCCGAAGCCATGTTCTCCATTACCAGGCTGTTGCCGAACTCCGACTTTTCCAGCTTCCAGTTGCGCTTGTCGTCCATGCGAATGATGAACATGTTGAAGCCGCTGGCCCCCAGCTCCACCACGCCGCGCAGCTTGCCGTTCACCGGCACTTCGGTGCGGTAGGTGAAGGAGGCTGCCACCGGGGCAATAGCATTGGGTGCCGGGGCCGCCGGTGCGGGTGGCGTCGCTGTTGCCTTCAGCACGTTGGCCACGGGGCTGATGCTGGCCGTAGCGTTGGCCGGCGGGGCTACGTTGGCGGGCGATTTCTGAATCAGCTCGCCGTTGAGGCTAAGCAGGTCGCCTTCCTTCAGGCGCACCCGGGTGCCATTGGCCAGCACCACCGATTGCGTCTGGTATTCTACGCGGCTGCCGTTGGGCAGCGTCACGTCTTTTTCCAACATTTTGGAGGCAGTGCCCGTCTGCACCATCATCCTTGTATTCACCACGGTGAACCAGGGCAATGTGCCGTTAGCCGTCTGAGCTCTACGCTTTTGGGCACTGATAGGAGCAACTGATGCTACCAGTAGGCTGGCCGCCAGCAATAAAGAAGAAAGGAATGAAGATTTCATGTTCGCAGAAAGGTTAGGTGTGAAAACGGTTAGCGGAAAAACATAAGTGTAGTTGCCACAAATGTATTCTAAAGTGAAGTATTTTCACTATTTGGCTAGTGTATGATGAACGATAGTTGATGGAATGCTGGATTAGGCCGTTCAACGTCGGTATTTCCTCGGCGAATGGCTTCGGCAGAATTCGTTACTTTCCGGCCGTTGCCGCGTATGCACGCAGCTGAAGCCTCCGTGTGGCGCTTTTTTCTTTTCTCTGCCTTATGCCCGTCTGGTCACTCTTGCCCCTGGAACTGCCTCTGCGGTACGTCTGGAAAATTTCCCGCAATGCCTCCAGCACCAAAACCAACCTGCTGGTGCGAGTGACCGCGGGCGGGCAGCAGGGCCGGGGAGAAGCGGCCCCCAACGTGCGCTACGGCGAAACCCCCGAATTGCTGCGGGCCCAGTTCGCCAACCTGCAAACGCAGGGCCTGGGCGAAGTTGCCACCCTAGCCGAGCTCGATGCCCTGCTGGCGGTGCACCCCGTGGCGCACGCGCTCAGCTTTGGCCTGGAGGCGGCGCTGGTGCAGTGGCTGGCCGCCCGCGCCGGCCAGCCGGTGTGGCAGTACCTGGGCGTGCCGGCCCCCGGGCCAGCCGTGCCCACGGCGTTTTCGCTGCCCATCATGGACCCCGCCGAGGTGGCAGCCTTCCTGCGCGAGCAGCGGGCAGCCCGGTTCGACCTGCTCAAAATCAAGGTAAATGCCTTCGAAGGCCTCGACCTGCTGCGCGAGGTAGCCCGCGTGCTGCCCGGCCACCCGCTGCTGGTGGATGGCAACGAAACCTGGCCCGATGCGGATGGGGTCCTGCAGTTTCTGGAGCGGGCCCGGGCCCTGCCCGGCCTGCACCTGCGCCTGCTCGAGCAGCCCTTGCCTGCCGCCAGCGCCGCCGACTACCGCTACCTGCGTCCCCGCAGCGCCGTGCCGCTGCTGGCCGACGAGTCGGTGACCGATTCGGCCGATTTCGGGGCCATCGCCGAGCAGTTTCACGGCGTGAACGTGAAGCTGATGAAAGCCGGTGGCTTCCGCCGTGGCATCAGCCTGCTGCACCAGACGCGCGCCCACGGGCTGCTGCCCATGCTCGGCTGCATGGTCGAAACCACCGTTGGCATTGCGGCGGCTCTGCATATCAGCGGCCTGGCCGATGTGCTTGACCTCGACGGCTTCCTGATTGTACGCGATGAACCCTTCGGCCTTGTAACGGAGACCGAAGGGCGCCTGCATCTGCAGTAGGGCGGCTGGCTATTTTACCGGGGCATTCAGCTGGGCATCAAGGGCTGCGAGCTGCGCGTCGAGGGCTTTGGTATCGGGCAGGTCGATGTGGCCCTGGCTCAGGAGACTGATTTTCTGGTTCAGCAGCTCAATTTTTTTGTTGAGCAGGGGCACGCGCTGGGCAGGGTCGGCGTAGCCGGGCCCACGCTGCACGTACTTTTCGTAGGTAGCGCTGGGTGGGGTGGGGGCGGCCCCTTTGGCGGCGGCGGCGCTGCCCGGCGTGGCAAACACCACCCCGCCGTCGGCCCGCACGTAGTCGCCTTCGCGCAGGGTTATTTTTTTGCCGCTGGCGTTGAGCTTATCAGCGGGCATTTCCACGATGCCGTTTTTATAGTTGATTTTGACGCCGCTGGCCAGCTTCACGTTTTGGCTAAGGGGGGTAATCTGATTGCCGTCGCGCTTCACGACCTCACCGTTCTGCATCACAAACTGGGTGCTGGCAGTTGTTGGGGCCGGGAAACCACCAGCCTGAGCAACTGCGAGTTGAGGAGCAGTGGTAGCCAGAGCGGCCGCCAGCAGAAATGTGCCGAAACGTTGCATCACAATAATAAGGGGAAGGTGAATTTGGCAGGATACGAATGTTGGCCGGGTTTTGGCCACCTGCCAGCAGCTAAAATGCGGGAACAGAAATTTTGGGGAACAATGTTGCGACATTAAATGTAGGTACATATATTTGCAGTCGATTCCAGTAGCACCCATGCGTATCGAAGACGAAATTAAGCAGCCCCATTTCAAGGACGAGCACCAGAAGGCCATCATCAACCTGGTGTACACGGCCGGCTGGCTGCAATTGCGGCAGGCCTGTGCTTTCAAGCAGTTTGCGCTCACTTCGCCCCAGTTCAACATTCTGCGCATTCTGCGCGGCCAGCATCCGCGGCCGGCTACGGTGGCGCTGCTTATCGAGCGCATGCTGGATAAAACCAGCAACGCCTCGCGCATTGTCGACCGCCTCGAAGAAAAAAAACTCGTGACGCGCACCGTGTGTCCTTCCAATCGCCGCGCCGTCGACATTCGCATAACTACCTCGGGGCTGGCCCTGCTCGACCAGATTGATGGTTCGGGCGTGATGCAGACCGCCGCCCACGACAGCCTGAGCGAAGCCGAAGCCCGGCAGCTGAACGCACTGCTCGATAAGATGCGCGAGACCGATTGAGCCGTGGCCGTAACGTAATCATCTTTATATCAAATTTTTAAAGTCACCCTTTTTAATTACTCCCAACCATGAAAAAAATCCTCTTGCCCGCCTTGTTTGCCGTTGCCGTTCTCGGCGTTGCGCCCGCTGCTTCGGCCGCTAAAGTGGCACCGGCCAAAACCGCCGCCGCCGACCCCGCCTACAAGCTGCAGCCGCAGCTGAGCACCCTGGGCTGGGAAGGCAAAGCCGTGACGCACGGCCATAATGGCACCATGCAGTTCAGCTCGGGCGAGTTGCTCGTGAAGGGCAACACCATCGTGGGCGGCACCGTGACGGTGGACATGAAGACCATGAAAGCGACCGACATCAAGGATGCCGAAAGCCAGGGCAAATTCGTGGGCCACATGAGCAGCGACGATTTCTTCGGCGCAGAAAAATTCCCCACCTCGACCTTCAAAATCGTAAGCGTGACGCCCATCAAAGGTGCCGCCAAGGATGCTGACAACGCCACCATCGCCGGCGACATGACCATCAAGGGCGTGACGCAGCGCATCAGCTTTCCCGCCAAAGTGGGCGTGAAGGATGGGGTGGCCGCCGCCACCGGCAAAGTAACCATCGACCGCACCAAGTTCGGCCTGAAGTACGGCTCGAAGTCTTTCTTCGAAAGCATCGGCGACAAGGCCATCTACGACAATTTTGACCTGACTTTCAACGTGATTGCCAAAAAGTCTTAACAACGGATTTAGAGCCGATTAAAAAGTGACGTACACTTTTTAATCGGTCATTTCCTCCCTTCCCTTTCATCCCACGCGTCAAGCGGCGTAGGGTGCCGGGGCCATGCCCGGCAGGGGTGAGGCGGCTGTTAGAACGAAATGTGTACACCAATCCCGAAACTGCTCTAAACGAATTTTAGGGATTTCGCGGATTACTGGTTGCGCGGCATTTCTCGGATGATTGCTTAGCCTGAGTGTTTGCGCATGAAAAAGCCCGCCGGTTTGGCGGGCTTTTTCGTGCATTTGGGCCGATGTGCTGTTTGTGCGGGCGCGGCCGCAGCCATTCGGTGTTAGCAACGGTATTGCCATGCCAGCGTGCTTAGCGGGGCGCAGCAACTGGGGTGGCGGCGGGCACCACCGCTGGCGTCGCGGCCGGCGCGGGCAACGCTGCTGCTGGCATGGCACTGGCCCGCAACTCGGCCCGTATGGGGGCCACTGATGTTTCGCGCATGCTCACGATGCCGTAAACTGTTTCGCCGGACTTGATGGTGCGGTTGGTAAGGTCGTAAGCCGCAAATTCTTTGCGCAGGTTGGCGTTGGCACCACTGGCTCCCAGCATATTGCCACCCGCGACGAACGGGCCGAGCGGTATGGTGGTGCCTCCCGAAACGGCCCCGGTGCGCGGGTCGGTGGTAGCCCCAACGGTCGGGTTCAGCAAGAGGTAGAGCAGGTAGATGGCCACGCCCTGCCGCAGGTCGTGTGCCGCCACGGCCGATGGGGTGGGAACCACGGGCCGGTCGCCGTACAGCAAGTCAACGTCGCGCGAGAAGTTAATTTCCCGGTCCGATTTGTTGGTAACCCGGACGGCTGCCACGTGGTAGCCGTTTTTTGTTTCCTTTTTAACGTATTTCTTGTTGCCGCCCCGCTGCCGAAGTGCGTCAAACTGGTAGGCCATTTCGATGGCGCTTGCCGAAGGCGACGAGACATAAGTGGCAATTCGGTTGGGCTGAATGGCGGTGTAGGAGCCGGCGCAGCCAGTGGTGAGAGCCAGCAAGCCGGCTGCACAAGTTTGGGTAAAACGGTGGTTCATAAAATTGTTTGGAGTAGACAATGAGCGACAAATCTACTCCGGGATTTTGAATATTCGGGGCAGTTCGAACTTGAGCTGCTGGCTTTTTTTGCGGCCATGTAATTCCCGCAGTATTTCGTTGATGTCGGACTGGTATTCAACCCACAGGTCTTCGTGTAATGACTTCAGGATGAGGGCTGGCAGGCGGGCGGCCAGGCGGGCCGTGGCGTTGTAGAAGCCGTCCCACACGCTGTCGAACTGGCCCGAGTAGTGGTCGATGCACTGGCGCAGGATGTACACGAGCAAGTCGATTTCAAGCTGCTTGCTTTTGGTGATGCGGCGGGCCCGGGCCGCTTCCTGCACGCTGGCCCGCAAGGCCTTCACGAGACTACGGTTGAGCAGGCGGCCCGTGACGGCCACGTTGAACAGCTCGTGAACGCGGTCGGCGGTTTCTTCCTGAAGCTGACCCAGCGTCACATCGGCCAGCAGCTCGAAGCGGAAGGTTTCGTAGAGCTCGGCGTCGCGGCGTACGGCGCGCAGCAGCAGGGCTTCCTTTTCGGACTCGGAGAGGCGCTTGAGGGCTTTTTTGAAATCGGCGGACGGGACGGGCATGGGCGGGGAGGAGGCGGAAGCGGGCAGCACTGCACCGCCACGCAAAATTGGGGCGAATCTGACGAAACGAAACCGCCGCCAACGGGGTTATGAACAGCTGCCCCCACGCGGGGTTTCCTGCGTAAATTTGCCTTATGAACACGCGTCCGCAAATTGACTACGATGAAGACGTTCTGCTGCTCGAAGAAGCCGTGGAGCTGCGTAACCTGGTAGTGTACAACGATGAAATCAACACCTTTGACCACGTCATCAAAACCCTGATGGACGTGTGTGGCCACCAGCCCGAGCAGGCCGAGCAATGCACCCTGCTCATTCACTACAAAGGCAAGTGCGCCGTGAAAGTGGGTACCTACGAAGAGCTGGAGCCCATGTGCACGGCCATTCACGACCGCGGTATCTCGGCCGACGTCGTTTAATCTTTGGTGCCTGGTTGCTGGTGCCTGGTGCCCGGCTCCTTTCAGGACCGCACTTGTTCGACCAGGCACCAAGGCACCCACAACCAAGCACCAACCAATCTGAATGGATTTTCCTTCCAAGCTAATTGAAAACGCCGTGGGCGAGCTTTCACGCCTGCCCGGCATTGGCCGCAAAACGGCGCTGCGCCTGGCGCTGCACCTGCTGAAAGCCGAGATGGACACCACCGCATCATTAGCCGAGGCTTTGGCTAAGATGCGCTTCGAAATCACCTATTGCAAAACCTGCCACAGCATTTCCGATGCCGAGGAGTGCGGCATCTGCGCCAATAAGCTGCGCGACCACAGCCTCGTGTGCGTGGTATCGGATGTGCGCGACGTCATCGCCATCGAGAATACGGGCCAGTACAAGGGCGTGTACCACGTGCTGGGCGGCGTGATTTCGCCCATTGAGGGCATCGGGCCCTCCGATTTGCACATCGACTCGCTGGTGGCCCGCGCCTCGGCCGAAGACTCGGAGCTGCGGGAAGTGATTCTGGCTATTTCGCCCACCATGGAGGGCGACACGACGGCTTTCTACCTCTCGCGGAGGCTGCGCGACTTGCCCGGCGTGCACATCAGCACCATCGCGCGCGGCATTCCGATGGGCGGCGAGCTGGAATATGCCGACGAAATCACGCTGGGCCGCAGCATCGTAGACCGCCTGCGACAGGCGTAAGGGCGAGTACCCCGTGGTGAAGCTCTCCGTCATTATTGTCAATTACAACGTCTGTTATTTCCTGGAGCAGGCGCTGCTCTCGGTGCGGCGGGCCGTGGAGAAGCTGGGGCAGCCGGTGGAGGTGTTCGTGGTGGATAATAATTCGGCCGATGGCTCGGTGGCCATGGTGCGGGCGCGGTTTCCGGAGGTCATCCTCATTGCCAACCACGACAACCCCGGCTTCTCGAAAGGCAACAACCAGGCCCTGCGCCGCGCCACTGGTCAGTACCAGCTGCTGCTGAACCCCGACACGGTGGTGGAAGAAGACACCTTCCGGGCCAGCTGCGATTTCATGGACGCGCACCCTGACTGCGGTGGCCTGGGGGTGAAGATGCTCGACGGCCAGGGCCGTTTCCTGCCCGAGAGCAAGCGCGCGCTGCCCACGCCGGCCGTGGCCTTCTATAAAATGTTCGGGCTGGCCAGGCTCCTGCCGAAGTCGCGCACGTTTGGGCGCTACCATCTGGGCTTTCTGGATGAGGACCAGACGCACGAGGTGGAGGTGCTGAGCGGCGCGTTTATGCTGCTGCGCAAGGCCGCGCTCGACAAAATCGGGCTGCTCGACGAAGACTACTTCATGTACGGCGAGGACATTGACCTCTCGTACCGCCTCACCCGGGGCGGCTGGCAGAACTACTATTTCCCCGGCACGCGCATTATTCATTACAAGGGCGAGAGCACCAGGCGCACCAGCGTGAACTACGTATTCGTGTTCTATCGGGCGATGGTGATTTTTGCGCAGAAACACTTTGCGCCGGGCCGGGCGGGCCTGTTTTCGCTGCTGATAAACGCGGCCATCTGGCTGCGGGCGGGGGCGGCCGTGGCCGAGCGGCTGCTGCTGCGCGTGGCCCCGCTGCTGCTCGATGCCGGCCTCATCTGGGGCGGTATGTACTGCCTGAAAACCTACTGGGAGCGCAACCACAAGTTTGTGCCCGGCGACTACCCGCCGCAGTATATGGCGGCGGCCGTGCCGGCCTACATCCTGGTCTGGCTCACGTCGGCTTATCTGAGCGGGGGCTACGACCAGCCGGTGCGCACCTCGCGCATTGTGCGGGGCGTGGCCGTGGGCACGCTGCTGATTTCGGCGGCTTCCAACTTCCTCGATGCCTGGCGCTTCTCGAAGGCGCTCATGATTCTGGGCGGCGTGTGGGCCATCACGGCGCTGGTGGGCCGGCAGCTGCTGGCGCATTTTATCAAATACAAAAACCTGCGCCTGAGCGAGCGGCACCAGAAAAACATTGCCATCGTGGGCTCGGGGCCCGAAAGCCAGCGCGTGCGCCAGCTGCTGGAAGCCGCTCACGTCTCGGCCCGCGTGATTGGCTACGTGCGCGTGGACGCGGAAACACCATTGGCAGCAGCCGAAACCCATTCACTCATTCACTCATTCACCCATTCACTCATTGAGGAGCCTTTGGGCGAGCTGCGCCAGCTGGCCGATATCACTCGCCTGTACGCGCTGAATGAGCTGATTTTCTGCGGCAAGGACTTGCCCGCCAGCCAGATTATCGCCCTGATGCTGAGCCTGCCGGCCGACCCGCCGGTGGCCTACAAAATCCTGCCCGAAGACAGCCAGTACATCATCGGCAGCAGCAGCAAAGACGCGCCCGGCGACTACTACACCCTCGACATCGAGCTGAACCTGAACCAGCCCCAGAAAGCCCGGGCCAAGCGCTTGCTCGACCTGCTCGTGAGCGCCGGGCTGCTGCTGCTGGCCCCGCTGCTCCTGTGGTTTCAGCCCAACAGAATGGGTTTCCTGCGCAACTGCGGGGCCGTGCTGCTGGGCCGCCGCACCTGGGTGGGCCTGCGCCACACGCCCGGTCCGGCGCACACGGTGCCGGCCGTGGTGTCGCCGGCCGAAGCGGCCAACGCCGCCGCCCCGCTCACCGAAGGCACGAAGCGCCGCCTGGAGCTGCTGTATGCCAAGGACTACGAGCCCGGTATGGACCTGGCAGTGCTCTGGCGCTGCTGGCGGCGGCTGGGGCAGGAGTAGCGGTAGCGCGGACGCTGCGAGTCCGCGCCCGGGCGAACATCCAGCAATGCGCGGACTCGCAGCGTCTACGCTCCGCTACACTGCGGCAGCCTTACCTTTGCCCCCGCACTCATCACCGTTTCTTATGTCTGATACCGCCGCGCCCGTTGCCGTTTCGCCGCTCTCCGACCGCTTGCTGGCCATGAACGAGTCGGCCACCATTGCCATGGCCAAAAAGGGCCGTGAGCTGGCCGCCAAGGGTGTTGATGTTATCAATCTCAGCTTTGGTGAGCCCGATTTTCAGACCCCCCAGTACATCAAGGACGCCGCCAAAAAGGCGCTCGACGACGGCTACACGTTCTACACGCCGGTGCCCGGCATTCCGGAGCTGCGGCAGGCTATCTGCGATAAGTTCAAGCGCGACAATCAGCTCGATTTCCTGCCCAACCAGATTGTGGTGAGCACCGGGGCCAAGCAGGCGCTGGCCAACGTCATTCTCAGCCTGGTGAATCCGGGCGACGAAGTCATCGTGTTTTCGCCCTATTGGGTGAGCTACGAGGAGATGGTGAAGCTGGCCGAGGGCGTGCCCGTGCCGCTGGTGGGTGCCCGCGAAAACGACTACAAGGCCACCGCCGCGCAGCTCGAAGCCGCCATCACGCCGCGCACCAAGCTCATCATGTACTCCTCGCCGTGCAACCCCACGGGCGCGGTGTTCAGCCGCGCCGAGCTGGGCGCGATTGCCGACGTGCTGGCCCGCCACCCGCAGGTGTACGCCCTGGCCGATGAGATTTACGAGTATATCAACTTCGTGGGCGAGCACGTGAGCCTGGCTCGGTTTCCGGCCGTGGCCGAGCGGGTTATCACCGTGAACGGCTTCTCGAAGGGCTACGCCATGACGGGCTGGCGGCTGGGCTACCTGGCGGCGCGCCAGGATATTGCCACCGCCTGCGATAAGATGCAGGGCCAGATTACCTCCGGCACCTGCTCCATCACGCAGCGGGCCGGGGTGGCCGCGCTGGCCGGCGGCCGGGCCTCGGCCGATGAGATGGCCGCTGCCTACCGCCGCCGCCGCGACCTGGTGTTGCACCTGGTGCAAGACATTCCCGGCCTGGATACGCCCACGCCCAGTGGGGCATTTTATATCTTCCCCGAAGTGTCGGCGTTCTTCGGCCGCACCGCGCCCGATGGCAGCACCATCCGCGATTCCTCCGATTTGGCGCTGTACCTGCTGAACGAGGCGCACGTGTCGTCGGTATCGGGCGAGGCGTTTGGCGCGCCGGAGTGCCTGCGCTTCAGCACCGCCGCCGCCGATGACAAGCTGGTGGGGGCCTTCCGCCGCATCAAGGCGAGCCTGGCGAAGCTGACGTAGCACTGTAGCGTGGACTCTGCGAGTCCGGGTTTTTA
>JANNDE010000067.1:0-1686 GCA_031387395.1 Hymenobacter sp.
GAAAAGCATGGCCGACGTGGCCGCCCAGGTGATGGAGCGTAACTACCTCAGCAACGACGACGTGGCTTTCCTGGTGCCCCACCAGGCCAATAAGCGCATCATCGACGCGACGGCCAACCGCATGGGCGTGGGCCCGGAGAAGGTGATGCTCAACATCGACCGCTACGGCAACACGACCAACGCCACCATTCCACTGTGCCTTTCGGACTACGAGAGCCAGCTGCGCCGCGGCGATAACCTCGTGCTCGCGGCCTTCGGCGGGGGCTTCACCTGGGGCTCCATCTACATCAAATGGGCGTATGATGGCGATAAAATAGTAAAGAGTTAAAAGTTATGCGTTAAAGCGCTGGCTTGCTCTTAATTTTGTCGTCTGTCAAACCCATTTCGTTACAACAACCCACCCAACTTGAAAGCCTTGAGTTGAAGCTCCAAACTTTTAACTCATAACTTTTAACTCATAACTGATACCATGGCATCAACCGCCGACTTCCGCAACGGGCTCGTTCTCAATTACAACAACGAGCTGCACGTCATCACCGAGTTTCAGCACGTGAAGCCCGGCAAAGGCCCCGCCTTTGTGCGCACCAAAATGCGCAATATCAAAACCGGCCGCACCATCGACAACACCTTCAACGCCGGGGTGAAAGTGGAGACGGCCCGGGTGGAACAGCGCCCCCACCAGTTTTTGTACAAGGACGACTACGGCTACAACTTCATGGATAACAGCACCTTCGAGCAAATAGTGCTGCCCGAAGAGCTGGTGCCCTTCGCCGACATCATGAAGGAAGGCCAGGAGGTCACCATCCTCATGCACGCCGAAACCGAGCAGCCGCTCACCGCCGAGCTGCCTACCACCGTGGACCTCGTGGTGACCTACACCGAGCCCGGCCTGCGCGGCGACACCGCCACCAACACCCTAAAGCCTGCCACCGTGGAAACCGGGGCCCGCATTCAGGTGCCGCTGTTCGTGGACGTGGACACTAAAATCCGCATCAAAACCAGCGACTATAGCTACGTCGAGCGCGTAAAGTAGCCCTTTAGGGAGCTGTTAGCTGGCAGCGGGGCCCTTGGCATGGCCCTTAGCTGCTAGCTGAAGCTCTGAAAAAGCCAACGGCTAGCAGCTCATAGCTAGCAGCTAAAGAATATGTCCAACTCGCCCAAAAAGGAAAAAGACGCTGCCATGAAAGCCAAAGAATTACAGGAGCTGCTTGATTTTATCGCCAAGTCGGGCCTGAACAAGGTCAACATTGAAACCGAAGAATTTAAAATCTCGGTGCAGCGCGACCCCAACACCAAAACCGTATTCAGCGCGGCGGCTCCGGTAGCAGCGGCAGCCCCGGCTCCGGTGGCGCTCCCCGCTGCTGCTCCGGCGACCGCCAGCGCGGCTCCGGCGGCAGCTGAGGCACCGGCTGGCAACTACAAGTCGCTGAAAGCTCCGATGATTGGCACCTTCTACCGCAGCAGCGGCCCGGAATCGCCGGCATTCGTGCAGGTGGGCGACATGGTGTAGAAAGGCCATGTTATCTGCATCATCGAGGCGATGAAGCTGTTCAACGAGATTGAAGCCGAAGAAAGCGGCCGCATCGTGAAGGCACTGGTGGATAACGCTACGCCGGTGGAATACGACCAGCCCCTGTTCTTGATTGAGTAGTTTTCCACGTTTGTCATCCTGAGCGGAGCGAAGGA
>JANNDE010000117.1:0-3108 GCA_031387395.1 Hymenobacter sp.
CCTGGTAGCCGCCAGTGGCCGGGTCGTCGGCTAGGGCCCCGGACACGTCGCGCTGCAGCTCGGCGTCGCCCAGTTCGTCGGTGCGCACCTCCACCGTGTTGGTCACCCCGCGCACCCCGCGCACGGCCAGGGCAATTTCCCCGGCCCGCTGGCTCGCCAGCAGATTGTCGGTAAAGCCGGTCAGCTTCACCAACCCTTCGCGGGTGCTGACCACAATTAACTGCGAGGCCAGCCCTTTTTTGGTGGTCAGCAGCGTTTCGATGGCCGCCGTAATGGCTTCGTCAGTTAGCTCGCCATGCCAAGCCGAAAGGATGGGGGCGGGCAGGAGGGAGGTCGTCGTCATGAAAGGGGGGATTGGTGGGTCAATCAAAAAATGGATTGCTACAAAAATCCGCCCTGCCGCAAGCCAGCCCCATGACAATCGTTGCCGCATCGGATGACATCCATCAAATGCCCCGCGCTACGGGTTTTCTTCCCCGTGCCAGCGACTAGGTTCTCGAGGCAGTGCCCGCCACCGCCACCGCCCCAAAAAAACACCGCTGTGGCCATCACCCAGCGCACCAGCACCGCCGGCTTCACGCCCTTGGTGAGCGACACGGTTACCAGCAACAGAATAGGAAGCAAAGCGAGAAAGGAGTTGATGGCAGGTGTTCGAAGGGCACGGGCACAACCGGCCGGCTACGCCCCCGGGCCAAACAGTCCGCGCCGGATGACCGCGTCGCGGCCATAGATGTCAGGCAGGAAGCGCAGGCGGCCGTTTTCAGCAATGCAAGTGGCGTAGCGGATGTAAAGGGCGATGGGCCGGCGCAGGCGCAGCTCGCGCGGACGGGGCTGCCGGGCACATTCTTCATCGGATGGCAGCCAGGCGGTATTGCCCTCACGGCGTAACAAGTAGGCGGCCAGCAGCATGGGGGTTTCCAGCCGCACGCAGCCGTGGCTGAGGGCGCGGTTGGGCTGCGCAAAATACTGGCGCAGTGGCGTGTCGTGCACGTACACGGAATATGGGTTAGCAAAGCGGAACACGATGTTACCCAAAGAATTATCGCAGCCGGCCGACTGCCGGATGGTGTATGAAAAATTCCGGGCCGTCACCGTAGCCCAGCGCACGCTGGCCGGATTCACCAGCCGCCCCCGGTCGTCGTAGAGGGCGTAATTGTAGCGGGCCAGGTAGCCGGCATCCTTCTTGAGGCGGGGCAGCATTTCGCGGGTGGCGATGGAGCGGGGCACGTGCCAGTCGGGAGCCAGCGTAAAATGCGTGAGGCGGCTGCTGAGCGTGGGCGTCGTGGTGCTCGGCGCGCCCACTACTACCCGATGCCGGCGCACTACCGAGTCGCGGGCTACCACCAGCAGCTCGTAAGCCGGTACGTTTATCAGCACGTAGCTAGAATCCGCGAGCGGCTCCCAGCGCCAGCGCTCCAGGTTCACGGCCGCCTGCTCGTACCGTTGCTGCTGAAGCGCAGTGGAATCCGGGTCTACCGGGCGGGCCAGCCACGCGGCCAAGACCTGTTGTAGCTGCCGGTACTCGCGGTTCGTTGGAGCATTGGCCAGCAGCGCGGCGGGCACCGCGTGCTGGACCAGGGCCGCCCGCAGCAAAGCGGCCGGCTGCCCGGTGGCACCGGCCGCCTTTTCCTTTGCCGTCAGGGTATAACGATGCAGCCGGCCGCGCCCCAGGTCGCTCCCAAAGCGGAACACCGCCTGGCTCAGGGCTACGTCCAGTCGGGCGCGCTGCCCGCCCCGCTCAAGCGCCAGTGTCGGTTGAAGGAGCGAGTCGCGCAGCGCCTGGAGGGGCAACACGCCGTAGTCGGCCGGGCGCAGGCCATGCTCAACGGCGCGGGCCAGCAGCGCCAGGGTAGCTACGGCGTCGGGAGTGAGGCCGCCCGTAGGCAGGGTCCAGGCCGCCACGTAGGTGCTGTCGTAAAAGGCTCGTACTTCAGGTCCGGCTGTAGTCGCGCGGAGCAACTGCTGAATCAGGAGGGCAACGGTTTCTGGTGTCGGGGCAACTTTGGCCAGTGGCCGTGCCGTTTCCGCCACCGGCACTTGGCCCGGTGATGTGCCGCACCCCATTCCGGCTAGGCTCCAGCTTAACAATAAGCCTTCCGCCATCCGCGACCGGACAAGAAAAAGCAGTCTCGACAAGCTGAAAAGGGGCATAGAGCGGTGATAAATGGCAAAAAGTTGCTCCGCTAGTTGGCACAGCGCATGCAGTTCCCGACAGTGAATAAATCCCGGCAGGGTGCAAGGTTCATTACCAGCCGCCGCGAACGGCATGACGGAAATTATTGGAACCCTTGATTTTTACCCAACTTAAATCTGGGCCAGACCGCAAAAAAAGATGACCGGAAAAGCTCCGGCCATCGGGGATAGCAGCAGTTGCAATGAGGGAGCCGGCGTTATGCCTTGCCCGGCAGAATCTTGTTCCAGTACAGCCAAGGCAGGCCGTAGCGCTTGAGCAGCCACATCACGAGCTCTCATTTCGCCGGTTGTCTTCCTGTTTTACCCTGTCCAGAAGTCAGGCCCGCCAGTTGGCCCGCAGGGTTCCCGCCAGTCTACATGCTTTTAAGGGCCAGGTAAAAGTCCATTTTCTCCACCGAATCATCGGCCAGGCGGGCATCGAGCTGGTCCAGCGTTTGGGGTGCGGGCAGTATCACCTTCTCGCCGGGCTGCCAGTTCAGGGGCAGCGACACCTTGTGCTCGTCGCTGAACTGCATGGCCTTGAGCACCCGCAGAATCTCGTCCATGTTGCGGCCCACGCTCATGGGGTAGTACATGATGAGGCGGATTTTGTGCTCGGGGTCGATGAAGAAGACGGCCCGCACGGCGGCGGTTTCGCTGGCTCCGGGCTGAAGCATACCGTAGAGGCGCGCCACCTTCATGTCGATATCGGCGATGATGGGGAAGCGGAAATACACGCCGCTCTTCTCGCGCACGTTGTTGACCCAGGCGATGTGGGAGTGAATACTGTCGATGCTCAGGCCCAGCAACTCGGTGTTGAGGGCCGTGAACTCGGCCTGCCGCTCGGCAAAGCCGCTCATTTCGGTGGTGCACACGGGCGTGAAATCGGCCGGGTGCGAGAAAAACACGACCCACTTGCCGGGCGCGAAGTCCGAA
>JANNDE010000125.1:0-2257 GCA_031387395.1 Hymenobacter sp.
GGGGGCGGGCAGCAGGTCGGCCAGCAGCAGGCCTTCGCCGTCGTCGCTGGCTTCGGCCGCGCCGAAAGCGGCTTCGAGGCTCACGGGGCGTTTGCGCCGGTAGAGGTCGGTGATGCGGTTGCGGGCCACCCGGAAGAGCCAGGCCGCCGCCTGCTCCACGGGCTTGAGCAGGCGGTAGCTTTCGACGAGCTCGGCGAATACGTCCTGCAGCAGGTCTTCGGCCTCGGCTTCGTCGGGAATGCGGCGCCGGATGAACTGCAGCAGCCGGGGCCGCTGCTGGCGCACGGTTTCGGCAATCTGGCGGTCTTGCTGCGAAGCCGTCATCGGCGCGAGAGGGGAGGGGAGCGAAAGAGTCATGGCATTCATTCTGGCTAAACAGACGCCGGCGCTCCAAAATTACTTTAGCCGGCCAGCAGAAAAGCAGGGCGACAGGCGGTTTCGGCGCCGCATTAATTCATCCTGCCCACTACCTCGCGTGAGGCCTGGAAGTGTACCTTTGGGGCGGGCTTAGCCCAGCACACGGTTTTTCCATTCACCAATTTCCACAACCATCAAATGAAGTATTTTTATCGATTGGGATTGTTCCTGGGCCTGATGGTTCAGGTGCTGCTGCGGCCCGCCGTGGCGGTCGCGGCACCTTTCACCCCCGGCAACATCGTGGTCGCCCGCGTGGGCGAAGGCGGCACCGCGACGCTGACCTCGGCCGCGACGGCCGTTTTTCTGGACGAGTACACCCTCAACTCAAGCGGGGTGTACGTGCTCGTGCAGTCGGTGGCAATGCCTACCGCGGTATCGGGCAACAACCGGAGTCTGACGGCCAGTGGCACTTCTAACTCGGAATTGGCGCTGGCCCGCACCGGCAACGGGCGCGCCTTGCTGCTGGCTGGCTACGGGGCGGCTCCGGGTACCACGGGCCCCACCGCCGGAAGCAACATATCAACTTCGGCTGCGGCCGATGTGGTCCGGGTCGTGGGCGTGATTGGAGCCGATGGTTCGGTGAACACTACCACCAGCCTGGGCACGGCATTTAGTGCCACCAACGTGCGGAGCGTGGCTTCATCCGATGGGCAGAACCTGTATGTAGTGGGCGGCAACTCGGGCGTGCAGTACGTTGCGCTGGGTAGTTTCAACCCCACGCAGCTCACAACGGTAGCGCCCACCAACCTGCGGGTAGCGGGTGTTTTCGATGGCAACCTGTACGTATCTTCCCAGTCGGGTTCGACTATTGGAATCAATGCCGTGGGTACGGGCCTGCCCACCACCGCCGGCCAGTCGGTGACGCTGCTGCCGGGCACACCAGGCAATACGGGTACCAGCCCAAGCCCTTATGGCTTTTACTTTGCCGACCTGAGCCCGACCGTGGCCGGGGTCGACGTGGTGTATGTGGCGGATAGCCGCACGGGCAATACCGCCGGTGGGGGCATTCAGAAGTGGAGCCTGGTGGGCAGCACCTGGGTGCTGAACGGCACGATTGCCAACGGTACCGCCAGCCAGCTCACCAGTGTGACCGGTTCGGTAACGGGCACCGTCGTTTCGCTGTTCGCCACGAGCGGCACGAGCCTCTATTCAATCCTTGATAACACGGGGTACAACGTAGCCCCCGCGCTGGCTAGCCTGCCGACAGCAATTGCCACGGCAGCTGCCAACACGGGGTTTCGCGGCGTCTCATTCGCTCCAACTGCTCCGGCCTCGGCTCCGACTATTGCCAGTTTCACGCCCACCAGCGGCCTGGCCGATGGCACGGTAACGGTGACGGTGACGGGTACCGATTTCACGGGCGCGACGGCGGTGACGCTGAACGGCGTGGCCATCACCGGTTTCACGGTGGTGAACGGCACGACCATCACCTTCACGGTGCCCACCGGCGCGACCAGCGGCCCGATTGCCGTGACCACGCCCGGCGGCACGGCTACCAGCACGGCCTCCTTCGCGGTGATTGTGCCGAACACGGCCCCGACGATTACCGGCCTTGTGCCCAACACGGCCGTCGCCGGCAGCGCGGGCTTCACGCTCACGGTGAATGGCACGGGCTTCCTCAGCAGCACGGTGATTACCTTCAACGGCACGGCCCTGGTTACGACCCTGGTTTCGGCCACGCAGGTCACGGCCCTGGTGCCGGCTTCGGCCGTGGCCACGGTGGGCACGTATGCCGTGACGGCGACTAACCCCACGCCGGGCGGCGGTACTTCGGCCGGGGCAACCTTCACGGTAACCACGCCGGCCCCGACCATTGCCAGCTTCACGCCCACCAGCGGCC
>JANNDE010000074.1:0-1460 GCA_031387395.1 Hymenobacter sp.
GTGCATGGTAAGGGCAAAGATAAACACGTCCTGGATCTGTCATCCTGAGCAGAGCGAAGAACCTTATCACACTTGGACGAGTCGTTGGTGCGATTCGCTAACGTAATAAGATCCTTTGCGCTGCTCAGGGTGATAAAAAAAAGCCCCTTGCGGGGCTTTTCACTTATATGATTTCCTTTTTGTTTTTCACCATGTCATAGAGCAGCTCGCGGGCGCGGTGCAGCTGGGCTTTCACGGTGCCGAGCGGGGCTTTGAGCTCGGTGGCGATTTCCTCGTAGCTGAGCTCGTCGAAGTAGCGCAGCGAAACGAGGCGCTGGTACTTGTCGGGCAGGCGCGACACAACGTGGCGCATGATTTCGATTTTCTGGTTACGCACGGCGTGCTCGGCCGGGTTCAGGTCGTTGTCGCGGAAATCGATGGTGATTTCGTCGCCATTATCGACTTTGATGGCTGAGTCAATCGACATGGTTTTGATTTTATTCTTGCGAATAAAATCGATGCAGTTGTTGGTGGCGATGCGGAACAGCCAGGTGCTGAACGCATACTCGGGGTTGAACTTGTGCAGGTTGCGAAAGGCCTTGGCAAACGCCTCGATGGTGAGGTCTTCGGCGTCGTCCTGGTTGCGCACCATCTTGAGCACCACATGGTACACGGGCTTTTTGTAAATCTGCATCAGTTCGGCGTAGGCCTTCTCGTCGCCGTGGTCTACGGCGGCGCGAATCAGCTTAAAGTCGTGCTTGGCTTTAGCTGAAAACTGCTTTTGGATATCCTGATTGTTGTTTACTTCCATCGAAGGGTGCGGTTGAGGGAAAGTGAGATTCCCAGAGCCAGGTATTGAATAAAATAAACCACGTCGAGCACGGGCAGCAGCCCGACGTTTACGGGCTGGTCGAGGCGGCGGCTCAGACGCGCATACATGGCGCTTACGAACAAAGTTCGCAGAACCCATATGACCGCCAAAGGTACCCAATTGTTTTGCGAAAAAACTAGCACAACGGTAGCCATATAGAACAGCGTATTAACCAGCACAAAAGTACCGATGCGGAATCGGTCGGCGAACCGGTAGGCCCGGCCGGCCGATAAATGCCGGCGCTTCTGGCGCCACCACGCTCGCCAGGTTTCGGCGGGCTCGCTGAGGGTGTGAGCGGCGGGGTCGGCCACGATGGCTACGCGCTGGCGGGCGCGCACCGCGTCCTGCACCAGCAGGTCGTCATCGCCGGAAAGCTGGCGGATGTGCGAGGCAAAGCCCTTGGTAGCCGAGAAGCAGGCTCGCGTGTAGGCCAGGTTGCGGCCCACGCCCATGTAGGGCCAGCCGCGCCAGGCAAAACTGAGGTACTGCGCGGCCGTGAGCAACGTTTCGTAGCGGATGAGCTGATTGAGAAAGCCGGGTGCTGCAGTGTAGGCCGAGAAGCCGAGCACGACATCGGCCCCATTATTTGCCGAAAAACCGCGCTGCATGA
>JANNDE010000158.1:0-9386 GCA_031387395.1 Hymenobacter sp.
TGTCGCCCCGCTGGGGCTTTGGCATTCTTTTACTTAACCTTACTACCGATATGTCGCCCCGCTGGGGCTTATAACCTCGTTCCAGGCGAGCCTTAGTTATACCCCCCGCCCTTCTTGGCCTTCACGTCGGCCACGAAATCCTTTACCCGCTGCTCTTCACTGCGCTTACAGATGAGCAGCACGTTGTCATACTCAGCCACGATGTAGTCTTCGAGGCCCTGCACCACCACGAGGCGGTCGGCGGGGGTTTTGATGACGCAGCCCGTGGTGTCGTAGAGCAGCACGTCGCCGCTCACCATGTTGTCGTTTTCGTCGTGCTGGCCAATGCGGTGCAGCGAGTCCCAGGTGCCCACGTCGCTCCAGCCGAAATCGGCGGGCAGCACGTACACGTTGTCGGCCTTTTCCATCACGCCGTAGTCGATGCTGATGTTGCGGCAGCGCGAGTAGGCCCGGCTGATGAATTCCTGCTCCTCGGCCGTGCCCAGCTGGTCGGCTCCTTCGTCAAACACCTCGGCAATGTCGCTCAGGTAGTGGTGGAAGGCATCGATGATGACCTTGGCGCGCCATACGAACAAGCCGGAATTCCAGAGAAAGTCGCCACTGTCGACGAACATGCGGGCCAGCTCCAGGTTCGGCTTCTCGGTAAACGTTTTCACCTTGTGCAGCTGGCCGCCGGGCAGGCTCTGCTCGTTCATGTACTGGATGTAGCCGTAGCCGGTATCGGGCCGCGAGGGCTGAATGCCCAGCGTGATGAGCACGTCGTTGGCCCGCGCTGCCTCGATGGCGATGTCGATGAGGCGGCGAAACTCGTCTTCGCGCAGCACGGCGTGGTCGGCGGGCGTCACGATGATGGTGGCCTGCGGATTGCGCTGCGCGATGCGGTAGCTGGCGTAGGCAATGCACGGGGCCGTGTTGCGCCCAATGGGCTCACCCAGAATCTGGTCGGCCGGCAGCTCGGGCAGATGCTCCTGCACCAGGTCGACGTAGTCGCGGTTGGTCACCACAAACACGTTTTCGGGCGGGCAGATGCCCACGAACCGGTCCACGGTCAGCTGCAGCATGGAGCGGCCGGTCCCGAGCACGTCGTGAAACTGCTTGGGATGGTTGGTACGGCTGAAGGGCCAGAACCGGCTGCCAATGCCGCCAGCCATTACGACGATGTAGATGGAATTCAATGGGTGAATGGGTGAATGAGTGAATGAGTGAATGCGGTTTGAGTGCCCGCCACCCCTTTCATCACTCCGTTGATAACTATTGCAAAATAGCACGATAAAAGATAAAGAACAGCCCAGCCGACCAACTTCGACAAGGTTTACAAGCGCCCATTCGCTCATTCGCCCATTGTCAATCACACCAGCCCCTCGCGCAACAAATCGTGCAGGTGAATGAAGCCGGCAAACCGGCCGTCCTCCGTCACCACCAGTTGCGTGATGTTGCGGCGCTGCATGCGGGCCAGGGCTTCGGCGGCAAAGTCGTCCACATCGATGGTGGCTGGCTGGGGCGTGAGAATGTCGCGGGCGCGCAGCGTTTCCAGGTCCGAGAAGCTGCCCAGCATCCGGCGCAGGTCGCCATCGGTGATGATGCCGGCGAGCTGGCCGGCGGCATCGAGCACGGCCGTGGCCCCGAGGCGCTTGCCCGATATTTCGAGCAGCACGTCCTTCAGCGCGGCGTCCTCGCGCACCTGGGGGCGCTGGTTTTGGCGGCTCAGGTCGCCCACTTTCAGGTAGAGGCGCTTGCCGAGGGTGCCGCCGGGGTGCAGGCGGGCAAAGTCGGCGGCCGAGAACTGGCGGCTTTCGAGCAGGCACACGGCCAGGGCATCGCCCAGGGCCAGGGCGGCCGTCGTGCTGGTGGTGGGGGCCAGGTTGTTGGGGCAGGCTTCCTTGGTTACCGGCGCGTGCAGCACGTAAGTGGCCTGCTGGGCCAAGTAGGAGTCGGCGTTGCTGACCAGCGCGGCCAGCGGCACGCCCTTGCGGCGCAGCAGCGGCACCAGCACCTTAATCTCGGGCGTGTCGCCGCTCTTGCTGATGGCCACCACAAAATCCCCGGGCTGAATCATGCCCAAATCGCCGTGGATAGCATCGGCCGCGTGCATAAACAGGGCCGGCGTGCCAGTGCTGTTGAGCGTGGCCACGATTTTGCCCGCGATGTGGGCACTTTTGCCAATGCCCGTGACCACCACCCGGCCAGACAATTGTAGAATGGCCTGCACGCAGGCCACGAAGTCGGGGGTGGCAGCCAGGGCATCGGCCACGGCGCGCACGGCATCGGCTTCCTCGTGCAATACCTGGCGGGCAATGGCCAGCACGTTGGCGGCAGCGGGCGCGGCACCGGCAGCGGTAATACCTTCGGAAGATTGGGCGGAAGCAGACATGAACGCGAGGTGAGGTTGATTTTGCAAAATTGGGGGATAGAAGCTAAGCCCGAGCCCTGAGGCCAAAACCAGTTGTTATAACCGCCCTGCAGCAAACCAGCCGAATCCCGGCTCTAATTGTAGCAGCCCCGCCCAAGCCGGTGCATCCGGCCCGCAGGTTTTGCCGCAGCCGGCCCAAAATTAGCGGGCAGCCGGGCTGGGTCCGGCGGTGCGCCGATGGGGCAGCAATATGAATAAATTGTTTTCCACAATTTACGAAAAACGCCGTTTTTCATGCGGATAATATGCGCTGTTGCTTATCTTCGTTATGAACCGCGAATCAGTAAGCTTTTCACCAGCGCCTTCATCCTATGTCTTCAGTTGCTCTCCAAGAAGCCCCGGTCCTCACGGCCAATTTGAAACATACGCTTAAAGAAGTGTTTGGCTACGGCCAGTTTCGGGGCACGCAAGAGGCTGTTATTCAAAACGTGCTGGCCGGGCACAACACGTTTGTAATTATGCCCACCGGCGCGGGCAAAAGCCTGTGCTACCAGCTGCCGGCCCTGGTAGTGCCGGGCACGGCCATCGTCATCTCGCCCCTCATCGCCCTGATGAAAAACCAGGTCGACCAGCTGGGGGCCTTCGGGGTGAACGCGCAGGTGTACAATTCGACCCTCACCAAAACCGAGATGAAGCGGGTGCAGCGCGACGTGATAAGCGGCGAGGTACGCCTGCTTTACGTGGCCCCGGAAAGCCTGACCAAGGACGAAACCATCGATTTCCTGCTGAAGTCCACCATTAGCTTCGTGGCGATTGACGAGGCCCACTGCATCTCGGAGTGGGGCCACGATTTCCGGCCCGAGTACCGCAAGATTCGCGGCATTATCGATAACCTGGGCGGCAACGTGCCCATTATCGCCCTCACGGCTACTGCCACGCCCAAAGTGCAGCTGGATATCCAGAAAAACCTGCAGATGGACGATGCCAGCGTCTTCAAAACCAGCTTCAACCGCACCAACCTCTACTACGAGGTGCGCGCCAAGCACAACACCAAAAAGCAGCTGATTCAGTACGTGAAGCAGCACAAGGGCAAGGCGGGCATTATTTATTGCCTGAGCCGCAAGAAGGTGGAGGAAATTGCCGAGCTGCTGCGCGTGAACGACGTGCGCGCCCGCCCCTACCACGCCGGCCTCGACCAGCAGGTGCGCATCGACAACCAGGATGCTTTTCTGAACGAGGAATGCGACGTGATTGTGGCCACCATTGCCTTCGGCATGGGCATCGACAAGCCCGACGTGCGCTTCGTGATTCACTACGACGCGCCCAAATCCATCGAGGGCTACTACCAGGAAACCGGCCGCGGCGGCCGCGATGGCCTGGAAGGAAACTGCCTGATGTTCTACAGCTACGACGACATTCTGAAGCTGGAAAAATTCAGTAAGGACAAGCCGGTGACCGAGCGCGACAACGCCCACCAGCTGCTGGCCGAGATGACCAACTACGCTGAAAGTGCCGTGTGCCGCCGCCGCCAGCTGCTGCACTATTTCGGCGAGCAGCTGGACACCGACTGCGGCTTCTGCGACAACTGCCGCCACCCCAAGGAGCGGTTTGAGGGCGAAGCGGCCGTGGGCCTGGCCCTGCGTGCTACCGTGCAGACGGAGGCCCGCTTCAACCTCAACCACATTGGCCAGGTGCTGCTGGGCTTGAGCAACCCGCACATCGAGAGCTACGCCCACAACGCGCTGCCGGTGTATGGCCAGGGCAAGGCGCTGGGCGACGCGCAGCTCTGGCACTCGGTGCTACGCCAGTGCCTTCTCAACGGCTTTCTGGAGAAGGACATCGACAGCCTGGGCCTGGTCCGCATCACCGAAAAGGGCATCGACTTCATCGAAAACCCGCGCTCCATCACCCTCACCAAGGACCATAACTTTGATGAGGAGCAGAAGGCCGACGAGGAAAAGGAGGAAGGCCAGCTAGCCGCTGGCCACGACGAGGCCCTGTTCACCCAGCTCAAGGAGCTGCGCAAGCAGGTGGCCAAGCAGAAAAACCTGCCCCCCTACGTCCTCTTCCAGGACCCCAGCCTGAAGGAGATGGCCACCACCTACCCCACCACCCTGCACGACCTCACGCACGTGTCGGGCGTGGGCCAGGGCAAGGCCCAGAAGTTCGGCGCGCCCTTCGTGGCCGCCATCAAGCAGTACGTGGAGGACAACGACATCGAAACCGCCGAGGACGTGGTGGTGAAATCGGCCGTGAACCGCTCGAAAATCAAAATCTACGTCATTCAGCAGATTGACAAGAAGATGATGCTGGAGGATATTGCCTCCTCGAAAGGCATTTCGATGGGCGAGTTGATGGAGGAAATCGAGCACATCTGCTACTCGGGCACCCGGCTGAACATCGACTACTACCTGGAGGATATGGTGGAAGAGGAAGTACGCGAGGAGATTTACGACTACTTCATGTCGGCCAGCACCGACAACATTGCCGTGGCGATGAAGGCGCTGGGCGATGACTTCACCGAAGAAGAGCTACGACTGGTGCGCGTGAAATTCCTAAGTGAAGTAGCTAACTAAATCACTGATTTTTCGGATTTAAGCGGATTTCACGGATTTTGTGGACGATTATTTCCAGGTTTTATTGAGTGTTCTATGTTGGTCGACACGCGGTTGAATAAGCTCACGGAGGCGATAATTGGTTGCGCCATGAGTGTGCATAATGAGTTGGGCAGTGGGTTTCCGGAGATGATTTACCAGCGGGGGTTGGGCGTAGAGTTCACGGCAGTAGATATCGCTTTTCAAGCAGAAATCCATTTGCCGGTCTTCTACAAGGAAACGTCCATCGGGTCGCGACGGGCTGATTTCCTGGTTAATAACCAAGTAATGGTCGAGTTGAAAGCAACCAGTGAACTAACCCCGCTCAACTACGCGCAGGTAATCAACTATCTCAAAGCTTACCGGCTGGAGATTGCCCTCCTCATCAACTTCGGCGAATCCAGCCTACGGTTCAAGCGCTTCCTGCATAACGCACCCCGCCCACTCGCTCCCTGATTAGGTCCCAACTATCCCGACCCTAAAGCCAATAAAATACAAGAAAGGCCCAGCCGCATATACGGCTGGGCCTTTCTACATTTACAGTCGTCCACAAAATCCGTGAAATCCGCTTAAATCCGAAAAATCAGTGATTTAGCAGTATTCTTCGAACGCGCCTTGCAGGTTGTTCACGATGCGCATGGCGTCGGAGCCTTCGATGTGGTAGCGCTCAATCATGTGCACCAATTCGCCGTCTTTGAACAGGGCGATGCAAGGGGACGAGGGAGGATACGGGAGCAAATGCTCGCGCATTTTGGCCACGGCTTCGGTTTCCATTCCGGCGAAAACGGTAACCAGCTTGCCGGGCTTTTTGTCGGTGCTGGCGAGAGCCATTTTGAGGGCGGGGCGGGCCTTGGCGGCGGCGCAGCCGCACACCGAGTTCACGGCCACCAGCACGGTGCCTTCGTGCGAGGCGAGAGCGGAATCAACTTCCTCGGCGGTCATCAACTGCTCGAAACCAACTTCGGTAAGGTCCTGGCGGATGGGGGCCACCATGTATTCGGGATAAACTGACATAATTGTCTGGGACTTAAAAAGCGGCCGGGCCGCGTGCGGCTACAAAAGTACGAATGCCTAAAGCATTCGGGGCGCGGGAAAGTTTCCGGCCCCGATTAGCGCCGGCCGTAGCGCTGGCCAAAAAAGTCGCCCCGGTTCCACTGCGGCCGGGCCACTTCCTGGGCCACCTGATAGCCGACCAGGAAACAGAGCTGCACGTACTTACGGCCCGCCTCAAAATCGAAGCGGCCGTTGATATCGTCTTGGGGCTTATGGTAGGTCACGGCGCGCCACTTCTGGACTTCCTCGCTGAGGTTGTTGCGGCCGTCGGCGGTTTTGTTGCCGTATTTGAGGTGCAGGGCCGGGATGCCGGCCGTCACGAAGCTATACTGGTCGCTGCGGATAAAGCGGTTCTGCTCGGGCTCGGGGTCGGTTTCGAGGGCGATGCCCAGGTAGGCGGTAGCGCGCTGCACGGGCTTCAGCAGGGTAGAGTGCGGCGCACCCAGCGCCACCACGCTCAGCAGCGGGGCAATAATGGTGGGCATGTCCATGTTGATGTCGGCCACGATTTCGGCTTTGGGCACGGTGGGGTAAAAAGTAAAGGCCGCCGAGCCCAGCAGGCCCAGTTCCTCGCCGGTCATGAAAGCGAAGAGCATGGTACGCTTCGGCTTTTCCTTGAGTTGGGAGTAAATTCTGGCGATTTCGAGCACGCAGGCTACGCCCGAGGCATTGTCGTGCGCGCCGTTGTTGATGGAATCGCCCTGCACCGGGGCCGTCACGCCCAAGTGGTCAAGGTGGGCTGAGTGTACCACGTACTCGTTGCGCAATTTGGCATCCGAACCCACGAACATGCCCACTACGTTGTAGCTCTCAATGTCCTGGTACGTCGACTGCATGGTGGCGCTAATCGTGGTTCGCAGGCTTTTTGAAGCCGGTTTGCCGCTGCGCATGGCCGCGAACACCCGCGTGGTATCCAGCTCCGATGTTTGCAGGAAGCGCTGGAGCGTGGCCGCGCTCACGGCCCCATACAGCTGCTGCTTGCTGCCGGGGGCGAAGGTGCGCGACACGGCGATTTTGCTATCGGCCCCGAGTACGCTGTAGGTGCCGTTTTTGAGGTCGGGCAGCGCGCCGGCATGGGCCGAGGCCAGCAGCAGCCCCACCGCGCCGTGGTTGATGGCCGCCTTCAGCAGCCCAGCCAAATCCTGGCTGGCCGAGGCCACGGTGGCGGCGAACGTGCGGGGCGCGCCGCGCACAATCACCACCACCTTGCCTTTCACGTCGAGGCCGGCGTAGTCGTCGTAGCCCAGCTCGGGCGCGCTGATGCCGTAGCCGGCGAAAGCCAGCGGCGCATCGGCCACGCGGGTGGCGGGCAGCTCGGGGTTGGGGTAAAGCACGTAGTCCTGCCCGGGGGCCAGCGCCAGCGTAGTGCCCTGCCACTCGCGGGCCGCAAACGTGGCACCGGGCTGCAGGAAGGCGCGCCGCAGCCGCACTTTCTGGATAAACGTGCCGTTCTCGCCGGCGGGCTGCACGCCCAGCGTTTTCAGCTGCCCGGCCACGTAGTTGACGGCCATCTGGTAACCGGGGGTGCCGGCTTTGCGGCCCAGCAGGCGGTCGTCGGCCAAGTAGGCAATGTGGGCTTTAATGGCTTCGGGCTTCACCTGCTCCAGAGCAACTACCACGGGCGCAGGTAGTTTGAGGGGGGCTTGCGCCTGGGCGGCAGGGCTTAGCAGAAGAGCGGCAGAGAGTGCGAGAAGAATTTTCATTAAATAATGATGGCGTAATAATTCCCACAAATATCGGCGTGCAGCGCACTTTGCGCACCAAGCGGCACCCAAAATGCGCTGCTACACAGCTCAGACCGATGAAATGAATGACTAATGACACGCGTGATGCCCCGGCTGCGCCCGGCCTCACGCCATGCTATTGCGGCTGTTACAGCGCCAGAATCTGCTTCAATTCGGCGGCCGTTACCCTGAGCAGGCCTACTTTGGGCAGGCGCTGGGTGAGCACGCGCCAGTTGGGCTCCTGCTTAAAAATGGGACGTAGCAGGGCCAGGGCGGCGGGCACCTGCTGCTTGTTGGCCAGCGTGATAGCGTGCCAGTACTTCATTTCCAGGTTCTGGGGGAACATCTTTTCGGCCGCCTGGTACTCGCGGATGGCAGCGGGCATGTCGTTTTTCTCCACGGCCAGGTCGCCGGCGTTCATGTGGTCGTAGGCGCGGTCGAGGCTCAGCAGGCGGTGCAGCTCGGGCAGCGGCGCGGCGCTGTCATCCACGCGCAGGTCGATGAGGCGGTCGGCCCAGGGGCCTTCGGTGGCGGTGCCGCGCACCACCAGCAGGGCGGCCGACTGCCGGCCGCGCACGTCGCCGCCGGCCGCCTGGGCGGCATCGAGGGCAGCCAATACCCGCTCGGCCAGGGGCAGCTTGGCACCGGCCTCATAGGCGGCGGCCATGGCGGGCCACACTTTTTCGGAGAGCATCATGTTGGCTTGCACCGAAAACTGGGTGCCCTGCTGGTGGCCGGCCATGTCGACGCACTTTTTGCCGGTATGGGTGGCCACGCGGCCCTGGTTGTCGAGGATGGCGACCTGGCGCACGTCGCGGCCGTCGTCGTTTGATAACAGCTCATCGAGCGCCTGCTGGGCCGTTTTGCCGCTCTTGAGCAGGGCCAGGCCGCGCAGGCCGAACGACTTATTGGTGAACGACTGGGTGGCCACTACGCCCACGCCGGCTTCGCCCCAGCTTACGGACGTGCCCACCGAAAACCAGTGGCTTTGCACGGCCACGGCCATTTCGCCGGTGGCCGGGTCGCGCGCCACGATGCTGAAGGTGTGGGCAAACGGGTCGGTGCGGGAATACATCTGGGCGGCGGCGGGGCGGGCCAGCAGCAGCAGCAGCGACGGCAGGAAGTACAGGAAACGCATGGGCAGGCTCGGAGAAAATGAATGAGTTCACGAAAGAACAACCTGGGCGGAAAAGAGCCTCGTCGGCCCGGTTTCAGTACCCAATCCCAAACGTTTGAAACGAGCCTGGAGAGGGTTTCGTGGCCCCGGCCGGACCGACCCGAGCCCGGCCCGCGGGCCCCGCCACCCCGCGCAGACTGTTGGAACCGGGCTGATTTTCTTCTTGTTACTATCCCTTGGCCCGTTATTATTCGTTATCTTGATGAAATCGCGCCCACTATGCGAACGGGCACGCGCCGGGCCAACCAGCCCGGCGCAACTTTAAATTATATACTTTCTATTCTCATGACTACTTCCCTCACGCCAACTTCCGAGGCTTTCGCCCCCCAGTTTCACGCCTCCGACCCGACCCAGCTGCACACCCACGAACTGCCGCTCTGGCCCGACTGCTTCGCAGCCGTGCGGGCCGGCCATAAGCCGTTCGACGTCCGCCGCAACGACGAGGGCTTCCAGGTGGGCGACGTGCTGCTGCTGCGCGAGTTCAGCCC
>JANNDE010000167.1:0-3265 GCA_031387395.1 Hymenobacter sp.
CGCGTCCCCGCGCCGTCAGAGTCGCCCGAACGGCGCGGGGACGCGAACTACAAAGTTCGCGCTACAACCTGCTGCGTAACGTCAGTTAATAAGCTTGATAAAATTGCAGTACCGCATCGATTATGTGGTTCTGCTCAGCGGCGGTCAGCTCATAAAACAAAGGGAGGCGCACCAGGCAATCGCCGTAGTGGTCGGCCCAGGGCAGGGCGCGGCCATCGTGCCGCGGGGCGTAGTAGGGGCTGCCATGCAAGGGCACGTAGTGAAAAACGGCCATGATGCCGCGGCGGCGCAGCCCGGCAATCAGGGCCGTGCGCTCGGCCAGGCTGCGGCATACGAGGTAAAACAGGTGCCCGTTGCTGGTGGCGTAGGCGGGCACCTGCGGCAGGCCCACCCCACGGGCTGCCAGCGGAGCCAGGGCCTGGGCGTAGCGCTCCCAGATGGCCCGGCGGCGCTGCTGAATGTCGGCCAGGTTTTCGAGCTGCGCCCAGAGGTAGGCGGCAATAATGTCGGAGGGCAAAAACGACGAGCCGACATCAATCCAGCTGTATTTGGCCACCTCGCCCCGAAAAAAAGCCGACCGCGACGTCCCCTTTTCGCGCATCACCTCGGCCCGGGCCGCGTACTGCGGGTCGTTGATGGCCAGCAGGCCGCCCTCACCGGCAATGATATTCTTGGTTTCGTGAAACGAGAAGGTGCCCAACTGGCCCAGGCTACCTAGGGGCCGGCCGCGGTGGTAGCTGTCGATGGCGTGGGCGGCATCTTCCACCACGGCCAGCTGGTGCTGCCGGGCCACGGCCAGCACCGCGTCCAGGTCGCAGGCAATGCCGGCGTAGTGCACCGGCACAATGGCCCGGGTGCGGGGCGTGACGAGGGCAGCCAGCGCGTCGGCATCCAGGTTGGGGTTGAGGGGAGTGCTGTCGACGAACACCACCCGGGCCCCGCGCAGCACGAAGGCGTTGGCCGCGCTCACGAAGGTGAACGAGGGCATCAGCACTTCATCGCCGGGGCGGATGTCGAGCAGCAGGGCCGCCAGCTCCAGCGCATCGGTGCAGGAGGTGGTGAGCAGGACCCGCCCAAACCCCAGCTGCTGCTCGAAGTAATCGTGCACCCGGCGGGTAAAGAGACCATCGCCGGAGATTTTACCCGAGCGCACGGCCTGCTCGATGTAGTGGGTTTCGAGGCCGGAAAAGTAAGGCTTGTTGAAGGGAATGGCAAAAGACATGCGCAGGCTACTGGCCCGCAAAGGTACGCCCGCGGGCCCCGGCGTCAGAGCCAGAGGTGAAACACGTGCTCGCGGTGCACGGGCACAAACCCGGCGGCGGCATAGAAGCGGCAGGCCCGGGCATTATCGAGCTGGGTGGTGACGCGCAGCTGCGTGCAGTGCCACTGCCGGGCCGAGTGCCGGGCCGCCTGCAGCAGGGCCTGCCCCCTACCCTGCCCGCGCGCGCCGGCCCGCACCGCCAGCAGCCCGATAGTGGCCACCTCGCCACCAGATTGCAGCGTGAGCAGGCCGGTGGGCCGGCCGTCGGGACCGGGGCAGGCCCACACGGCCCGGGCCAGCTCGCCGGCCAGCGAGGCCCGCAGCCACTGGCTGTAGAGGCGCTCGAATACCCCCGGGGCAAAGCCCGGGTCGCGCCGGAAGCGCGAGTACTCGCCACTTTGCCAGGCCAGCTCCTCCAGGTCCGGGCCGAAGGGGCCGGCGGGCTGCACGGTGGGCGGGCAGGGCGCCGGCGGGCCCGCTACCGGCCGCTGCAGCACCACCTTGCGGTCGACGAGCCGGCCCCCCGCCCGCCGCGCGGCCGCCGCCCCCGGGGCATCGGCCGGGTCGAGCAGCAGGTAGAGCAGGCGCAGCCCCCGCGCCCGGGCCCGGGCGCGCAGCTGGGCCAGCCCTCCGGCCGCCCCCGGCGGCAGCACCACCCGGCCCACCCCAAAGCCCAGAAACTGACTGTCCCAGGCCAGCGGCGCTATTTCCAGTTCCAGCGGGCTCATGGGATGGGCGGGGCGGCGGGCACCGGGCGGGCTTCGTCGTCGATGAGGTAGAGGGGGCGGTTTTTTACCTGCTCGAAAGTTTTGCCCACGTACAGGCCCACCAGCCCCAGAGCCGCCAGCAGCAGCCCCGAGAAAAACCAGATGGAAATAATAAGACTGGCGTAGCCGGGCTGCACAATCAGGCCCAGCCCGTAGCGCACCAGCGTGACGGGCACAAACAGCAAGGCCCCGGCCGCCAGCAGCGTCCCCGCCTGCACGGCCAGGCGCAGGGGCTTGTCGGAGCTGGTCAGCACAATGTCGAGCCCCAGGCGCAGGCGGCGGCCCAGGCTGTAGGTGCTGCGCCCGGCCGGCCGGGCCGCGTGGGCCACTGCCAGGTAGCCGGCCCGGAAGCCCACCCAACGCACCATGGTGGGAAAGTAGCGGATGCTTTCGCGCAGGGCCAGCACCGCCGCGATTACCCGGCGGTGGTAGATGCCGAAGTTGGCCACTTCGGGGTTTTGCGGCAGCCCCGTGAGGTAGGCCAGCACCCGATAAAAGAGCCGCGACAGCAGGCGGGTGGGCCAGGCATCGCGCCGGTGGGTGCGGCAGGCCAGCACCAGGTCGTAGCCCTGGCTGGTAGCGGCAAACAGGGCCGGAATCTCTTCGGGCCGGTCCTGCAGGTCGCAGTCCAGCACCACCACCCACTCGCCCCGGCAGTCGTCGAGCCCGGCCGTGATAGCCCGGTGCTGCCCGAAATTGCGGCTCAGGCGCAGGCCCCGCACCCGGTCGTCCTGCCCGGCCAGCACCCGGATGCGCTCCCAGGAGTCGTCGGTGCTGCGGTCGTCGACCAGAATAATCTCGTAGGCGGGCGAAAGCGGCCGCAGGGCCGCGTGCAGGCGGCGCACCAGCTCCTCGACGGTGGCACTGGCCTGGTACACCGGGCTGACAACGGAAAACTGCGGGCGGGCCAAGGGGGAAACGCGGGGCTTCATATGCGAGCACTAAGCTACGGCGCGGCAGGGCAGGCGGCAGCCATGAAGCAATTTTCAGGTCAGCGCACCGGTTTGTTCTGTCGTTTCGCCTCCCCCCCTTGTCCCCCGGCAGAGCCGTTAGGTTCTGCCGGGGTCGCCCTCCGCGTTTGCCTCACCCCCTAGCCCCCTCTCCTTCAGAGAGGGGGGACTAAAAACTGGTTTTTAGTTCTTCTCACCTATTTAGTTCTTCTCACCTACTTAGAGCTAGAAATTAGTCCCTCCTCTCTGAAGGAGAGGGGGCTAGGGGGCAGAGTTGATAAGTTCTG
>JANNDE010000221.1:0-1136 GCA_031387395.1 Hymenobacter sp.
TTCATTTGTTCATCAATAAGTAGGGAAGGCCCCTGTTCTAGGGCCAATTCGCGGTTAAGAAGGAAATGACGGAGCCGCCCGCAATGGCAGCAGCTGGATTAGCTAGCGCGTCGTAATGGTGGCGCATGCCCGGGCCGGGCATAAAAAACCCGGCCGCTGGCCCGGCAAACGGGCACAGCTAACCGGGCGTAGCGCCGGCCCCACTTCGCGTTTTCCTAAGAAAATCGGGCGGGCGGGGCCTTGTTGGGGTGGTTGGCAAAGGCCTGCGCGGGGCCGGCGTTGGGGCCTCGCGGAGGAGCAGGCGCGGGCTGGCGAGCTGGAAACAGCAGGCCGGAATACAGTGCCGCGAAGTCACCGCCGAAGCACAGGTACAGCGGCGGCAGCTTGGCCTGGATTTGGTGGGCTTGCGTCGCCTGCGGGCTGGCCTGCCCCGTTTGCAGCTTCTTCCGGCAGAGGCTGCCCCGGCGCTGTTCCTGGGGGCTGCCACCGGCATCAGCGGCCCCTGTCGCTCGCGCGGGCAGCAGTTGGCAATGCAGGTAAATCCCGGCATAGAGCAGCAACAGCAAATGGGATAGCAATCGAGACATTCGGTCCGGTTAGGCCGCGCAAAGGTGCGTGCTTTCTCACAAAAGCATCGGGGCGAAAGGCGCAGCGAACCGCAGAATAGTTGCATGCCAGTGCCCCTTAGAAAGCATCAGTGGAAATTATCAGGCAGTCTGAACGCACCAGCTTTGAGGTGCATGGGAAAACTCCGTGAACTTATCAGAAACAACACTTGTATGAATGAACAAGTGTTCATAAGTTTGTGCCCGATATGACAGCCCACCCCTCCATTGCTTCTGTTGACATGGGCCTTTCCGTCGAGAAGATGGAGAAGGTGGCCTTCATTCTCAAGACCACGGCCCACCCCACCCGCATTGCCATTGTGCAGCTGCTGGCCGCGCAGGAAAGCCTGTCGGTGACGGACATCAGCGAGCGGCTCAACGTGGAGCAAAGCTTGCTTTCGCACCACCTCTCGGGTATGAAGCTCAAGGGCATTCTGAGCAGCACCCGCGAAGGCAAGAACATCTTCTACTCCTTGAAAATGCGCGAAGTCATCGACGTGATTCAGTGCCTGGCCGCGTGCACGTTTTTAT
>JANNDE010000231.1:0-3968 GCA_031387395.1 Hymenobacter sp.
AATTCCTCGACCGGCAGGCCCAGCTCAATTTCGTAGATGCCGGGCTTGTTGAGGTGGCCGCAGGCCGAAATCAGCTTGGTGCCCGTGCTTTTGCCGATGCCGATTTTGGCGTACTCGTCGCCGCCCTCGTTCACGATAACCGGCACGGCCGCGATGGTTTCCACGTTGTTCACCACCGTGGGGCGGGCATACAGCCCCTGCACGGCCGGGAACGGCGGCTTGTTGCGCGGGTTGCCGCGCTTGCCTTCCAGCGATTCCAGCAGCGCGGTTTCCTCGCCGCAGATGTAGGCACCGGCGCCGGGGTGCACGTGCAAATCCAACGAATACCCCGAGCCTAGGATGTTCTCGCCCAGGAAACCGGCCGCGTAGGCCTCCGCAATGGCCTTTTCCAGAATGCGCAGCACGTACAACAACTCGCCGCGTATATAGATGTAGCTGGTGCGCGCGCCCAGGGCATAGCTGCCCGTAATCATGCCCTCGATGAGCAAGTGGGGCAGTTTCGACATCAGCTGCCGGTCCTTGAAGGTGCCGGGCTCCGATTCGTCGGCGTTGCACACGAGGTAGCGCGGCACGCCCTCCGGCTTGGCCAGGAAGCTCCACTTCATGCCCGTGGGGAAGCCCGCGCCGCCGCGTCCGCGAATGCCCGACTTTTTCACTTCTTCCACTACCTCATCGGGCGACATGGTTTTGAGCGCCTTTTCCACGGAGCGGTAGCCGCCGTGCTTGCGGTACACCTCAAAGGTATTGATGCCTTCGACGTTGATGTGTTCGGTTAATAGCTTGCGTCCCATAGCGGTAATTGCTTATTTGTTGGGCTGATTATCTTCCAGTCGTGTAATGCGAGCGTCGTGCTGGTCAAGGCGCTGACGAGTTAGTGCTGCCTCGTCTCGGAAAGCCGCAATCAGCATCTCGTTGTTGCTGCGGTTTTCATCCATCATGGTTTTCATCGAGCCAGCTAACTGAACTACTGCACTGGAAAGTTGTCCGATAACTGTCTTTACTTCACGCATCTCTACTTCCAGTTTTTCTACGCTGTGGCTGAGGTGCACCGTGACTTTTTGTAGCTCTTTGATATCACCACGCAACTCGTGCATCTCAACTAAAATCTCTGACACGACGAGCGGCAAATCCTGGTTCTGTTCGGCCATGATTTTAATTGGGTTTAAGTGAATTGGGCAGGCTCGACTCCTCCCAAGGCAGGATGGGCCGATGCACCAGGCTCTTCAGTTCGTTCAGCATGGCATCCACCGCTTCGGGCGTGTTGAGCTGCTCGTAATACTTCTCGCGCACCTGCACGATGGGGGCGAAGCCGCAGGCGGCTAGGCACTCCACTTCCTTCAGCGTGAAGGTGCCGTCGGGGGAGGTGCCGCCCACTTTGGCCCCGGTAATGCGCTCCAGGTGGTCGGTCAGCTCGTCGGAGCCGCGCAGCATGCAGGGGCCGGTGCGGCAGATTTCGAGCACGTGCTTGCCTACCGGCTTAAGGTTGTACTGGGTGTAGAAGGAGGATACCTCGTACACCTCAATCGGCCGGATATTCAGGGTTTCGGCCACCAGGTCCTGCACCTCGGGGCTCACCCAGCCGCCGAACTCGGCCTGCGCGATATGCAGAATTGGCAGCAGGGCCGACTTGCTCTTGTCGGCCGGATAGTGCGTGAGCAGGCGCTTGATTTCCGCCTGGGCGGCGGGCGAGAAGGTCGGTTTGGTGGGCGCGGTGGTCGGCTCCATAATCAATAGCAAAAACTAAGCGTCCAGCTCGCCGGCGATGACGTTCATGGACGAGAGAATAACAATGGCATCCGACAGCGTGGTGCCCACGGCCATTTCGGGATAAGCCTGGTAGTAGATGAAGCAGGGCCGGCGGAAGTGCAGGCGGTAGGGCGTGCGGCCCCCGTCCGACACCAGGTAAAAACCCAGCTCGCCGTTGCCGCCTTCCACCGCATGATATACCTCACCCACGGGCGCATCAATCTCGCCCATCACGATTTTGAAGTGGTAAATCAGAGCCTCCATGTTCTTGTACACGTCCGGCTTGGTAGGCAGGTAGTAGTGCGGGGCATCGGCGTGGTAGGGGCCGTCAGGCAGCCGGTCGAGGGCCTGGTTGATGATGCGCAGGCTCTGCCAGATTTCCTCATTGCGCACCAGGAACCGGTCGTAGGTATCGCCATTGGTGCCCACCGGAATGTCGAACTCGAAGTCCTCGTAGCTCGAATAGGGGTTCATCACCCGCACATCGTAGTCGACGCCCGCCGCCCGCAGGTTGGGGCCGGTGAAGCCGTAGCCCAACGCTTTTTCCGCCGAAATCGGGCCCACGTTCACCACGCGGTCCATGAAAATGCGGTTGCGGTTGAACATCGATTCGAACTCCTTCATCACCACCGGGAAGCTTTTCAGCCAGGCGCGGAGCTTGTCGAGAGCAACCGGCGAAAGGTCGCGCTCCATGCCGCCCACGCGGCCCATGTTGGTGGTGAGGCGGGCGCCGCACACTTCCTCGTAGATTTCGTAAATCTTCTCGCGCTCCTGAAACACGTAGAGGAAGCCGGTAAACGCGCCGGTATCCACACCCAGAATCGAGTTGCAGATGAGGTGGTCGGCAATACGCGCCAGCTCCATCATAATCACCCGGATGTACTGGGCGCGCTTGGGTACGGTCACGCCGAGCAGCTTCTCCACCGTCATGTGCCAGCCCAGGTTGTTGATGGGCGACGAACAGTAGTTCATCCGGTCGGTGAGGGTGGTAATCTGGTAGAACGGCTTGCGCTCGGCCAGCTTCTCGAAGGCCCGGTGGATGTAGCCGATGGTAGGCACACCCGACACGATGCGCTCGCCATCCATTTGCAGGATGTTCTGGAAAATGCCGTGCGTGGCGGGGTGCGTCGGGCCCAGGTTCAGCGTCGTCAGCTCCTGGCTGAAGTCGTTGAGAATGGGCATGAGCTGGCCGGGGCGCTGGGCGGCGGCCTCTTCCTGAATCTTGTGGGTGCCTGCCAGGGCGTCGTTTACTGCCATTTTAGTATCAAGTAATTAGTAGCAGGTAATAAGATGAAAGTAGAATAACAGGGGATTATAGCTGGTCTTGTTACTTGCTACTTAATACTTACTACTAACAGTCTATCGTCCGAAAAACAGGTCGGTTTTGTCTTCGCGGGTACCATCTTCTACCGGGTACTGCTTGCGCATGGGGTGGTAGTCCATGTCCTCCACGTTGAGGATGCGGATGAGATTGGGATGGCCGGTGAAGACGACGCCGTAGAAATCGTAGGTTTCGCGCTCCATCCAATTGGCGGAGTTATAAAGGTCGGTCAGGGTCGGCACCACCGGGTCGGCCACGGGGAAGAAGATTTTCAGGCGCAGCCGGATGTTCTTCGTCATGCTGTGCAGGTGGTAAATCATGCCCAGCTCCTGGCCCGGGTTCTCGGGGTAGTTGATGCCGCACATCGTGGTCAGGAAGTGAAACTTCAATTCCTGGTCCTGCTGCAAGCCGGCGATGACTTCATGAATTTTCTCCCGCGTAGTCGTCGCCGTGAGCAAACCATAGGGCTCGTGCACGTCGGTGAACGTTGTCTCGCCAAACAGGCGATGTAGCAACGCCAGTACCTGCGCGTTCTGGGCCTTTATCGGGTCTTCGGCAACGGGCGCTTCGGGCGCGGCGGCAGCATCTTGAGGAGTCATTCGGAGGGGTATTGAGTATTTAGTAGCAAGTAATAAGAATGAACTTGCGATTCTTACTACTTGCTACTAAATACTAACTACTTAATGTTGTAAGACGCCAGCAGAGCCTGGTATTCGGGGGCGTTGCGGCGGCGGAAGGATTCGTTGCGGGCCAGGTCCTGCACGCGCATCAGGCCGTCGATAACCTGCTCGGGGCGGGGCGGGCAGCCGGGCACGTACACATCGACCGGGATAATGCGGTCGATGCCTTGCAGTACCGAGTAGGAGTCGAAAATGCCGCCCGAGCAGGCGCAGGCCCCCAT
>JANNDE010000076.1:0-2036 GCA_031387395.1 Hymenobacter sp.
CGTTTTTATGTCTCTGTACAGAGTTAAAAGTTGAGAGTTAAAGGTTAAAATTCAGCCAAACTGCGTTTTAACCTTTAACTCTCAACTTTTAACTTTTTAAAAAAGCGTACACTAACCCCAAAACCGCGCTAGGCGTGGCCATCCTGTTGGCGTCGGAGTTCCAGCTGCCGGAAGGCCCCGCGTTGGGGGGGGGGGCAGGTCGGTGCGGGGCTCCGACCACCCCACGGGCTCATTCCAGTACTATTTTTTGCGTGAGGTAGGGCATGGGGCCGCCGGCCAGCTTCAGCACGAGCTGGTAGGTGCCGGAAGGCAGGGCCCCCAGCCACAGGGCCGGATGGTTGAGGCCGGCCCGTAGCTCCAGGGCCTGGCGGAATACTTCGCGCCCCAGGGCATCGAGCAGGGTGGCCGTAGCGACCATCGCCTCGGGCACGGTCATAGCCAGCTGCAGGGTGCCGTGGGCCGGGTTGGGGTACACGGCCAGCGCTGCGGCGGCTTCCGGGCCGGGGGCCGTGGCCAGGGCCTGTCGGGTCGAGGTGACCAGGTACTGCGGCGGACCGCCCGGGAGGTCGGCCGGCGGGAGTGGCTTGGCGTTGGGGCCGCTCCAGGCCAGCGTGAGACGGCCCAGGTCATCGCCGCCGGCCGGGGCCGTGCTGCTGGCGGGAGAAGTGCCCCGGCCATGAGCAGGGCAGACGGTGGAGGCCGAAGCCAACAGGCTCCCCGGGGCCGGGCCACACGCGGCAGTGGTAAAATACGTCGCCGCCGCGAGGGGCAGCCGCCCCGCAGCAGTAGCCGTCGTGTTCCTTAAAAAGGATTCCAGGTAGGTTTGGTCCATCGCGTAGCCCAGCATCTCGCAGGTACGGTTGTTGGTACTGGTCGCCGTAAAGTCGCTTGCAACCCCGTTATAGAAATAGGCCTTCAGGGTATTTTTGCTCATAAGAAACCGCCGCATCATCGCGGGCTGATTGTAGGTGAACATGTTCAGACTCCGGGGGGGAATCGCGAAAAGCGTAGTGGCGTTGTTGGTGTCTGCCGGATTGAGCCGCTATTTCATCATCAACCACCGGTTTAAGTAGCCGGACAGAAGTAACAAGTATCAAGACTTTATTCAAGCAATTGATTGTTATAGCATTAGAGTATTGCTACTGGCTGCTTAATGCTGGCTGCTTACTTATCATATTGATTAATAAGCCGTTGCGGTAGTGATTCTTTTTGCCAGCGGCCGAAGCTGGGCGGGGTGATAAACGCAGCAGTGGGCGGCTTTAGGACTGCCGCACTCTTTCAATTGGCCTACTTCCCGCGCGGTACTCACGCGCCGCAAAAAAATAATTCGAACCTTATCCGTCTAGTCCGCGTAGCGCAGGCCCGCCGGCCGCTGCCAGCGGGAAACCAGCCCCGGGGCGGGCGTGAAAACGGTCTTCAGACCGGCCGGATTCATGCGAAAAGCCGTAGCCGAATGTAGCCGGTTGGTCGGGTTCAGCCGGCATGGTTCAGGGCCGGAATGGCCTCGTTGCCCTCGGCAAACCCGCCGGCCCGCCAGGCAGGGCAAGCCGGCAATAAAAGCAGTCGGTGCCTGCCACTGGGCGGCGGCGCTTGCGCCCAGGCGCTGCCCCGGGCAACCCGTGCCCGCGCCTGCCCAGCCCCCCTCACAGCCAGCCGTACCGTATAAGCCGGCTTAGTTGAAATGAATGATAACCTGCTTATCCGCAATTGTATAATCGAAGCCCAGGGGGTGGCGCAGGCTGTCCAGCACGTTGGTCAGCCGCTCGTGCCGGAACCGGCCGGTGTAGCGCTTGCGGGTGACGGGCCCGCCCGTCACCCGGATGGCAACGCCGTAGTGGCGTTCCAGCCGCGCCACTACTTCCGCAAAATTGGTGTCGTGAAACACCACTTCCCCGGCCTGCCAGGCAAGTACGCCCGCATCGGGAAACGCGACGCGGCCCGGCGCGGCGGTGGCCGGTGTGCACCGGGCCGCCTCGTGGGCGCGCAGCACCAGCGCCGCCATCCCGGGCTGGCCCTGGCCGGCTACGGCCACCCGG
>JANNDE010000326.1:0-8653 GCA_031387395.1 Hymenobacter sp.
GTTCCACTCGTAGTTGGCGGCCGGCGACACGCGCACGCCGTTCACCACGTCGCGGCTCACGCCGTAGCAGTAGCCCAGCGAGGCATCGAGCCGGTTCGGAATGCGCTTGGCCAGCGTGAAGGTGGCGTTGTAGTTGTAGCCCTTGCTCGTGTTGCCCATCACAAACACGTTGGTGAAGAGCGGGTCGATTTTGGCCGCGTTGCCGGTGGTGGCGAAGTACGGCCGGTTGTCGGCCCCCGCAAACGTGGCCTTGTTATCCTTGAAATTAATGGACTGGAACAGCACCCCCGACACCACTTTTGACACCAGCCCCTCGGCCGTGAAGCTGAAATCATAAGGCAATTTCACGTCCACGGCCAGCGATGATTTCCAGTCGCGCGGCAGCTTGAAGTTGTTGTCAATCAGGTTCACTTCGGCCAGGCCGGGCTGTTTCGACTGCAAATCAGCCAGGTTCTCGGCAATGGGCAGCACGTTGCCGCTGGCGGGCCGGTAGTCGATGTTGTGGTAAGGGTCGCCCGCCACGTAGTGCGCGTAGGCGTACCACACAAACGGGATGCGGCCCGTGAACAGGCCCGTACCGCCGCGCAACTGCACGGTGTTGGCCTCATTCAGGGTGTAGTTGAATGCGGCGCGCGGGTTTAGCTGGGGCACGCCGCCGAACTTGTTCTGGTACTGGTCGAACTGCGGGTTGCGGGCCACTTCGGGGTTGGTGGGCACCTTATCGGGGTGTAGCTGCATATCCACGCGCAGGCCCAGCTGCACGCTCAGGCGGTTGCTGAGCTGGTAGTCGTCCTGCACGTAAGCGCTGAGCAGGAAGGCCCGAAAATCGGCCGACGGAATGCTGCGGTTGTAGTCCGGGTCGTTGTTCTGGATGTTATAGACGCCGCGCACGCGGTTGGGCTTGTCTTGCAAAAAGGCCTCGACCGACGAGTACTGCCAGCGCCCGTTAAAGGCCGTCAGGAAGCGGTACTGGATGCTGTTTAGCTCGTTGCTGGTGCCCAGCGTGATGGTGTGGCGGTTCCGGAAAATCGTGAGGTTATCGGTCAGCTGCGTAGTGCTCAGGCCCGAGCCGTACACGGCCGCCTCGCGGTAGGTGCCGGCGAAAATCGAGGTCGAGGTGTTGTAGTTGATTTCGAGGTGCGGGAAGATGCGGCCGTCGTAGGTCCGGCTCTCGGTCACGGTGTTCAGGCCCGCAATCAGCTGGTTCGACACGTGGGCGCCGAACGTACTTTTGAGCTCGGCCACCAGGCTGTTGGTGCGGCTGTTGTGCCGGAAGCCCTGGTTGCCAAAGTTCAGAATGTTGGCCGAGCGTTCGAGGTTGTCGGCGTGGCCCACCACGAAGTTGTCGCGCAGGCTGAGGCGGTGCTTGTCCGAGATGTTATAGTCGAGGCGCAGCAGAAACTTGTCGCTGTTGCGCTGAATGTTGGCCGCCCCAAACGTGCCGGGGTCGTAGCCGTACTGGTTCTTCAGCTTATCGCTGATTTGCTGGGCCACCGCCACCGGCACAATGGCCCCGGGCTCGCCGGGGGCAAAGAGCACGGGCTCTTCGCGGCGCTGGTTTTCGTAGTTGGCGAAGTAGAACAGGCGGTTTTTGATGATGGCCCCGCCCAGGCTGGTGCCCGACTGAATATCATAATAGCTCTCAATCGGCTTGCGCTCAGCGTCCACGCTGCGGCCGGTAATCAGCTGGTTGCGGGCGAAGCTGTACACCGTGCCGGCCAGGCGGTTGGTGCCGCTTTTGGTCACGGCGTTGATGTTGGCCCCCGTGAAGTTGCCCAGCCTCACATTAAACGGCGAAAGCACCACCTGCATCTCGTCGATGGCATCGATGGAAATGGGCTGGGTGCCCGCCAGCGCCCCCGGCGTGCCCGAGGCCACCGTGCCGCCTGCCCCACTCGCCGGCTCCTGAAAGCCCAGCACGTCGTTGGTGGCCATCCCGTCGATGCTCAGGTTGTTAAAGCGATAATTGGTGCCGCCAAACGAGTTTTTGTTCCCTTGCGGCATCAGCTTGGTGAGGTCGCTCAGGCTGCGGTTCACCGTGGGCACGCCCTGAATGGCCTCGCGGCTGAGGTGGTAGCTCTGCCCGTTTTTGTCGGCCGCGAAGGGGCCGCCCCGGTGGCCGGTCACGGTCACTTCGCCCAGCTCGGTGGCGGCTTCGACCAAGGCGAAGGTCTGGCGCGTGACTTTGCCCAGGCTCAGGTACAGGCCATCGCGGCTTTGGGCAGTGTAGCCCACGAAGGTCACCTGCGCGGTGTAGGGCCCGCCGGGCTTCAGGTTGTTCAGCAAAAACTTGCCGTCGGCATCCGACTGCGTGCCGTTGCGCGTGCCGGTGGGCTCATGGGTGAGCACCACCGTGGCCCCCGGAATGCCCTCACCCTTCTGGCTGGTGACGGTGCCCTCAAACACACTGGTCGTGACCTGGGCGCGGGAGAGTAGGGGCAGGAGGAAGAGGAGGGATAGGAAGAGGTGTTTCATGTGCTTACGGTTTGCCTCACCCCCTGAACCACCTCTAATTCAGAGAGATGGCACCAGTTCGGCGCAGGCGTCATTCGCTGTTTTGTTTGCAGTCTTCTGTTTGTTTGCTGGAGTTTTTGGTTCGGATTAGCGCCGCCACCGGCAGCGTGAGCAGCCACGACAAGCCGATTCTGGCGATTTCGCAGGAATTGGCCGTGCCGTTTACCCGGCCGATGCCGTAGATGCTGCCCACCAGCCCGGGAGTGGTGAAAGCCGGAAAGCCGTAGCGCGTGGCCAGCCCCAGCGCCGGCCGGTGGGCCAGCGTGCCGCTGCCCCAAAGCGTGGCCACACCCTTAAAATCGTCGTTGGCCCCATTGGAGTACATGAGCAGCACCGTCAAAAACAGGAAAAGTAGCAGCATAGAAACCGGTTGGATTGGAAATAGAAATTCCCGTTCTCATGGGTGAAAACGGGAATTTCTGACGAATCTACGGTGGGGAAGGGCTGGATAGATTGGTTATGTTACCAAAATGTTTCCCCGGGTTAAATAATGAAGGCTGACTGGTGTAGAGACGCATCCTTGTGTCTCGTCGTCCGGACCCTGATTGCTCAACGTCCTCGTTCAACGACGAGACGCAAGGATGCGTCTCTACACCGGCGCACTACCGCGCCGAGGCCACGTTGTCCTTCCCGTTGGCATCCATGAAAATGCCGCCGTCGAGCTTCACCGATTTCACGGCTTTGGGCACCGTAATCACGGTTTGCTGCTGATTCGTGCGCCACACGGCGGCGGTCTGGTGCAGGGTTTCGCGGGTGCCGTCGGTGTATTCGAGCAGCATATCGAAGGGCGCGACGAAGCCGCCGAGGTTGTTCACCGTGACGCTGGTGCCGGAAACGGGGCCCACGGCCAGGTCGATGTAGCCGTTGGTGAAGAACCAGCTGTGGAAGAACCAGTTGAGGTCCTGGCCGCTGGCGCTGCTCATCGAGTTGAAGTAGTCCCACGGAATGGGGTGCTTGCCGTGCCAGCGGTTCATGTACTCGTGCAGGGCCTTTTTGAATAAGGCGTCGCCGAGCATGTCTTTCAACGCCAGATAGCTGAGCGAGGGCTTGCCGTAGGCGTTGTTGCCGTAGCCGGCGCGCAGCTCGCTGCTGGGCGTGATGATGGGTAGGTCCTGGGCCGTGGAGCGGTCGTTAATCCAGCGGTTCACCCGGAACTGCTTGTAGAGCTCGTCGGCCTGGGGGCCGTTCTCACTGCGGCCGATGAGCAGCTCGAAGGTGGTGGCCCAGCCCTCGTCCATAAAAGCGTAGCGGCTTTCGTTGATGCCCATGTAGAAGGGGAAGTAGGTGTGCGCGATTTCGTGGTCCTGCACGAACTGCGCGAATTTGGGGTCCTTCTGCGGGCTGTCGTTCACCATCATCGGGTATTCCATGTCGGCAAAGCCCTGGAAAGCCGTCATTTTGGGGAAGGGGTAGGCCACGCCGGGCCAGTTATTGGGGTTCGAGAACCAGCCCAGCGCGTACTGCGCGTTCTTCACCGACTGCCGGAAATCCACCGTCGAATCGGCGTAGGCGGCCTGCACGCTGGCGCGGCGCTTAGCCTTGGCATCCACCACCACGCTGGCGGCGTCCCACACGTAGTGGTCGCTCAGGCCGAAGGTCACGTCGGAGATGTCCTTCGCGGTCCAGACCCAGGTGTTCGTGGGCTGCTGGGCGGTGATGTTCTTTTTGGCCAAATCGGTGGCGGTGGCGATGTGCAGCACCGCGTCGCTGGTCATCGACTTGGCCAGGAGCTTGGCTGCAGCCGGCTGCAGCACCTGCTTGGGGTTTTGCAGGGTGCCGGTGGCCCACACGAGGTAGTTGGCCGGCGCTTGCACGCGCAGGGTATAGTCGTTGAAATCGTTGTAGAACTCCTTGCTGTCCACGAAGGGCAGGCGGTCCCAGCCGGCGTAGTCGTCATACACCGCAATGCGCGGGTAGAAGTAAGCCAGGAAGTAGGTGGTGGGGTCAATCATGCCCTCACGGCCGCTTTCTACTGAAATCGGGAAGTGCCAGGCCACGGCGAATTGCACCGAGTCGTGCGGGGCCAGCGCTTTGGGCAGGCGCACGCCCTGAATGGTGCCGGTGCCCTGGCCCGGCTGGAACGGCCGCGCCTGGCCGGCCACCCGAAACGTATCAATCACCAGCCCGGTGGTGAGGTAATCCGGCGAAGCATCACCATCGCGGGATACGCCGGGCCGGTGAATGTTCTGGATAAGGCGCAGCACCACCTGCTTCAGCGTATCGGGGCTGTTGTTGAAGTAGGTGATGGTTTCGCGGCCCCGGATGTCGCGGGCCGGCGGCGCGGCCTGCACCGTGATATCGTAGCGGGCGCGGTTCTGCCAGTAGTTAGGGCCGGGGCGGCCATCGGGGCTGCGGGTGCCTTTGGCAAAAGCGGCCTTGATGTCGCGCGGCTGGTACAGCGGAGTGGTCTGGGCGGCGGCGGGTGCGGCCAGGCTGGCCAGCAGCAGGCACGGGAGTAGTCGGTTTGGCTTCATTGCGGGAGGGACGGGCAGGGGAGCAGGGGCGTTGCACGCAAAGATGGTGCGTGAAGGCGGTCCTGCGGTGGAAACACCATTCTTGCGGCTCGTCGCTGAACGGCCCACGTTGAACGAAGCACCCGCGAGCCGTGCCATGACGAGGCACCACCCAATGCGCTGCCTCCGCGAATGGTGCCTTACGGGCAGCGGCCAACAACTACCGTCGGGCCGGTGCAGCCGCTACAACCAGTCGGGAGTTCCCTGAAAATCAAAAATACCCCCAGGCAGCGGCCCGGGGTATTTCGTTGTTCAGCCACTGGCCATGGGGAAGCTGCCCGCCGCCGCCTACATTTGGCACCGGGCAATTTGCTCCCACCTCATCTACCCTGAAATCAGCATGGCAAAATCCGGCCTCCCGGTGTCGCAAAGCGACCTGTACCTGCTGCTGCCCCTGGTGTGGCAGGCCTATACCGACCACCTGGCCGCCTTCGCCGCCCACAAAAACGGCTACACGGCCCAGTTGGCCACCGCCCAGCTCCAGGCCCTGGCCGATGCCCACGCGCTTGCCGACGCCGCCGCTCGCGCAGGCGCGGCTGAAACCGCGCGCCAGCAGCCGGAAGGCACAGCCTCGCCGGGTACCACCGCCCAGCACGACGCCAACCGTGCCCTCTACGACGCCTACCAGAAGCTGAACCGTGATGCCCAGCGCATCTTCCGCCGCCAGCCCGACACGGCCCGCCGCTTCCAGACCGAGTACCTGCTGGGCCTGGTGCGCGGCCCCGGCCAGGCAGGCCTGCGCGGCACCCTCACGCTGGCCAACGGCCGCGTGGCTCCCGGCGTCACGGTGGCGGTGCAGGGCGGCAAAGCTCCCCTCGAAACCCTGAGCGACGCCGAGGGCCGCTACGCTCTGCCCGTGCCGGCGGGCGACTACACGGTGGTCTTCAGCGGCCCCGGCGTGGCCCGGCAGGAGGTGCCGGTGACGGTGCCGGCGGACGTGAAAAAGCGGCTGGATGGGGTGGTGGGGAAATAGGGGAAAGAAAAGATGATAAAACTGTTGTTTTGGAATATCTATAAAAAGCCTTTGGATGGTTTATTGGCACTATTGGCCAATGAGCATTGCCCTGACGTTATCATTCTAGCCGAGTGCCCAGCTCCTGTTGCTCAATTCATAGAGAGGTTAAATTCTGCGCAAAAATCCGTGGTATATCGTTTCGTGACAACGCCAACACAGGGAATAGTTGTGCTGACGCGGCCTCCGACGGTACTGAAGGAAATAGCTTTAGAAGAATTGGTAACGGAACGAAATGGGCGGGTTGGCTTTTATAGGTTGACTCCTTTTGAGGGGCCAGATTTGTTATTGGTAGGGCTACACTTGCTCAGCAAGCAGCATCTGAGTGGAGGTGAGCAGACCCAAATGGCTGGTCGGACACGTCGAAGCTTAGATGCAATTGAGCAGCACGTCAATCATCGACGTACTGTGGTCATTGGTGATTTCAATATGGACCCCTTCGAAAGCGGTATGATAAGTGCTGAGGGCTTTCATGCTGTAATGGACCGCAAACTCATTGCGAAAAAAGGCGGTCAGCGAATTTTGTACGGTGCTTCCCGGTATTTTTTCTGTAATCCGATGTGGAGCTTGTTGGGTGATGAAAGTCCCGGCCCACCTGGGACCTATTATTTTGAAGGTGCGGTCGATAGGCACTATTGGCACACTTTCGACCAAGTACTGCTCCGACCCGATTTGCTGCGTAATTTTAAGTCAACGAGCGTCCGGGTTTTAACTTCGGCGGGTGCAACTGCGTTGCTTAACGCAAAAGGCGTTCCTGACAAGAAAAAAGCCTCCGACCATTTACCACTACTTGTCATTCTTTGAGTCCCTGTCAGCTACTAACTTATGGGGAGCGCTACCCCAAGTACCAGAAGTAAAGGCCACGTATCTTTCCATTCTGCGCGAGCAAGCCGAAGTTGTTACAACTCATTACCGCGGAGTTCTCGAAGGAGAGGTTGAAACATCTACATTCCCGGGAAAAATAAGGGGGGCGTTAAACATAATTGCTCCTGCGCTTGGGTATTATAAATTATCAGTTATTGAGGTTACATACGACCTGATGGGATACGGCGCGACGGTATTCAATTGCATTGAAGAGGTTTCGAAGGACTGTAATACGTTAGGGGATTATGAACAAATCTTGCAGAGTTACCTGTCGTCGGACAGAGTGCGCCATACCATCACGAAGCTCCTGGAGCAGAGTAGAGCCTAGATTCCTGGGTTTTAACAAAACCAAAAAGCGGCCCGCCTGGAATCTCCAGGCGGGCCGTTGCCATAAGTAGTAGCAGCCAGCGCCAACCGCTACGGCAGCGGCGTGCCTTGGGTGGCGGGGGCCGGCCCGGTGCGGGCGAGGGTGCCGGGACCCGACTGAGCCTGCGCGCCCATTGCCACCAGCCGCCCGAGCAGGGCCAGTAGCATGAGGCCCAGCAAACGGGGCAGCAGCGAAGAGAAGCGGCGGGTGGCGGAGGCGAGCATGGCGGAAGTTCGTTGGGTGGGGCGCAGGCCCAAAGGTGTTCAGCGGCGCGGCTGGGTAACGCACAAGTCGGCCATTGGCGCGTAGCAACCGACCAATGGGCCCTGGCCGCCGACTGCGGGCGACGGGCGGGACCGCCCGGGTGCGCGAAAAGCCCAAATGTTGAGCCAACCCAAACCCGGGCCGGGCGTAAACACAGGCAGCCGGGCATCCTTCCGGTTGCACACTTCTTACTTCCCCAAACACGATGAGCTTTTTCAGCAGCGACAAACTTAAGGGCAAGAAAATTGCCATCATTGCCACCGACGGCTTCGAGCAGGCCGAACTCGACGAGCCCAAGAAATACCTCGAAGACGAAGGGGCCGAAACGCACGTCATCTCCCTCAAAAGCGGCTCCATCAAGGGCTGGGATGGCCCCAAAAAGGACTGGGGCAGCAAGGTCGATGTCGACAAAGTCATCACCGATGCCAAGCCGGCCGACTACGACGCCCTCGTGCTGCCCGGCGGCCAGATGAACCCCGATATCCTGCGCACGGATAAGGACGTGGTGGCCTTTGTGAAGGAGTTTACCGGCTCGGGTAAAGTCCTGGCCGCCATCTGCCACGGCCCCTGGACGCTGATTGAGGCCGACGTAGTGCGCGGCAAGCGTATGACCAGCTGGCCCAGCCTGCACACCGACCTCAAAAACGCCGGTGCCCACTGGGAAGATTCCGAAGTGGTGTCTGACCACGGCCTCATCACCAGCCGCAAGCCGGAGGACATCCCGGCCTTCAACAAGAAAATCGTGGAAGAAATGCTGGAGCCCCAGCACAGCGGGCAGAACTAAACCGCCGCTTGCCATCGCAAATAGCGCACTCCGGAGGCGGGATTCAGCCTGTTTGAACAGTTAGCTGTCCGGTTCCAAACAGGAATAATGAGCTGAATAACAAATCCAGAGCCTCGCCACTGGCCTCCTGATAACCTGACCAGCGGCTACGACGCTGCTGGCTTTGCCCCATCGGCCTGCCGGCCAGAGGCTGCCGGGAACCGGCCCCAACGATAAAGCCCTGGCGGCAGCTGATCCCAAGGGGCTTCGCAAAACGACGGGCCTTGCCGCGAGTTCGTTTTATGACTCGTCTGCCCGTTCGGCGGGGTCACATCCAAGAAACCCGCAGCCGTGTT
>JANNDE010000332.1:0-4758 GCA_031387395.1 Hymenobacter sp.
CGCGCAGTCGAAGCATCTCGCGTGCAATAATAAAGGAGTTACTTGTGCGGTAGAGATGCTTCGACTGCGCGCAGCATGACGTTCTTTAAATAGTCGGAACTGACCTTAAATCGCCGTGTTCGGGTCGAACTGCTCCAGGTAATCGGCCACCCGGCGCACGAACATGCCACCGAGCGAGCCGTCGACCACGCGGTGGTCGTAGCTGTGGCTCAGGAACATGAAGTGACGGATGCCGATGAGGTCGCCCTGCGGTGTCTCAATCACGGCTGGCTTCTTCTTGATGGCCCCCACGGCCATGATGGCCACCTGCGGCTGCATGATAATGGGCGTGCCCATCACGTTGCCAAACGAGCCCACGTTGCTGAGGGTGTAGGTGCCGCCTTCGAGGTCGGCGGGGGTGAGCTTGTTGATGCGGGCGCGGGCAGCCAGGTCGTTCACCTTCTTGGTCAGGCCGTTGAGGTTGAGCTGGTCGGCGTTGTGGATGACCGGCACAATCAGGTTGCCCGAGGGCAGGGCCACGGCCACGCCGATGTTGATGTCGCGCTTCTTGATGATGTAGTCGCCATCAATCGACACGTTAATCAGCGGGAAATCCTGGATGGCGCGGGCCACGGCCTGGATGAAGATGGGGGTGAAGGTGAGGTTTTCGCCCTCGCGCTTCTTGTACCCGTCCTTGTGTTTGTTGCGCCAGTTCACGATGTCCGTCACGTCGGCCTCCACGAAGCTGGTGACATGGGGCGAAATGCGCACCGAGTCCACCATGCGCTGCGCAATCATCTTGCGCATGCGGTCCATCTCAATCAACTCCTGGCCGCCGCTCACGCTTGGGGCCGGCTTGGTACTGGCCGAAGCTGCCGGAGCAGTTGCCGCAACAGGAGCAGGGGCAGCCGGAGCAGCTTGCGGCTGCGGGGCAGTTGGCGTGGCAGCCGGAGCAGCCGTTACGGCAGCAGCCGTGAACGCAGGCTTGCCGGCGGCAACGTAATCCAGAATGTCCTTCTTGGTTACGCGGTTTTCCTTGCCGGTGCCGGGCAGGTATTCGAGGTCGCTCATGCTCACGCCTTCTTCGCGGGCGATGCTCAGCACCAGCGGCGAGAGGAAGCGGCCGGGCTGATGCTCGGCGCCAGCTACCGGGGCCGCTGCAGGCGCGGAGGCTTCGGGCACGTAGGGCACGGCACTGCCGTTGCTGGAAGGCGCGGGGGCGGCCTGCGGCGCGGCCGGAGCAGCCGCCGGGGCAGCCGCGCCAGCGACGGCGGCATCGGTTTCCATGATGGCAATGGGCGCGCCCACGGCCACCACCTGGCCTTCCTGCACCAGAATTTCCGTCAGCACGCCGGCGTAGATGGCTGGCACTTCGGTATCCACTTTGTCGGTGGCCACTTCGAGCACGGATTCGTCCTGCTCAATTGCGTCGCCAACTTGTTTAAGCCATTTCAGGACGGTGCCTTCCATGATGGATTCGCCCATCTTGGGCATCGTCATTTCCACTCGTGCCATAGGTAAGGAGGGGTATTGGGGGTAATGAGAGGTGGGGTGGGAGTTTAGCTAGCGCTGACCTTGCGGTTGGTGCCGCAAAGGTAGCCAGAAAGCCGAACGCCCCCGCTGCTTTTAGCCATTGCTGGGTTTCGAAGGCATTGCCGGCTCCCGACTGGCCTAAATCCGAACCCGATAAGACCTACTTGCAACGCGCCTTATCGCTCGCCACCACTCCCAGCTGCGGGCTAATTCATCGCCCGGAAATACTTCGGTTTCAACCGCCGGCGCACTTCCGGCGGCAGGGGCCAGCCCTGTTCGTACTGGCGCACGATGAGCAGCTCACGGTCGGAGCCGTAGCGCAGGGCCTGCCGCAGCCCCACCACCGTCGAAACCACCGTCACCAGGGCATTCACGCCCACCAGCTCGCGTTCGCCCCGCGCCGCGCTGGATAGCATGCCAACGATGCTGGCGGCCCCGGTACCCAGGGCTCCCTCGGCCGCGTGGCGGTGCTTTTTGAATAGCTGGTGCACGGCAAAGGCCGAATCGCGCACCGGGCGGGGCAGCGGTGTCGTGATTTGGGCTGCACCTGGGAGTGGCAGGGCCAGCAGCAGCAGCCCGCCAATAAAACATATAAAACGCATCAGGAGGAAAGAAAAAATGGCCACGATTCCGGGGCAGGAGTCGTGGCCATCGGCACGGGGTTGCACGCGCGGCGCTATTCCGTCACCGTGATTTCCGGCAGCCCTTCCTCCGCCAGGTCTCCACCCGTTTCCGCCGCGTTCTGTTTAAACTTCGAGAAGCAGATGGTGCGGTTCGACGCGAAGCGGCTGGTGGGGTCGTTGATGATAACGACGTGCGGGAAGGTGCCGAATTCCTTGCCCTCATATAGCAGCGTTTTTTTGATGCCCAGGTCGGGTTTGTTCACCACGTCCACGTAAATGTTGCGGCCCACGCCCTTCGGCCCCGGCTTGGCAAACAGCACCGTGGTTTCGATGCTGCCGTTGCAGGAATCGGCACAGGAGGTGAGGGTTAGGGCGGTAACGAATGACGTGACCAGCAACCGGTAAACCCGGCGAGGAACCCAATGGCGCATTTGTAAAAGAGTTAATCAAGAAACAGTCAGCGGGTGAAGGACCGTTAGCCCCGGAACCCGCAAAAAGTGCGTATCGGCCGAAACGAGCATACATCCCGCTCCCAAGGCTGTAGCGGCAATTATCGCATCGGCTGCTTTCAGGCCAAACTGTCGGCCCAAGGCAACCGCCGCCGCAATAATGGCCGCAGTTACAGGAATAATTTCCAAGGCTTCAAAAGTAGCCTCGAGTACTGTCTGGTCGCGCGGGGTGAGGCGGGAAAATCCTAATACTTCCACCATGCTAATGGCCGAAGCTGTGCATTCAGCTAGAGAATCAGTCAGTAAATTACGCAATCGGTCGTAGGCAGCGGCTGGGTTAGCCGAATATATCAGCGCGTTGCTGTCGAGGAGATAATAGAGCACAATGGTTAGTCAACAGAACTATTCAGCCGATAAAACGGTAGGTCGCTGTCGTCGCGCTGCTCGCGCTGCCAGGTCAGCGGGTCGGGAATGCTCAACCCATCCCCGCCCCGGCGGATAATGGCCAACAATTCCTCGCGGCTACGTTTCGGGGTTTCGGGCTTTGAAACCAGCCCATTGGCAGCGATGTGCAGCCCGGCCGACGCCGCTAGTTGCACCAGCTGCTCGTAAACATTGTCGTCGGGGATAGTGAGAATGTGCGGTTGCATAGTGCCAAGATAACGGAAAGCAACGGCAAGCCGTTCGGTCAAACAAAAAAGGCCGGTTGCAAAACCGGCCTTCTTCACTGCTTCAACCCCCTAAATCGTCGAGAAATCGAACGACTGCTCCAGAAAAGCCGTCGTAAAATCCCCGGCCTTAAAATCCTCGTTATCCATCAGCGCCAGATGGAAGGGGATGGTCGTTTTCACGCCTTCCACCACAAACTCGCTCAGGGCGCGCTTCATCTTCACGATGCACTCCTCCCGGGTCTGGGCCACGGTGATGAGTTTGGCAATCATCGAGTCGTAGTTGGGCGGGATGGTGTAGCCCGCGTACACGTGCGTATCCACGCGCACGCCGTGGCCGCCGGGGATGTGCAGCGTGGTGATTTTGCCGGGCGCGGGCCGGAAGTTGTTGCGCGGGTCCTCGGCGTTGATGCGGCACTCCATGGCGTGCATCTTAGGGAAGTAGTTTTTGCCCGAAATCGGGATGCCCGCCGCCACCTTGATTTGCTCCTTGATGAGGTCGTAGTTGATGATTTCCTCCGTCACCGGGTGCTCCACCTGGATGCGGGTGTTCATCTCCATGAAGTAGAAATCGCGGTTGGCATCCACCAGAAACTCAATCGTGCCCACACCCTCGTAGCCAATGGCCGAAGCGCCCGCGATGGCCGCCTTACCCATTTTCTCGCGCAGCGCGTCCGTCATAAATGGCGACGGCGCTTCCTCCACCAGTTTCTGGTGGCGGCGCTGAATGCTGCAGTCGCGCTCCGACAGGTGGCAGACGTGCCCGAACTGGTCGCCCACAATCTGCACCTCGATGTGGCGCGGCTGCACCACGTACTTCTCCAGGTACATGCCGTCGTTGCCAAACGCGGCTTTCGATTCCGTGCGCGCATCGTCCCAGGCTTTCTGGAATTCGTCGTCGCCGTGAATAATGCGCATGCCACGCCCGCCGCCGCCGGCCGTGGCCTTGATGATGACGGGGTATTTGATTTTGTTCGCCAGCTTTTTGCCCTGCTCCACCGATTCGAGCAGGCCCACTGAGCCCGGCACCACCGGCACGCCGGCCTTAATCATAGTGGCCTTGGCCGTGGCCTTATCACCCATCTGGTTAATCATCTCGGGCGAGGCCCCGATGAACTTGATGCCGTTTTCGGCGCAGATGCGCGAGAACTCCGCATTCTCCGAAAGGAAGCCGTAGCCAGGATGGATGGCGTCGGCGTTGGTGATTTCGCAGGCCGCAATCAGGTTGGGCATGCTCAGGTAGCTGTCTTTCGAGGCGGGCGGGCCAATGCACACGGCCTCATCGGCGAACTTCACGTGCAGGCTTTCTCGGTCGGCAGTCGAGTACACGGCCACCGTTTTGATGCCCATTTCCTTGCAAGTGCGGATAATGCGCAGGGCAATTTCGCCCCGGTTGGCGATGAGTATTTTTTTGAACATGGGGGTGGGAGGGTCAGGGTTAAAACATGTCATCCTGAGCGGAGCGAAGGACCTTATCACGTTCGAACGACTCGTTCCGACTTGATA
>JANNDE010000346.1:0-10545 GCA_031387395.1 Hymenobacter sp.
TAAAGTGCAGATTGATCGCGTTGATCCGGTCCTGTCGCCAGATCGGGTCTCCGCGCTATCGTTTTGATAACTGTTATGCAAGCCTACTATTTTTTTCGTAAGTTTACCGCACTATCAGTCCGCTTATGAAACCCGAAGAAACCGTCGATTATAATATTAAAGTGGCTTGGCACGCGATTTCGCGGATGTATAACACCCAGGCCGCGCAGAACGATATCACCACCAGCATCGGCTTCGTGCTGCTGAACATTGACCAGGAGCGCGGCACGCCGGCTACCAAAATTGCCCCGTTACTGGGCCTCGAAACCCGCAGCCTCACCCGCATCCTGCGGAGCATGGAGGAAAAAGGCCTTATTTATAAGCAGGCCGACTCGGTGGATAAACGCTCGGTGCGCATTTTTCTCACCCCGCTGGGCCTGGAGAAAAAGGAGGTTTCGCGCCAGACGGTGCGCCATTTCAACCTGAAAATCCGCGAGAAAATCTCGCAGAGCCAACTGGATACCTTCTTCAAGGTGTCGGCCCAGATTACGGGTATGATTGAGGGCAAAACCCTTTTCGAAGATTTTGTGCTCCGCACGCTGACGGCCGAGATGTCGGCCGCCGAGCGGTAGGCTAACATGTTGTCATGCTGACAAAAGAAGCAACTTATCACGGCTGCTTTTGTCAGAATTCGTTCATTTACTCATTGCGAGGCGAACGTGATAAGGTTCTTCGCAAGCTCAGAATGACAGTTTAAAAACACTATGAATCGAACCATCAAGAAAGTTGCCGTGCTCGGCTCCGGCGTTATGGGCTCGCGCATTGCCTGCCACTTCGCCAATATCGGCGTGCAGGTGCTACTGCTCGACATCGCCCCCAAAGAGCTGCTGCCCGACGAGGAGAAGAAGGGCTTCAAACTCGACGCGCCGGCGGTGAAGAACCGCATCGTGAATGCCGCGCTACAGGCTGCAATCGTTGCCAATCCTTCGCCGCTCTACCGCAAGGCCGACGCCAGCCGCATTAAAACCGGCAACTTCGACGACAACCTCAAGGAAATCGCTACCTGCGACTGGACGATTGAGGTCGTGATTGAGCGCCTCGACATTAAAAAAACCCTCTACGAGCGGGTGGAGCAGTTCCGCAAAAAGGGTACGCTGATTACCAGCAACACCTCGGGCATTCCGATTCACCTGCTGGCCGAGGGGCGCTCGGAGGATTTCAAGCAGCACTTCGCCGGCACGCACTTCTTCAACCCGCCGCGCTACCTGAAGCTGCTGGAAATTATCCCGACCCCGGACACCAAGCCGGAAGTGCTGAAATTCCTGCAACGTTACGGCGACCTGTACCTGGGCAAAACGGTGGTGCTGGCCAAGGACACCCCCGGCTTCATCGCTAACCGCGTGGGCGTGTTCGCCCTGCTCGACGCTATGCAGACCATGCAGAAGCTGGGCCTGACCGTGGAGGAAACTGACAAGCTCACCGGCCCGGTGATTGGCCACGCCAAGTCGGCCACCCTGCGTACGTCCGACGTGGTGGGTTTGGATACGACCATCAACGTAGCCAACGGCCTGGCCCAGGGCCTGCCCAACGACGAAGCCAAAGACGTATTCGTGCTGCCCGACTTCGTGAAGAAAATGGGCGAAAGCAAGTGGCTGGGCGATAAAACCGGCCAGGGCTTCTATAAGAAAGTGAAAGGCGAAGGCGGCAAGTCGGAAATCCACGCGCTGGATTTGAACACGCTGGAGTACAAGCCGAGCCAGAAGGTGAAATTTGCCACGCTGGAGATGACCAAAACCATCGAGAAGCTGGCCGACCGCTTCAAGGTGCTGGTGGCGGGCAAGGACAAGGCCGGCGAGTTCTACCGCCTGAGCTTCGGCAGCCTGTTTGCCTACGTGAGCAACCGCATTCCCGAGATTTCCGACGAACTGTTCAAGCTCGACGACGCGTTGCGTGCCGGTTTCGGCTGGGAAATGGGCCCGTTTGAAACCTGGGACGCGCTGGGCGTGCAGGCCGGTATCGACCTGGCCAAAGCGGCCGGCCGCACCGTGGCTTCGTGGGTGGAGGAAATGGCCGCCGCCGGCCACACCTCGTTCTACAAAGTGACCGATGCTGGCGTGCGTCAGTTCTACGACATCGCTTCGAAAGGCTATCAGGCCGTGCCGGGCGTGGAGAATTTCATTATCCTCGACAACCTGCGCGCCAGCGGCAAAGTGCTCTGGAAAAACTCGGGCGCTTCCGTTATCGACCTCGGCGACGGTATTCTGAACGTGGAGTTCCACTCGAAGATGAACTCGCTGGGCCAGGACGTGATTCTGGGCCTGCTGAAAGGCGTGGAGATGGCCGAAGCCGGCTACCGCGGCCTCGTAGTGGGCAACGACGCGCCGAACTTCTCGGCCGGGGCCAACCTGGGCCTCGTGTACATGCAGGCCCTGGAGCAGGAGTTCGACGAGCTGAACATGATGATTCAGCAGTTCCAGCAGGCCATGATGCGGATGCGCTACAGCAGCATTCCGGTGGTGGGCACCCCGCACGGCCTCACGCTGGGCGGCGGCTGCGAGCTGAACCTGCACTGCGACCGCGTGGTAGCAGCCGCCGAAACCTACATGGGCCTCGTGGAATTCGGCGTGGGCCTGATTCCCGGCGGCGGCGGCACCAAGGAAATGACTCTGCGCACGGCCGCCAAGTACGAAGACGGCGAGCCCGAATTCAACCTGCTGCGCAACACCTACATGACCATCAGCACCGCTAAGGTTTCGACCTCGGCCGCCGAAGCGTTCGACCTGGGCTTCCTGCGCCGGGGCGATGAAGTGGTGGTGAACTCCAACCGCGTGATTGCCCAGGCCAAAGCCGCCGCCCTCGACCTGGCCGATGCCGGCTACACCCAGCCGCTGCAGAAAACCAACGTGAAAGTGCACGGCAAGGGCGCGCTGGCCATGTTCAAAACCGGCGTGTACGCCATGCAGCAGGGCAACTACATCTCGGCCCACGACCAGCTCATTGCCGATAAGCTGGCCTACGTGATGTGCGGCGGCGACCTGAGTGCCCCCACCGAAGTGAGTGAGCAGTACCTGCTGGACCTGGAGCGGGATGCATTCCTGAGCCTCTGCGGCGAGCGCAAGACGCTGGAACGGATTCAGTCGATTCTGACCACGGGCAAGCCGCTGCGCAATTAACCTCACGAGTCACCTCACCCCCTAGCCCCCTCTCCCGCGGAGAGGGGGGACTAGTTTCTAATTCTAGTTTTAGTCTTTTGGGTGAGCATCAAAATTTAGTCTTTAACTTTTTAAAAGTTAGTTAACTAGAGCTAGAAACTAGTTCCCCCTCTCCACGGGAGAGGGGGCTAGGGGGTGAGGTTAACGCCAGAACAACATGTCGAACAACACCGCATACATCGTAGCCGGCTACCGCACGGCCGTGGGCAAAGCCCCGCGCGGCGGCTTCCGCTTCACCCGGCCCGACGACCTCGCCGCCGCTGTCATCAAGCACCTCGTGGCCGAAGTGCCCGCCCTCGACCCCACGCGCATCGATGACGTCATCGTCGGCAACGCCGTGCCCGAAGCCGAACAGGGCCTGCAAATGGGCCGCCTGATTTCGCTGCTGGCCCTGCCCATCAACGTGCCCGGCCTCATCGTGAACCGCTACTGCGGCTCCGGCGTGGAGACTATTGCTATGGCCGTGGGTAAAATCTCGGCCGGCATGGCCGACTGCATCATCGCGGGCGGCACCGAGAGCATGAGCATGGTGCCCACCGTGGGCTGGAAAACCGTGCCCAACTACGCGCTGGCCATGAAGCACCCCGACTACTACATGGGCATGGGCCTGACGGCCGAAGCCGTGGCCAACGACTACAAAATCAGTCGCCAGGACCAGGACGAATTCTCCTACAACTCGCACCAGAAGGCCATCAAAGCCATTCAGGCTGGCAAGTTCGCCAAGAGCATCGTGCCCGTGACGGTGGAGGAAACCTACGTGGACGCCGCCACCGGCAAGAAGAAAAACCGCACCTACGTAGTGGATACCGACGAAGGTCCCCGCGCCGACACCTCGGTAGAAGCCTTGGGCCGCTTGCGCCCCGTGTTCGCCGCCAACGGCAGCGTGACTGCCGGCAACTCTTCCCAAACTTCCGATGGCGCAGCCTTCGTGCTGGTGATGTCGGAGCGCATGGTGAAGGAACTGAACCTGGAGCCCATCGCCCGCATGGTGAACTACGCCACCGAAGGCGTCGACCCGCGCATCATGGGCATGGGTCCCATCAAGGCCGTGCCGAAAGTCCTCAAGCAAGCTGGCCTGAAGCTCGACGACATCGACCTGTTCGAGCTCAACGAAGCCTTCGCCTCGCAGTCGTTGGCCGTGGTGCGCGAGCTCGGCATCGACCCCGAGAAGCTGAACGTGAACGGCGGTGCCATTGCCCTTGGCCATCCGCTGGGTTGCTCCGGTGCCAAGCTCAGCATCCAGCTCTTCGACGAGCTGCGCGAGCGCGGCAAGAAGTACGGCATGGTCACGGCCTGCGTAGGCGGCGGCCAGGGCGTCGCCGGCATCTACGAGCTGCTGAAGTAGCTTGTTGTATCGTCGCTAAAAAGAACGTCATGCTGAGCGCAGCCGAAGCATCTCGCGTGCAGCAGGAGCTCAATCGTTCAACGATGCAAGCGAGATGCTTCGGCTACGCTCAGCATGGCGTTCTGAATCGAAAGAAAACCCCGCGCAACCGGGGTTTTCTTTCGTTAAAGTAGTAGGCGTGCCTAACATATTTTTTGTATCTTGCAACACAAATCTGCCGGCTCGCTGTTTCTCTAATTAGTAGGCTAGCCTAACACTTTTCAACTCCACACCCCACCCCCAACGTCATGGAAGTAACGCAGCAAGCCAGCCTGAAGGGCGGCGAATTCATCATCAAGCCGACCGATGCCCAGAGCGTCTTCACCCCGGCCGACTTCACCGAGGAGCAGAACATGATGCACCAGACGTGCGTCGACTTCGTGCAGACGGAGGTTTCGCCCCTGCTCGAGCGCCTCGATAACCAGGAGGAAGGCCTCATGCGCGGCCTAATGGAGAAAGCCGGCCAGCTTGGCCTGTTCGGCGTGAGCGTGCCCGAGCAGTTCGGTGGCCTCGATATGGACTTCCCCACCGCCCTGCGCGTGACCGAAGGCGTGGGTGGCGGCCACTCGTTCCCGGTAGCCTTCGCGGCTCACACCGGCATTGCCCTGCTACCTATCCTATACTTCGGCAACGACGAGCAGAAGGCCAAGTACCTGCCCGGCCTCACCGATGGCACCCTGATGGGCGCCTACTGCCTCACCGAGCCCGGCTCGGGTTCCGACGCGCTGGGAGCCAAAACCAAAGCCGTCCTCAACGCCGCAGGCACGCACTACGTGCTGAACGGCCAGAAAATGTGGATTACCAATGCCGGCTTCGCCGACGTGTTCATCGTATTTGCCCAGATTGACGGCGACAAGTTCACCGGCTTCATCGTCGAGAAATCGACCCCAGGCCTGAGCCTCGGCAACGAGGAGCACAAGATGGGCATCAAGGGCAGCAGCACCCGCCAGGTGTTCCTGACCGATGCGCAGGTGCCCAAGGAGAACGTGCTGGGCGAGATTGGCAAAGGCCACCTCATCGCCTTCAACGTGCTGAACATCGGCCGTATCAAGCTGGCCGCCGCCTGTCTGGGCGCGGCCAAGGGTGCCGCTACCCAAAGCGTGAAATACGCCAACGAGCGGGTGCAGTTCAAGATGCCGATTTCGAAGTTTGGCGCGATTCGCTACAAGCTGGCGCAGCAGGCTATCCGCCTCTACGCCGTGGAATCGGCTATTTATCGCGCGGGTGCCGACATCTACCGCATGGAGCAGCAGCTCATGGCCGAAGGCAAAGGCGCTAACGAAGCCCTGCTGGGCGCGGCCCGCGAGTTTGCCGTGGAGTGCGCCATTTTGAAGGTGGAAGGCTCGGAAGTGCTCGACTACGTGGTGGATGAAGGCGTGCAGATTTTCGGCGGCTACGGCTTCTCGGCCGACTACCCGATGGACCGCGCCTACCGCGATGCCCGCATCAACCGCATCTTCGAAGGCACCAACGAAATCAACCGTCTGCTGGCCGTTGACATGATTCTGAAGAAGGGCCTGAAGGGCGAAATCGACCTGATGGGCCCCGCCCAGGCCGTGCAGCAGGAGCTGCTGAGCATCCCGAGCATGAGCCAGGACGAGGAAACCGGTCTGTTCAGCAAGGAGTTGAAAACCATTGCCAACCTGAAAAAGGCCATCCTGATGGTGGCCGGCTCGGCCGTGCAGAAGTTCACCGCCACCCTTGCCAAAGAGCAGGAGCTGCTGATGAACATCGCCGACATGAGCATCAAGGTGTACATCGCCGAGAGCACCATCCTCCGCGTGGAGAAAGAGGCTTCGGTGAAGGGTGCCGAGGCGCTGGCCATGGAGGCCGATATCGCCCGCGTGTACCTGGCCGACGCCGTGGACCTGGTGGAGAAAGCCGCCAAGGATGCCATCGGCAGCATGGCCGAGGGCGACGAGCAGCGTCTGTTGCTCATGGGCCTCAAGCGCTTCACCAAAACGGAGCTCCTCAACGTGAAAGAATCGCGCCGCCGCATCGCCGCCAAGCTGATTGAGGCCAACGAGTACGCTCTCTAAATCACGGATTAGCACGAGTTTTAACGGATTTCACGGATTCTGTGGACGACGAAAAGGGCCGCTCCTTAATGGGGGCGGCCCTTTGTGCTCCTGGGCGGTACTCCGCCTTATTTCACCACAATCTTACCCAGCTGCAGCGCTGCCGATTTCTTGCTCGGCCGGCTCACGCCGATGATGGTTTTCTCGTTGAGCCAGGCGCTGAAATCCTTCACGTAAGCCAGCTGCTGGTCGTCGGCTACGTTCAGCTTCAGGCGCTCGGGAGCGCTGACGACGCCGGTCTGGGCGTTCACGCGGCGCAGGTAGAGGTCCGATTTCTTGTTGATGTTTTCGAGGGTGAGCAGCTGCACCGTATTGCCGAATACAGTTGCCCGAAAGCCGATGCCGGTGTAGCTGTCGATGGCCGGGGCCACCTGGTCCTTGGCCACGATGTTGTGCCAGGTGGGCGCGCCATATTCATTGTAGCCGAACAGGTGCAGCTCGCGGGCGTGCACCGGGGCCTCGCTGCCGCCTTCCTCAAAATGCTTCTCGCTTATCACGACCAACTGTTTTTCGGGGGTGAGGAGCAACTCGGCCAGGTACACGTCGTCGAGGCGCCTTGCATTGGAGCCGTTGGCTTTGGCCACTTCGGCCAGGTACTCGGGCGTGAAGCGAAACTCGGGCGAAAACTTCATGTCGCCGGTGCCATTGAAGTCGAACTTCACCACTTTCAGGCTGTAGTATTCGCCGGTAGCGTAGTCGGCGCACAGGGCGGCGGCGTACAGGCTGCCGTCGCCGAGCACCGTAAACTTCGCGTCGCGCACCGTCACGGCCTTGCCGCCAAAGGTGCCGCCCACCGGCACGCCCAGCACCTTGATTTCGGTAGAAGCCCCGGCCGGGTATCGGCGCACCGTCAGCTTCTTCATGCCCTCGCTGATGAGCGTGACGTACTGCGTGCCGTCGTTGGCCACGTGCACGGCCGGCGAAAAAAAGTCGCCCAGCGCCCGGAAATCGTAGTTTTTCTCTTCAATTTTAGTGCCGCTCTGGTCGAAGAGGGTAGCGGCCATGCTCTTCACCTGCTGCTCGCGGGTGAAGTAGCGGAAGGCCAGTATACGTGAGCCATCGGGCGAGATGCTCACGCCCGGCCGGCGGTCGCGCGGGGCCACGGCCATCAGCATTTTGGGGGCGGCTTTCTGGCCGCTCTGCAGGCTCACGGGTACCAGCGTCAGGTTCTGGCCATTATCATCTTTGTGGTGCAGCACCACCAGTGCCTGCTGCGCGCCGCGCCCGAAAGCCTCCATCGTTTCGCCGGGCGCAATGGGAATGGTCGTGCTCCACTGCTTCTTCAGGTCGGCGTCGTAGCGCTCCACCGAGTAGCTGCCCGAGCTCTGGTGGGCCAGCACCACGAAGCCCGTGCCATCGGCCAGGGACAGGGTTTTGCGGGGCACGCGCATGTCGTAGCGGTCAGCGCCCTGCTCGGGGAGGTAGCTGAAGGGGGCCGACTTCACCTTTTGGGCCCGGGCCGGGGCGGTGGGTAGCGTACCACCCAATAAACTCAGCGCTAGGGCAAAGTGGGCTATAAAATTTTGGCGTCGATTCGTCATAAAAAGAAAAACAGAAAGCAGGAAGGTGCTCAAAAGTACCCAATCCGGCTCTTGCCAGCGCTATTTTAGCCGGATTATGGCTAAGCGCCGCCGGGGAACTAACAAAAACATATCTGAACCATAACACTTAAGTGGCCACCCCCGTAAAGCGGAGCCGTTTACTTTGCAGATGGTAAATATATCCAACCAAAGCCACCCAGCGTCGAAGTAAATTGCCTGCTGCTTCAACCCACTAACCGGTATATTTGGTCGAGCCAAGTAGGGTTTTGAACGATTTCATTGAACAGAATTCAGTTGCGTTGTATCTTTACCGTCGCGATATTTACTATTATTATGAAATCTCTGTTTAAGCTTGCGCTTTTGTCCGCACTCATTGTTGGCGGCCGTTTGGCCAAGCAGCCTGCTCTGTCTGCCGCGGCGCAGGCTACTCCGGCTGCTATCAACAATGGCTCGGTCGTCCTGGTCCATCAGGTGCTCACTTCGGAGCCCGTGCCAGAAGCAAAGGCACAAAACCAGCCGCAGCGTAGCGGTAGCGGCCTTGTTGCCGAACTGTTCTAGCCAGTTTGAAGAACGACTTCTCGAAAGTCGTTTTTTTGCCCGGCCCCAAACCTTTGGGGTTCTTCTTGCTAGCTAATCCGGCTCCAGTTCACGGCCGTGGCGGGCAGGCTTTCAATGTGCTGGCGGATGGCCGCGTTGGCCGGGCTGCTCAGGTTGGGGTCTTTGGCCAGAATAGTCTGAGCGGCCGCCCGGCTTTCGCTCATGATGCGGCCATCCTTAGCCAGGTCGGCAATCAACAGGTCCAGCACGCCGCTTTGCTGGGTGCCCATCAGGTCGCCGGGGCCGCGCAGCTTCAGGTCGATGTCGGCAATTTCGAAGCCATTGTTGGTGCGTACCATTGTTTCGAGGCGGGTACGGGCATCCTTGCTTAGCTTGAAGCCCGTCATCAGAATGCAGTAGCTCTGGTCGGCCCCGCGGCCCACGCGGCCGCGCAGCTGGTGCAGCTGCGAGAGGCCGAACCGCTCGGCGCTCTCAATCACCATCACGGAGGCGTTGGGCACGTTCACGCCTACCTCAATAACGGTGGTGGCCACCATAATCTGGGTTTCTTTCTTGATGAAGCGCTGCATCTCGTAGTCCTTCTCATCGGCCTTCATGCGCCCGTGCACAATGCTGATTTGGAACTCCGGAAACGCCCGGCTCACGCTTTCGTAGCCGTCGGTCAGGTCCTTATAGTCCATCGTTTCCGACTCCTCAATCAGCGGATACACGATGTATACCTGCCGGCCAATCTTCACCTGCTCCCGGATAAACTCGAACACTTTCAGGCGGTTGGCATCGAAGCGGTGCACCGTCACGATGGGCTTGCGGCCGGCGGGCAGCTCGTCAATCACGCTCACGTCGAGGTCGCCGTACAGCGTCATGGCCAGCGTGCGCGGAATGGGCGTGGCCGTCATCACCAGCACGTGCGGGATGATGTGCGGGTTTTTCTGCCACAACTTCGAGCGCTGCGCCACCCCGAAGCGGTGCTGCTCGTCCATAATCGTCAGGCCCAGGTTGCGGAACTGCACCACGTCCTCCAGCAGGGCGTGGGTGCCCACCAGCATGTGCAGCGAGCCGTCGCGCAGGGCCTCGTGCAGCACGCGGCGGTCCTTCGTGCGAGTGCTGCCGGTGAGCTTGCCAATGGCAATGCCCAGCTCATCGGCGTAGGCTTTCAGGCCCACGTAGTGCTGGTCGGCCAAAATTTCGGTGGGGGCCATGATGCAGCTTTGCGCGCCATTGTCGGCCGCCATCAGCATGGCGATGAAGGCCACGATGGTTTTGCCCGAGCCCACGTCGCCCTGCAACAGCCGGTTCATCTGTTTGCCTGCGCAAAAATCCTTATAGATATCGTGAATAACCCGCTTTTGCGCGCCGGTGAGGTCAAAAGGCAGATGGTTTTTATAAAAGTCGACCAGCGTGGGTACTTCCTTAAAAATCTGTCCGGCCAGCGATACTTTGCGCTGGTCGCGCTGCCGCAGCAGCTTCAGCTGCACGTAAAACAGCTCCTCGAACTTCAGCCGGAACCTGGCGGCGGCCAGCAGCTCGTTGCTCTGCGGAAAGTGAATCTGCTGCATCGCCTGCGCCTTGGGCATCAGGGCGTACTGCTCAATCAGGGCCGGCGACAGCGACTCGGTGATGTGCGGCGCGGCCAGCTTCAGCAGCTCGCCCACCATGCGCATAATGGCCTTGCTATCGACGCGGTGGTAGTTTTTGAGCTTCTCAGAGGTGTTGTACACCGGCTGCAGAAAGCTTTGGCCGGGCTTATTCTCGTTCACTTCCTCCAGCTCGGGGTGGGCCATCTGCGGCCGGCC
>JANNDE010000352.1:0-4677 GCA_031387395.1 Hymenobacter sp.
CCGTTGCCAGGGGCAACGGGCTTTCTTGCGTCCGTTAAAAGTTAAAAGTGAAGAGTTAAAAGAGCATTCGGACCTTTTAACTCTTCACTTTTAACTAAAAATTACAGCGTGTCTTCACCGTCCTCGGGAATGCTCATGTCCACGGGGATGACGGCATCGTCGCCCTTGGCCATATCGCGGATTTTTTTCTCGATTTCGGCGGCCAGCTCGGGGTTGTCGAGCAGCAGGGTTTTTACGGCCTCGCGGCCCTGGCCGATTTTGGTTTCGCCGTAGTTGAACCACGAGCCCGACTTGCCGATGATGCCCATATCCACGCCCAGGTCCACAATCTCACCGACTTTGGAAATGCCCTGGCCGTAGATGATATCGAACTCGACCACCTTGAAGGGCGGCGCCACTTTGTTCTTCACCACTTTCACCTTGGTGCGGTTACCGGTCACGTTGTCCTTGTCCTCCTTAATCTGGCCGATGCGACGGATGTCGAGGCGCACCGAGGCGTAGAATTTCAGGGCGTTACCGCCGGTCGTGGTTTCGGGCGAGCCGAACATGACGCCGATTTTTTCGCGCAGCTGGTTGATGAACACGCAGCAGCAGCCGGTTTTGTTGATGGTGCCGGTGAGCTTGCGCAGGGCCTGGCTCATGAGGCGGGCGTGGAGGCCCACTTTCGAGTCGCCCATGTCGCCTTCGAGCTCGCCTTTCGGTACGAGGGCGGCCACGGAGTCAATCACGATAATATCGATGGCACCCGAGGAAATTAGCTGGTCGGCGATTTCCAACGCTTGCTCACCATTATCGGGCTGGGCAATGAGCAGGTTGCTGGTGTCGATGCCCAATTTTTCAGCGTAGGATTTGTCGAAGGCGTGCTCGGCGTCGATGAACGCGGCCATGCCGCCTTTCTTCTGCGCTTCGGCAATCATATGCATCGTGAGGGTGGTCTTACCCGACGATTCCGGGCCGTAGATTTCAATCACGCGGCCTCGGGGCACGCCGCCAATGCCGAGGGCAATATCCAGCGAAAGCGAGCCGGTGCTGATGCTCGGAATGTCGCCCACCTTATTGTCGGAGAGCTTCATCACGGTGCCTTTGCCGTAGGCTTTGTCCAGCTTATCCAGGGTGAGCTGGAGGGCTTTCATTTTTCCGGCGGCGGTGCTGATGTCGCCGATTTCTGCTTTTTCTGCTTTGTCGGCCTTGGGAGCCGCTTTGGTAGCTAGTGCCATGTGGGGATATTGGGGGAAAACGGGTTAGGTTTGGTAAAGTTAACGGTTTTGGTCGGGCCGCAATCAAATAAATTCATCCCTTGCAGAAGGCCCCAAATGGGCCCTTCTACAGCGGCTTTTTCTAACACAGAGGCCAGTGGTTTGGTGCCGTTGAAAGACGAAATATATGCGAATTTATCTAAAAATATTAGTTGGCCTTGGGGGACTGCTAATTAGAGTGGGAGAGGTGCGGGCGCAGGTCGATAATACGGCGTTTGTGCAACCATACGACGTCAGAAAAAGGCCCAGTCCCGAAGAGTTGCCTGCTAATGCGGCCGATTCTGCCAGAGCAGAAATAAGAGAACGTATTCAGATGGATGCGCACAATGTTTGGGCTATGAGTCAGGCCGGACATCCTGGCGAGCTGCGGGTTTCGATGAATGCGTTCGTCTTCTTCAAAGACAACGAATATTTCAACAAGATTGTGGACGGCTATACGCTGTACGGCACGCAGCTGAACCCGCAGCTCGTTTATTATCCGACCAAAGACCTGCGCCTCGAAGGCGGCGTGTTTCTGTGGAAGGACTTCGGTAACCCACAATTGCAGCAGGTGCGGCCCACTTTTCGGGCCACCTGGACGACGGGTAAGCAGCAGATAATTCTGGGCAACATCCGGCCCAATCTGGCCCATAGCTACATCGAGCCGATGTTCAACTTCGAGCGGGTGATGCTAAACCCACTGGAAGAAGGCATCCAAACCATCTATCGCGGCAAGCGGCTGTTTCTGGACCAGTGGGTGGACTGGCAGCGCCAGCAGTACCGTTACAGCAACTACCAGGAAGAAGTGGCCGGCGGCCTGAGCACCAGTTACCGCATCAGCCCCGACGGCGGCCGCTGGACGGTGGCGCTGCCGTTCCAGTTCACGGCCACCCATCACGGTGGGCAGATTGATACGCTGGACAAGCCCCTGCAAACGGCTTTCAACGAAGCTTTAGGGCTGGAGGCGCGCTACCGGCTGGACGGGCCAAATGTACAGGCCGTCCGCTTCAGTGGCTACGTGCTGGGCTTCCAGGACTACTCCTTCACGGCGGGGCAGTTCCCGTACAAGTACGGCCGGGGCCTGTACCTGAACGGCACGCTCGAAACCCGCTTTGCCGACGTGATGGTGAGCTACTGGCAGGGCGCGCGCTTCATCTCGCCGCTGGGCGGCGACCTGTACCAGAGTGCCTCGCGCACGGTGTCGAACCCGGGTTTCCGGGACCCACAGCGTAAGATTGTGCTGCTGCGGCTGCTACGTGATTTCCGCATTTCCGACGCGGCCTCGCTCACGGCGCGGGCCGAGCCGCTGTTCGATTTGAACGCCGGGCTGCTCGATTATTCGTTTGGCATGTACCTGAACTTTCGGCAGGACTGGCTGCTGGGCAACGTGGGCAAGCGCGCCCGGGTAGGCCAGTAAGCATGTGCTATAAGGCCCGCACCAGCCAGAGGCGGCAGATATTGCCCAGCGCATCGGAGTTGCGGAACCAGACGGGGCGGCGGGGCGGCGGCTCGGGCACGAAGCCAGCGGCGCGGGCCACAGCCTGCCCGCGCTCGTTATCGAGGTAGCAACGCACCAGCAGTCGCTGGCTGCCCACGGCTTCAAACCCGAAGTCGGTGATGGCGGCCAGCGCCTCGCGGGCGAAGCCCTGGCCTTCGGCGGCAGCGGCCAGGTAGTAGCCAATTTCGGCCTGGTCCTTCTGCTGGGGCATGAGGCAGATATCGCCCACGTACTCGGCGGTGGCGCGGTGCCAGATGCCGAACACGTAGAAGCGCCCGGTGCGCCAGTCGTCGGCAAAGGTGCGCAGGGATACATGGGCATCGGCGGGCGAGCGCACGGCCTGCAGGCGGTCGGGAAAGGAGGCCTGAAAGCGCGGACGGTCGGCGTGCAGCAGCGCGAAAAAGGCATTGGCATCGGCCGGCTCGTAGGGGCGCAGGCAGAGGCGTTCGGTATAGAGCGGGGCGCGGGGCAGCATAGCAGCGTACGACGGAAAAAGGGCCGCCTCCGTGCCGGGAAGTGGCCCTCTCACAAGAAATAAACGGGTTATTTGTTCGCGCCCACGTATTGGCTGGGGCTGCCCAGGGCCTGCTGGGTGCGCATCACGTTCACCTGCCGGGCGGCTTCGTTGAAAAACTCCAGGCGGCGGATGAGCATTTCCTTCACCAGCACGCGACCTTCGGGGGTGCTCATCACGGCGCGCTTGTCGGCCAGTACGCGCTGCATGGCGGCCAGCGTCTGGCCCTCGTGCTTCATAAACTGCTGCTGGAACTCGGCTAGCCGGGCTACGCTGCTGGCAGTGAGGGTGAAATGCTCGCCCGCGCCCTGGTTCAACACCTCGCACAGCACATACACTTCAATAGGCAGGCTGGTTTCGAGGGCCGTGGTACGCAGGTCGAGGCCGGCAGCCAGAGCATCGAGGATAATGCGCACGTTGCGCTCAAATTGCTGGTAGTAGGCTTGGGCTTCCATTTTTTGGTGCTTGGGGCAATGAGGATACAAAGAACGTCATGCAGAGCGTAGCGAAGCATCTTTGCAGCAGTAGTAAAATAATTACTGGTGGCGGGCAAGATGCTTCGCTACGCTCTGCATGACGTCCAACGAAGCCTCTATAACAACTCTTTCACAATCTGCTCCACGCCGATGCCTTCGGCTTCGGCCTTGAAGTTGCGCACGAGGCGGTGGCGCAATATGGGCACGGCCACGGCGCGCACGTCCTCAATATCGGGCGAATACTTGCCGTTGAGCAGGGCGTTGCACTTAGCGCCCACGATGAGGTGCTGCGAAGCACGCGGGCCGGCCCCCCATTCCAGCAGCTGGTTGGTGCGGGGGGCGGCGCGCTCGGTGTTGGGGCGGGTTTTGTGCACGAGGCTCACGGCGTACTCCACCACGTTGTCGGCCACCGGCACGCGGCGCACCAGCTCCTGAAACGCCTGGATATCGGCCGCGTGGAGGACCTTGTTTACCGTCTGCTTGCTATTGGACGTCGTCTGCTTCACGATGCGCAACTCCTCGGCGTAGCTGGGGTAACCCAGCTCAATGTTGAACATGAAGCGGTCGAGCTGCGCCTCGGGCAGGGGGTAGGTGCCTTCCTGCTCGATGGGGTTCTGGGTGGCCAGCACGAAGAACGGGCGCTGCAACGGGTAGCGCTGTCCGGCCACGGTCACGGCGTATTCCTGCATGCTTTCGAGCAGGGCGGCCTGGGTTTTGGGCGGCGTGCGGTTTATCTCGTCGGCCAGAATGATGTTGGCGAAGATGGGGCCTTTCACGAAGTGAAAATCCCGCTGCTGGTTCATCGTTTCCGAGCCCACGATGTCCGAAGGCATCAAGTCGGGGGTGAACTGGATGCGGTTGAACGACAGGTCCAGCGAGTCGGCAATGGTTTGAACCAGCAAGGTTTTGGCCAGGCCGGGCACGCCCACCAGCAGGCTGTGGCCCTGCGAAAAA
>JANNDE010000608.1:0-1533 GCA_031387395.1 Hymenobacter sp.
GCTTTTCGGCGGCGTACACGGTGTGCAGGTGCTTTTGCAGACTAGTCCACAGGCCGGTGCGGGCTTTGTCGAACGCGGCGGAATCGGGAGCGGGAGCGGGGCTGTTCACGGCAGGATGGAAGGCTGGAAGCGCAAAGTACGTGCTTTGCGAGTCGCCAGCCGAACCGCACGGTTGGAGAGGACGTGCTGCCGATCCGCTGGCTTTTTTGCCAGCCGACTAATTGCCGCCTGAGCAGCTCACCCAAACGATTCTGAAATAGCGTCAGCAGATGGCGACCCGTCGGCCCACCAAAAGAGCGGGTGGGCGGGTACCTGCCATATTATATACAGCGCATCCGCACAGCCAAACCGTGCTACGTGCCGCGTCTCGATGGCCCGCAAATAACCCGGCCGCCGTCGGTCGCGCACAAGCAGGAACTTCGGGTTACTTTTGTAGATATGCCTGCTCACGTTGCTTTTTCTGATGTCTTCTCCTGATTTACCTAAGCGCGTCGCGCTGCTGGGCTCCACTGGCTCCATCGGCACGCAGGCGCTCGACGTGCTCCGCGCCCAGCCGGGCCGCTTTGCGGTTTCGGCATTGTCGGCACAGTCTAATGCCGAGCTGCTGGTGACGCAGGCCCGCGAGTTTCGGCCCGCCGTCGTCGTCATCGGCGACGAGCGCAAGTATGCGCAAGTGAAAGCCGCTTTGGCTTCCCAGCCCGAAACCGAGGTGCTGGCCGGCACCGCCGCCCTCACCGAAACCGCCGCCCGCCCTGATACCGACATTGTGCTGACGGCTATGGTGGGCTACGCCGGCCTGCAACCCACGGTGGCCGCCATCCGGGCCGGCAAAGACATTGCCCTCGCCAACAAAGAAACGCTGGTAGTAGCCGGCCAGCTCATCACCGACCTCGTGCGCCAGCACGGCGTACGCCTGCTGCCCGTCGATTCCGAGCACTCAGCCATCTTTCAGTGTCTGGTTGGTGAGGAGCAGAATCCCATCGAGAAAATTATCCTCACGGCTTCGGGCGGGCCGTTTCGGGGCCGAACGGCCGCCGAGCTGGCTCTCGTCACGAAAGCCCAGGCGCTCAAGCACCCCAATTGGGACATGGGCGCCAAAATCACCATCGACTCGGCTTCGCTGATGAACAAGGGTTTGGAGGTGATTGAGGCCAAGTGGCTGTTTGGGCTGACCAACGAGCAGATTGAGGTGGTGGTGCACCCGCAGAGCATCGTGCATTCGCTGGTGCAGTTCGAGGATGGCTCCCTAAAGGCCCAGCTAGGCGTGCCCGACATGAAGCTGCCGATTCAGTACGCGCTGGGCTACCCGCGCCGCCTGCCCAACCAGTTTCCGCGCTTCAGCTTCCTCGACTATCCGCAGCTCACCTTCGAGCAGCCCGACCTCGACACGTTCCGCAACCTGGCCCTGGCGTTTGAGGCCATGCGGCAGGCCGGCAACGCGCCCTGCGTGCTCAACGCCGCCAACGAAGTGGCCGTAGCGGCCTTCCTGCGCGATGAGGTGGGCTTTCTGGAAATGTCGGGGGTGGTAGAGGA
>JANNDE010000078.1:0-4626 GCA_031387395.1 Hymenobacter sp.
GGTTAAATCCCAGTAACGGGTTACTCTGTTTGACCTTTTTTTCCACCATTTCCTACACCCCTTAAAAACCGCGAACTCAATTAGACCACGCTACTTATGTCCCTCTTCCTCTTTCTCTCGTTCGTGGCCCTGCTGAGTGCATTGGGCGTGGTGCTGGCCAAAAATCCGGTGCACAGCGTCCTGTTCCTCATCCTCACGTTCTTCACGCTCTCGGGCCACTACCTGCTGCTGAACGCGCAGTTCCTGGCCGCCGTGAACATCATCGTGTACGCCGGGGCTATCATGGTGCTGTTCTTGTTTGTGATTATGTTCCTGAACCTGAACGAGGAAACTGAGCCACACAAGCCGGCTCTGGCCAAATTTGCCGCCGCCATCGCCGGCGGCTCGCTGCTGCTGATTCTGGTAGCCGCGCTGCGCAACGTGAGCCCCGCCGGCTACGACCCGGCCAACTTCAACTCGCAGATTGGCATGGTGGACAAGCTGGGCATGGTGCTGTTCCGCGACTACGCGCTGCCGTTCGAGCTGGCCTCCGTTCTGCTGCTGGCCGCCATGGTGGGCTCGGTGATGCTGGGCAAGCGCGAAACGGGCGAGCGGAATTTCTAGCTTTTTCGAGAGAATCCTGCCGTAAAAAGAGCGCCCACCGGGGCGCTCTTTTTGCTTTTCAACGAGCGGGTTGTTTGGGTGGCCGGCCCCGTTTTTTGGGTAGCAGGCCAGTATCCAGCTCATTCTTGAGCGGAAAGAAGCCGGCTGCGGCCAGCGACTGGTGCAGCGAGGACAACCGGCGAAACTGCTGCATCAGCTCCGAGGCAAATAGGAGCACCTGCTGCGTAAGTGCCGGCACGGTCACCAATCGTTTCAGACACGTGGCGATAAAGTAGTAGAGCGCGCTCCCCCGCACCTTCTGGTTACTAAGGCAATTTTCGAAGCGTTCCATCACGGCGTCGAAGGTGGCTTCGGGCTGGGCGCGGGCGGCCTCGGCCAGTAGGTAGGGCCAGGTTTGGGTATCGAACGATTCGGGCTGACGCAGCCAGTCCACGGTGAGGAGCAGCGGCAGCAGCTCGGCGCGCTTATCGGCCTTGATGAGCGCGTGGGCTTGCTCGACGAAAGTGAGGGGCCGGCGCGGGGCGGGCCGCCGGCCTCGTGGCTGGGGCACGAACGCAGCCGGCCGGGGGGGCATGGACGTGGCCGGCCGGGCCGCCGCTTTCAGAAGTAGGGCCTCATCAAATTCAAACGCTTTCAGGAAACGGCGGAGCAGCTTGGGCTTTTGCAACAGCAGCTGCCGCAGAAAATCCAGCCGCTGCCGGTCGCTGGTGCGGTACCAGGCAGCGGCAAGCAGGTGGGCGCGGCGGTCTTTGCCGGTTAGCGGCGTGGGCGCGGGGGTAGGTTCGGAAGCTTCGCCATGACCGAACCAGTCGAGCACGGCCAAGCCCAGGGCGATGCCGTGCTTGCACACGTCGCCGTAGTCGTAAGGACAGTCGCAGTAGATTTTGGGCGGCTTACCGGCGCGGATGGTCAGCTCGACGCGGTAGGTTTCGGTACCTTCTACTTTGGCCTTGAAGATGTCGCCGGTGCGCTTGATGCGACCCACGGTGTTGTCTTCGTAGTAGGCCTCCCCGCGCTCAAATATTTTGCGGGGTACCAGGGTCTGGAGCTCTTTTTCCGTGAACATAGTCGTTGCCTGATGGACGGGGCAAAAATACGTTTATCCGCATCGCCGGCCCTGCACTTACCAGGGCCGTTGCCGCGGGCGTTGCTGCAGGCAAATAAAAACGAGCCGCACCCAGCGGGTACGGCTCGTTTGATAGCATTTCTAAAACTCAATTGGTCAATAATTATCGCATAAGGGGCATTTACCACCGGGGTAAAGGCCATAGTCAGTTATAAAACGTAGCGGCAGCCAACGTGCTTACCTGTGCCACCATCATCCCCCGGATGGGCATGGAACGGAAGGTGGGTGCCCGCATCTTGTGCATCGGCGAAGCCACCAGCTGCACTTGCATCAGGGAAGCGGCAAGGGCAGTCCAGAACAGAAAAATGGCGGCGAAGATGTATACTTTAGACATGAGGCAACGAGTAAGGCGATTAACTGATGCGAACCTACTCGGTTGGGCCAGGGTCGGATTTTGGCACTCGTCCGATACGGTACTTTACCCGGTGAACCGGGGGTTTGGGGTTGTGAACGGCATTGGCACGGCCCGTTGCGTTGATAGCTAGCGTAGGGGTGTTACCTTGCCACTCTCATAAAAAGCGTATGCGATTAACCGTCGAAAACCTGGGGCCTGTCGTTAGCGCAGACATTGCATTTGCTGATTTAACGCTGCTCGTCGGCCCACAGGCAACCGGCAAAAGCCTGTTTCTGCAAACCCTGAAGCTGGCATTCGATTTTCCGGTTATCAAAAAAGAGCTCAAGCGGTTCGGCTTTGTTTGGAATTCCGTCTCTCCGGGCCTGATTGAGCTGGTGTATGGGGAAGGCACGGCTTCCGTCTGGAACGCCGCGACCCGCGTGACGCTCAACGACAAAGTAGTGGACCTGGGCCGCAACCCCAAAAACGCGTCGAAGGAAGAGCGTATTTTCTACATCCCGGCCCAGCGGGTAATGACGCTCAAAAGCGGCTGGCCCCGCCCCTTCACCGACTATGAGAGCGGTGACCCCTACGCGCTGAAGCACTTCAGCGAGCAGCTCCGCCTGATGATGGAAACCGGCCTCGGCCAAGGCAGCGGCGAAGAAGGCAGCAACGTATTTCCTCATTCGCGCCGCATCAAGTCGCAGCTGAAACAGGCCATTGAAGACAGCGTGTATCAGGCGGGCAACATCAAGGTCGATGCCGACCGGCGGAAGCGCCTGATGCTGAAAGTGGGCGATTCCAACCTGCCGTTTATGACGTGGTCGGCCGGGCAGCGCGAGTTTTTGCCGCTGCTGCTGGGTATGTATTACCTGCTGCCGCCGGGCAAGCACACCAAGCGAACCGACGTGGACCTGGTGGTGATTGAAGAACCCGAAATGGGCTTGCACCCCAAGGCAATTCAGGCGTTTATGCTGCTGGTATTCGAGTTGATTTCGCGGGATTACAAAGTAGCCATTTCCACGCATTCGCCGGTATTGCTGGAATTGGCCTGGGTGCTGGCAGCGATGCGCGAAGCCAAGGCAGGCCCCGACGAGCTGCTCCAGCTTTTCCAGCTGAAACCATCGGCCGCCGTGCGCGCCATTTTTGAAAAAGTAATCACGGCCCGGGTTGGCGTGCATTCTTTCAGCCGGGCGGCCGACGGCAGCGTTCGCAGCCGCGACATTTCATCGCTCGATGCCGGGGCCGCCGACGAAGCCACCGCCGACTGGGGCGGCCTGACCTCGTTTGCCAGCCGGGCCTCCGACATCGTTTCTTCGCTGATGAGCCAGATATGAGCTTGCAAGTCGCCATCGACCGCATTCCCGCGCTGGCGGGCCGCAGCGAGCCCGGCTTGCAAGCCTTGGGCAGCAACAGCCAGTACGTGAGCCCCGGCGATACCCGGCTCTGCCACCGCAGCCTCGACGTGGATGCGGCGCTGGCCGCGCAACAGCCGCAGGCCAACCGCTGGGACTATGCCATCGAGTACGGCGGCAATCTGTATTTTCTGGAAGTACATCCGGCCTCAACGGGCGAAGTGACGGTACTTTTAGCCAAGCTCCGGTGGCTCAAAAACTGGCTCAGCGGTGCCGGGGCTCCCGTTGATGCGTTGCCCAAAGGCACCGCTTCGTTTCGCTGGGCGGCCACCGGTACCATTGCCATCCTGCGTGGCAGCCAGCAAGCCCGACAGCTGGCCCAATCCGGCCTCAAGGGTCCGGAAAAACTGGTAAGGCTGCCTTAAACAGAAAGCGGCGACTGAAATATCAGTCGCCGCTTTCTGTTTCTAGTGTTTCTCAGTATGGCGGTTGGCGTGCCGGCTGGTAGCAGACGCAGTACGGTCGAGCCGGAGCGGGTTGTCAATGTCTTAGCCATAGGCCAATGTTGAGGTAGGCGGCGACGCGCAGGCGCACGGCAGGCGTGGCGGGCTGGTGGCGGGAGTGGTATTCGGCGGCCTGCTTGTGGGTACCAGCTTGGTGGGCGATGCGGCAGAGGCGAAAGGGATTTTAAATTATTTTATTTAAAATTTACTACTATCTTCCGGGAATCAAAATATTATTTTGATGTGGCGAAGCTGAAAACCATTTAGAGTAGGCAAAAAATATTCCTTTCCATCATAATGAAGAAGCTTTTTCTTGCCTTGAGTCTTGCTGCTTTGGTTGCAACTTCAGCATTCGCTCAAACGACTACAACGCGAGGCTATACAAAGAGCAATGGAACATACGTTGCTCCATACACGCGCACGAGTTCCAATGGAACCAACGTTAATAACTATAGCACACAGGGCAATAGTAATCCAAACACTGGCACTTCTGGAACACGAGCTCAAGACTATAGCCCGGCTGCCAGTGGATATGGTAATGGCCAACCTGTGCAAACTGGCCCACGCGGAGGTCAGTATTACACTAATGACAACGGCCGCAAAGTTTACGTACCTAAACGTTAGGCAATAAATTACGGTAGAAACGAGAAGTGGGGGGAGGAGTATGAGTAGCGACAGAAGTTTGTTAATTTTTAAAAAAAAAAA
>JANNDE010000407.1:0-1759 GCA_031387395.1 Hymenobacter sp.
GCGCAAAACGCTCCGCCGTAAGACCCGTAGCAGCCCGCCATTTACGTGCAGTAGTGAGATTGTTTACAGAAAAATTCATGTTCCAAATTTAAGGGCAGTTTATTGAAAATTTTGGAATTCACTTACCTCGCAACAAGTCTAGCGTACTCGGTATTTCTTCCGTAAAAGAAGGGGATAGTAGTAACGTGCTCGGCGGAACGTATTCTGTGCTTTCAGTGCTAGGGTTTAAAATTAAACTGGAACCTAATTCTTACGATTACGAAGACCAGTATAATTATATGCTTTCTGTCAGCGAAGATTATTTATCTAGACTAGAAATAGATGACGAGATGGTGGAAGCCGTCGCTGACGTAGTGGCCAAATTACTGAGCAAGAATACTTCACTTGAAGTAGCGCAGGAAAAAGATAGTGGTTTAATAGTTTATCCAGTACAAAATGGATGAACAGGCAATAGTGCTAAGTGTCTGTTCCAGACTAATCACCTAACGAGAATATCAACTGATTTAATATTTACTTATCCCGGCCAACTGGTCCCACGTTCTAGCACCAGCGGGCTGGCACCGGCGAGTCGTTTATCGTCCGTCTCGGGGGAAGGTGTATACCGGACGTATTGGCTACCGGTTATTAAGGCCGGGGGCTACGTTTGGTTGCGCTTCATGGATGTTGGTATTGACCTGGACGCGGAGAACCTGCCCGAGGTACTGACTGAGCTACGCCAGCTACAAGCTACCTTCCCGCGTTACTACACCCCTGATGATAAAGAGTATGCGTACATCACCAGCCGCATTGCCACGCTGATTACCGAATTGCCGGGTTGGCTTCTGGTAAACTGTAACTCTTTCTGGGGTAAGAAGCCATAAATCCCTGGCCGGGCGGCTGGGATTCTTCACCGGCCAGGGCGGGCCCATACTCGAAACGCCAGACGGGGCGGCGGAGCAATGCGTGGGCTACGAGGAGGCATTTGCCAGCGGCGAGGTCCACGCTGGGGGCCTCGCCGCTGGCACTTCACTATTGCCGCCCCGCAGCTGACCATGCAGCCCGGCGGGCCCGCCACCTGCCGGGACCCAGCCAGCCGCCGCAAGCCTTGGCAAACCCCTTCCTGGTCCCGCTGCTTGGCCCCGTGCTGGTACCTCTGAGCCGCCACAAAAGTGATAGCCATAGCCGCCGCGCTATTGGCCCTGGTGTACGGCCTGCTATTGGACAATGGTACTCCAGCTCATGCGTGGGGCATTCTCTCATCCCATCAATACCTGAGCGGCATCAGTGACTATCTTTCGAGTCGGAAATCAACCTCTCTTCGCCATGCTTGCCCTCAAACGCCTTGTTACTGTTGCCGTAGTGGTTTACTTGCTGCTGGCGCTTCTGTTTGTTTTTGTGCCATCGGTGCGCTTATCGGTAATGAGCCTGGGGCCGGGCCTGTCGGTACTGGAGCAGGAACGGCAGTTTTTCTACGTGCTGGCCGTAATCGGGGCCATAATTATGGCTTTGCAGCTCATCACCGAAAACCTCGACAGCGTGCTGCTGCGCCGTAGCGTGAACAAAAGCGAAGGCAAAATTAACGAGCTAAAGGCCCGGCTCTACGACCAGCAGCAGCGCGGCACTACCCCCAGCGTGCCCGGCAGCCGCACCGTCGACGGCCGCAACCTGGAGCCGTCGGGCCGGCCCGACCACCGGCCCACTCCCACCTTTCCGCAGGCCGACCCCAGCTTGAGCAACACCCCGCCGGCCGACCGGCCGCCGCTGGCTTAATGCTTCCGAC
>JANNDE010000408.1:0-1494 GCA_031387395.1 Hymenobacter sp.
GCAACGCCCGGCACCGGGGCGCCGAGCAGGGCGGCATTCGGCCCGTGGTCACGCTCAACGCGCAGGGCAAAGTCGATACCGACCGCAGCGAGGTAGATGCCAGCGGCGTGCCGGTGCTTAGCAACCTGTTTAAATACGCGCAGCAGCAGGTGTATCTCTCCACGGCCATCAACTACGAGGACCGCGACGAGCTGTACTTCACCCACACTTATCGCCTGCTGGGGCGCGGCCTCACGGTGTACCACACCTTCGACTACAAGCGCCAGTACAACAGCTACGCCGACCTGGCCCTGAAACCGACCGCCGACCCGAGCTTCTTCTATCCGCGCGTGCTGGGCAGCCGGGGCGCCACCATCGACCGCGCCCAGTTCAGCCAGGTCGAGAATACGGTGGGTGTGCTCGGGCGCACCCCGGCCGTGGAGTACCGTTTGTACGCCCGCGACCGGGTGGCCTCGCTCACGAGCCAGACGCTGTCCGACTCGGCCACGGTCACGAAGCTGATGCTGAAGCCCGGCGCGCCCGCCCGCGACCTGCACCAGTTTTTTGTGGGCGGCACGGCAGCCTTCAACTACCGCACGATTTACGCCATTGAAACAGCCGGCGAGGCTTACTTAGTGCCGCTTACTAAGCTGAGCACCGATTCGTATTCGCTCGAATACTGGCTGCGCGGGCGGGTACGCACCGGGCCACTGTCGGTCGAGGCACTTATCAATTCCTACTCGCCCACGCTCACGCAACAGGAGTTTTATGGCAACCACTACCGCTGGAGTCACTGGAATGGCAACCGCAAGAACGGCCGCATCGATTCGGCCAAGTTCAGCAACACGACTACCCAGCAGCTTACGGGCCGCCTGCAACTGAAGCTGCCGGACTTGCTGGCTCTGCACCAGCAGCGCCTCGATGCCAGTGCCAGCGTCGTAAACATCAAAAACCTGGTGTATTACGATACGCTCGGCCTACCGAGACAATCCGGGAATAACAACCAACTCATCATCGTGGCGGCGCGGCATAAGGGGCAGCTGGGCCGTTTCGGGATTGATAACCAAGCCACCTATACCCGGGGCGGCGACGTGAGCGGCCTGCGCATTCCGGCGCTCGTTACCGAGTCGCGGCTTTATTATGAGGCCTATATTTTTCGTAAGGCCATGTTCAGCCAGACGGGCCTGGAGGTGTATTACCAATCGGCCTATAAGGCTTTCAATTACAGCCCGAGCACGCAGCAGTTCTACCAGCAGGACAAATTTACCATCGGGGCTTACCCGATTGTCAACGCGTTTTTCTCGGCCGATATCAAGACCGTGTCGGTGTTCTTGAAAGTGGCCTACCTGAACCAGAACCTGGGCCGCGACGGCTACTTCGCCACGCCCTACTACTCGGGCTACCCGCGCCGCTTCCAGTTCGGAGTGCGGTGGAATTTCTTCGATTAACCGAAGCTGAAATGAAAGAAAAGACCATCCTCAAGCTGAAGCTGAACACCGACCCGCGCTGGGTGAA
>JANNDE010000418.1:0-3922 GCA_031387395.1 Hymenobacter sp.
CCATGCTGTTTCAGCCCTTCGTCGAGAATGCGTTTAAGCACGGCGTGAGCGCCACCGCCCCCAGCCGCATCAGCATCGAGCTGCGCCAGCCCACGGCCGGCACCGTGGTGCTGTGCGTGCGCAACACCGTGTTCCCCGACCGGCCCGCCGATGCGGCCGACGACGAGCCCGGCGGCATTGGCCTGGTGAACACCCAGCGCCGCCTCGATTTACTCTACCCCGCCGCCCACACCGTGCGCGTGAACCCCCGCACCGCCGCCAACGAATACGAAGTATGCCTGCACCTGAATCTGTAGTTCCCGCCCCGGTTGCCGCCCCGTTCGTCATCAGCTGCGTGGCCGTCGACGATGAGCCCCTGGCCCTGGGCCTGGTCTGCTCCTTTATCGAGCAAACGCCGTTTCTGCGCCTCGTGGGCCGGCACGAGAGCGCCGTGGCCGCCCTGCGCTCGCTGCACGAGCGCCCCGATGCCCAGCTGCTCTTCCTCGATATCAAGATGCCCGACCTGAGCGGGCTGGAGCTGGCCAGGGTATTGCAGCACGGCCCGCGCGTCATCTTCACCACGGCCTTCAACCAATATGCCCTCGAAGGCTTCCGCGTCGATGCGCTCGACTACCTGCTCAAGCCCTTCGACTACCAGGAGTTTCTGCGCGCCGCCCTCAAGGCCAAAACCTATTTCGAGCAGAAGCAGGCCAGCCAGCCACCCGCGCCGGTAGCGGCCCCGGTAGCGGCGGCCCCTCTTCCCGCGGCTCACTCCCCGCTTCCCCAGGAAGACCATATTTACCTGAAGGTAGAGTACCAGCTGGTACGCGTGGCGCTGGCCGACATCCTCTACGTGGAGGGCCTGAAGGACTACGTGAAGGTGCACCTGGCCAGCCAGCCGCGGCCGCTGCTCTCGCTCACCAGCCTGCGCAGCATGGAGGAGAAGCTGCCCGCCGGCAGGTTCATGCGCATCCATCGCAGCTACATTGTGGGGCTGGGGCACCTGCAGTCGGTGGGGCGCGGCACGGTGCAGCTGGCCGGCGAAACCCTGCCCGTGAGCGACGGCTACCGCGAGGCCTTCGACCAGTTTTTCAGCCGCTGGAAATAGCCGGTGCCACCCCGGCGGAGCCACGCAACCTCGCCGCCACCCGGGTGCCCTTGCGGCAGTACTTCCACTCCCCCTTTCCCATGCTGAAACTGAATTGCCTGCCGCTGGCGGCCGGCCTGCTGCTGAGCGCCGCTGCGCCACGGGCCGTTACGGCCAAAGACTACCTGCGCGCCTGCTGGCACCAGCAGGGCCAGCCCCTGCAAGCCAGCTGCCTGGCCCTGCGCTACCGCGAAACCGTGAACGAGCTCGAACACAACGCCGCGCCCTGGCAAACCACCGCCTACGCCGGCCGCGGCACCGTGTGGAGCAACGCCGACAGCTTCCTGAAGCAGGACACGCTGCAGCCCGCCGCCAAGCCACGCACCTATTTTTCGAGTACCCAATGGAGCCCGGCCACCCTGCTGTTTCGCGACTATGGCGACCAGGACTTGTTTGCCGCTACGCCGGGCCTGCAGCAGGACTACACCTTCCGGTCGGCCCGGTACTCGCCGGTGGCGCTGCTGGCGTATTTCGTGCAGCAGCATATTTCGGCCGATAAAACGGCCCCGGCCGGCTTGGTCGCCTACCAGGCCACCATCAACGAAACGGTGGTCAGCCTCTTCATTCGAAAGCGCGATGCCCTGCTCGACCACGTTACCCTGCTGAGCCCCGACGAGCTGCTGGGCGATGTCACGACCACGTTCAGCTACCAGAATTACGCGGTGGTGGCCGGGGTGCGCTACCCCGCCACCATTCGCGTGGCGAAGGCCAATGGCCAGGTGCAGGACGAAGTGACTATTCGTGCCGCAACCGTGGTGGCGCAGGTGCCGCCGCTGCTCGCGCCGCCGCCCGGCTACCAGCTGCGCCCGGCCGGGGCCGAAAAGCCCGAAGTCCGGGTCGAAGCCTTCCGGCCCCACCTGCATTTCATCGAGCTCCGGCATACCAACGACCGGGTGCTGGTCGTGGAGTTCGCTACGTTTCTGGTGGTGGCCGAAGCCCCGCTGAGCAGCGCGAACGGCGAGCTTGTTTTGCGCGAAGCCCGGAAAATAGCCCCCGGCAAGCCCGTGCGCTACTTCGTGGCCGGCCACCACCACCCGCACTACCTGGGTGGCCTGCGGCCCTTCGTGCAGCAGGGCGCTACTATTCTATACGGCCCCGGCGACGGGCCTTACGTGGCTTACCTGGCCGCCGCGCCGCACACCCTGCGGCCCGACAGCCAGCAGCGCGACCCGAAACCCTTGCAAGGCGAGGAAATCAACGACCGCAAAACCATTTCCGACGGCACCTTCACCATGCAGATTATCCACATCGGCGCGCAGTCGGGGCATACCAACGACTACCTGGTTTATTATTTTCCGACCGAAAAGATACTGTTTGAGGACGACCTGGTATGGATACCAAAGCAGGGTGCGCCCGGCAAAGCCAGCGCCCGCCAGGCGGGCCTCTACCAGGCCCTCAAAGCCCGGGGGCTGGCCGTGGAAACCATCGTGCAGTCGTGGCCGGTGACGGAGGCGGGCGTTAAAACCATCATCCCTTTCGCCGACCTGGAGCAGTCGATGCCAGCCGGTCAATAGCCGATAAAAATAACCGGGCAATCCGACCAATATTCACGCTCCGTTAATAGTAGCGTTTCTACCTTGCCGGCACGATGAGCAACCCAACTACTTCCGATTTTTTCGATACCGACGGCCGCCCCCAGTCCGTAGCCCGCGCCGAGCGGCTGGCCGAGCGCAAGCTCAAGGTCTGGGCCGTGCTCAACGCTGTGAATCAGGGCCTGATGAACGCCGCCGAAGCCTGCGCCGCCTACGCCGTGACGCCTGCCGAGCTCGACGAGCACCGCGCCGACTGGCGCGAGTTTGAGGCCGGCCGCCGCTGAAAAGAGCGGCAAGCGGCAGTAACCGGAATTATCGGGCCACGTATTGCGTCTGAATGCCCGGCCGTGCGCCCCGCACGGCCGGGCTTTTTTTGGCTCTTACTTTAGCGGCTGCTTTTATCGCCTCATGTCTGAATTCCCGCCTGCTGCCCATACCCTGCCCCAGCTGCCCAAGTCCCCGACGGGCATTGATGGGCTCGATGAAATTACTGAGGGCGGCCTGCCGCTGGGCCGGCCCACGCTGATTTGCGGCAGCGCCGGCTGCGGCAAAACCCTGATGGGCATCGAGTTTCTGGTGCGCGGCATTCTGGATTTCGACGAGCCGGGCGTGCTCATGGCCTTCGAGGAAACCGGGGAGGAGCTGGCCGCCAACGTGGCGTCGCTGGGCTTCGACCTGCCCGATTTGCAGGCCCGCAAGCTGCTGCGCCTCGACCACGTACACGTCGACCGCTCCGAGATTGAGGAAACCGGCGAGTACGATTTGGATGGCCTCTTCATTCGTCTGGGCCATGCCATCGATAGCATCGGGGCCAGGCGCGTGGTGCTCGATACCATCGAGGCGCTGTTCTCGGGCTTTCCCAACCAGGGCGTGCTGCGCTCGGAAATCCGCCGGCTGTTTCGCTGGCTGAAGGACAAGGGCGTGACCACCGTCATCACCGCCGAGCGGGGCGACGGCACCCTCACGCGCCAGGGCCTGGAAGAGTACGTGTCGGACTGCGTGATTCTGCTGGATAACCGCGTGATTGACCAGATTACCACCCGCCGGCTGCGCATCGTGAAATACCGCGGCAGCACGCACGGCACCAACGAATACCCGTACCTGATTACGGAGGACGGCATTTCGGTGCTGCCCGTGACCTCGCTCAAACTCGACCACTCCGTGTCGAACCACATTGTCTCGTCCGGCATTCCGGCCCTCGACGAGATGTTTGGCCTGCGCGGCTATTACGAGGGCAGCAGCGTGCTCATCACGGGCACGGCCG
>JANNDE010000468.1:0-1338 GCA_031387395.1 Hymenobacter sp.
TGCGCCCCGGCTACTACGATGCCGTGGGCCTCATTTACGCCCACTTAGCGCCGGATGACCGCCAGGCAGTACACGCCGCAGCCGCCGCCAGCCTGGCCCCCGGCGGTCACCTGATGCTGGTAGCCTTCAGCCCCCGGCAGCTGGGCCTGCCCTCGGGCGGACCGCGCACGGCCGAAATGCTCTATGAGCCGGCCACGCTGGCCGCCGACTTTGCCGGGCTGACCCTGCTCGAAAACCACGCGCTGGGCGTAGTGCTGAACGAAGGCAGCTTCCACGCCGGCCCGGCCAACGTGGTGCGCCTGCTGGCCACCCGCGACTCCACCTCCGAACTCGATTACTCCATATGAAATACCTCAAATACCTGGTGCTGGGCACGCTCTTCGGCATCATTCTGACCAAAAGCGAAGTCATCAGCTGGTTTCGGATTCAGGAAATGTTCCGGTTTCAGGCCTTTCACATGTACGGCGTTATCGGCTCGGCCATTGTGGTGGGCATGATTTCTATCCAGCTTATCAAGCGCAACCGGCTCAAGTCGATGGACGGGGAGCCCATTGTGATTGCCGACAAGAAGTTCAACCACGGCATCTGGATTGGGGGCTTCATCTTCGGCCTCGGCTGGGCGCTCACCGGGGCCTGCCCCGGCCCGCTGTTCGCGCAGCTGGGCAGCGGTATCGGCTCGGCCGCCGTGCTGATTCTGGCCGCCCTGGCCGGTACCTGGACCTACAGCGCCCTGCGCGAAAAGCTCCCTTACTAACTGCTCCGCTTTTAACGCAACCCCGCCATGAAACCCACGGAAGAACGGGTGCAGCTGCTGCCCCAACTGGTGCGCCTGCTGATGGTGCTGACGGCGGCCGTGGTGTTGGTAATCGTGGTAGTGGTTACGCAGCTTTACGGGCCGTCGGCGCCGCCCGCGCCGGTGGCGGTGGAGGACGAAGCCACGCAGGGTCCGCCCCCGGTGGGCAGCTACCACCGTCCGGCTACCCCGGCTCCGGACATGGCCACCCTGCCGCGCACGGCGGCCGGCCGCCAGATTCGCTACGGGCGGGAGCTGATTGCCCACACGGCGCAGTACCTGGGACCGCAGGGCTCGGTGGCCCACCTCACCAACGGGATGAACTGCCAGAATTGCCACCTGCAGGCCGGCACGCAGGGCTTCGCCAATAACTACCTGGCCGTGGCCGCCACCTACCCCAAGCTGCGCGCCCGCTCGGGCACGGTGGTGGGCATCGAACAGCGCGTGGCCGACTGCATGGAGCGCAGCCTCAACGGCCGGGCCGTGCCCGACAGCAGCCGCGAGATGCGCGCCATTGTGGCTTATATCAAGTGGCTCGGGAAGGA
>JANNDE010000507.1:0-14031 GCA_031387395.1 Hymenobacter sp.
CATTCCCTGTACTATGTTCGATTATCTCATTGTTGGGGCCGGTTTTGCCGGCAGCGTGCTGGCCGAGCGGCTGGCCACCCGCAGCAACAAAAAAGTCCTCGTAATTGACAAGCGCAGCCACATTGCCGGCAACGCTTTCGACCATTACAATGAGGACGGTATTTTGGTGCACAAGTATGGCCCGCATATCTTCCACACCAACTCGAAAGACGTATTTGAGTACCTCGGCAATTTCACCGACTGGCGGCCCTACGAGCACCGCGTGCTCGCGTCCGTGGATGGCCAGCACGTGCCAATGCCCATCAACCTCGACACCATCAACAAGCTTTACGGCCTGAGCCTGACCAGCTTTGAGGTGGAAGAATTCTTCGCTTCGGTAGCCGAGCCAATCGATGTTATCCGCACGTCGGAAGACGTGGTGGTGAGCAAAGTAGGCCGCGAACTCTACAACAAGTTCTTCAAGAACTACACCAACAAGCAGTGGGGCCTCGACCCCTCGCAGCTCGATAAATCCGTGACTAGCCGCGTGCCCACCCGCACCAACCGCGACGACCGCTACTTCACCGACACCTTCCAGGCCATGCCCCTGCACGGCTACACCCGGATGTTTGAGAACATGCTCAATCACCCGAATATTAAGGTAATGCTGAACACGGACTACCACGAAATAATGGATTTTATTCCCTTCAGGGAGATGATTTTCACCGGCCCCGTGGACGAGTATTTCGACTTCAAATTCGGCAAGCTGCCCTACCGCTCGCTCGAGTTCCGGCACGAAACGCTGAATAAGGAGAAGCACCTCGCCGCTCCCGTGGTAAACTACCCCAACGACAACCTCTACACGCGCATCACCGAGTTTAAGGCCCTCACTGGCCAGGAACACCCCAAAACGGCCCTCGTATATGAGTACCCGCAGGCCGAGGGCGACCCCTATTACCCCATCCCGATGCCTGAAAATGCCGAGCTGTACAATAAGTACAAGAAGCTGGCCGATGAGACGCCGGGCGTGCACTTCGTGGGCCGTTTGGCGACGTACAAGTACTACAACATGGACCAAGTAGTGGCCCAGGCGCTTACGCTCTACAAGAAGCTGACGGAGAAGGAAAACGCCGCCAAGCCCGCCCGCCCCGTCATCTCGGGCAGCACCGCGCTGGTGGATAAGCTGGTGAGCCGCTCGCCGCAACCGGAGTAGCCGCGCGGTACGCGTTTGCTTGCCGACCAAGCAAGCCCCGCCAATGTGGCTTGTTCTTACTCAAAACCTCATAAAAGCGCTGGCCAGCAGGCCGGCGCTTTTTTTGTGGGCTGGTGGTAGCAGTCGGGCATGTTAATTTCAACGCTCTTTGGGGAGGCGTAGCAGTGGGCGCGCACGCATTTTGGCGGCGTGGGGCCCGGCCATGTGCGCCGCGCTTGGCGCGGGAGCCGGGGACGAGCATCCTACGCCTACGCCTACGCCAGGGACTGGCCTATACCAGCAAAGCCGCTTACCAGTTGCTGGGCCATGCGCCGGCCACCCCGATACTTATTTGCTTGTCCTTACCCAAAAAACCAGCGTGGCGCCGACCAATCGGTCGGCACTACGCTGGTTTTTTGGGTAAGGACAAGCGACTGTGCGGGTCTTTGTTGCTTCGTAAATCGCTACATTACTATAGTGTAAACTTACTCGACAGGTGGACCAAAAGGACGGAACCGAGCTATTTTTGGCCGGCGCCGTCGGTTGGGCCCGTTGGTCCAGGAACGGGCTGTTCCCCAGGTTTGTCGCTTCGCTTCCCGCTTTTTCCCTTTACTTCTCCTTTTTTCGTATGAAACAACCGTATCACGGCCCGGCCGCTGCCCAGCGGCCGGCACCTCTTCGCCCTGTCCACCTGGGACTACGCCGCCGCGCTGCCGCGCTGCTATTGGCCATGGGCCTGGTCACCAGCTCCGTCTGGGGGCAGGTGGCGCAGCCCGGCACCGGCTTCTTCCAGCCCGACGCGGTGGCCCGCACGGCGGCGGCTACTTCGCCGCTGGCCGCCACGCTCGTCCGCTCGCAGGCGCTCACGCTCGACGAGCCTGGCCTGCGCGCTGCCTTGGCTACCGCCCCGCCCGAAGGTCGCTCCGGCACCGCCCCGCTGGTGTTGGCCCTGCCTCAGCCCGACGGCACCAGTGCCCGCTTCGCCCTGCGCGAGGCCTCGGTGATGGACGCCGCGCTCGCCGCCCGCTACCCCCAGATTACCACCTACGCGGGCGTGGGCCTCGATGATGCCACGGCCACCGTGCGACTGGCCCTCACCCCCCGGGGCTTCCACGCCCAGGTGCTGAGCAGCACGGGGCCAGACTTCAATATTGCCTCCGCCCGCCCGACCGATACGCGGCACTACCTGAGCTACTACCGCCAGGACGTGAAACCGGCTGCCGCCGGCAAGGCCATCGGCTGCGGCTTGGTGGCCACCCCCGCCGAGGAAAAGGCCAGCGCGGCGCGGGTGGCCGCCTGGCGGGCGGCTGGTGGCCCCCAGGCCCGGGCCACCGGGGCGCAGGTGCGCACCTACCGGGTGGCCCTGGCCTGCCTCCCGGAGTACGCGGCGGCCTGCGGCAACACCACGGAAAGCGTGCTGGCGGTCCAGGTCACCATCATCAATCAGATTGTAGGCATCTTTGAGCGGGAGCTGGCCGTGCGCTTCACGCTGGTGGACAACCGAAAGATTACCTTTCTCAGCGGCACGGGTCCCCAGCCCCCGGTTCCCTACATCAATAATTTCCCCACCTCCGACGGCTCGCGGCAGAACCCGGCTAATACGGACCTGCTCATCGGTAGTAGCAACTACGACCTGGGCCTGGTAATGACGATGAACCCCGGCGGCGGGGTGCTGTTGGGGAGCGTGTGCATAGAACATGACAAAGCCCAGGGCACGTTGGGGTTTGGGGACCCAACGAGTACTTTTTATGTTTCGGGCCTGGCCCACGAGATGGGCCACCAGCTCGGGGCCTACCACTCGTTCAACAACTGCTTCGGCCAGGCCTTTGCCGGCTCCAGCTGGGAGCCGGGGGCGGGCGTGACTGCTATGGGCTACGGCGGCACCAACGTCTGCCCGGATGACGAGTATCAGTCGTACGCGGAGCGCGTGTTTCATACCGGCAGCTACGAGGAGATTCAGGCCGTGACGAGCTTGCGCGGCTGTGGCACGCTCACGGCCACTGGCAATACGCCCCCGGTGATTGTGGTGCCAGCCAGCGGCAAAACCCTGCCCGCCGGTACGCCTTTCAAGCTCACGGCTACGGCCACCGATGCCAATGGCGACCCGCTCACTTACTCGTGGGAGGAAATCGACCGGGGCCCGTTTGGCCCCATCGACGCGCCGCAGGTGACCAACGTGACCCCGCCGCTGTTCCGCACCTGGGCGCCAACGACGAGCGGCACGCGCTACTTTCCGCGCCTGGCCGAGCTGGTCGACAACAAACTCGCTCGGGGCGAGCGCCTGCCCACCGTCACGCGTAAGCTGCGGTTTCGCTGCACGGCCCGCGACCTGCACAATGGCACCGCCGGGGTGGTGGGGGGCATCACGCCGAGCGACTCGCTGAACCTGCGCGTGAGCGCGGCGGCGGGCCCGTTCGTGGTGACGGCCCCCAACGCGGCCGGTATCAGCTGGGCGGGCGGCTCGACCCAGACCGTGACCTGGAACGTGGCCAACACCACGGCCGCGCCCGTGAGCTGCGCCAAGGTGAACCTGCGCCTGAGCCTGGATGGCGGTCTGAGCTACCCGCTCGAACTGGCCACCGGTGTGGCCAATGCGGGCTCGGCTAGCATCACGGTGCCCAACACGCCTACGGCCACGGCCCGCATAATGGTCGAGGCGGCCGACAACTACTTCTTCGACATCTCGAACGCTAATTTCACCATCACGCCCGGCTCCGGCCCGACTATCACGAGCTTCACGCCCGCTTTCGGGCCGGTGGGTACGGTGGTCACGCTCACGGGCACGGGTTTCATCGGGGCCCCGGCGGTGCGCTTTAATGGCACGGCGGCCACCAACGTCACGGTGGTTTCGGCCACGAGCCTGACGGCCAAGGTGGGCTCGGGCAGCAGCTCGGGTCTGATTACCGTGGCCACGTCCGCTGGCACGGTAAGTTCAGCCACCCCGTTTTTGGTGGGCAACCCGCCCAGCATTACCAGCTTCACGCCCACCAGCGGCCCGACGGGTACGGTTGTCACGCTCACGGGTACCAACTTTCTGGGCACTACCCAGGTTCAAATAAATGGAGCTAATGCGCGGTCCTTCAACGTTATTAAGCCCACCGAGCTCACGCTCACGCTGGATGACAATGCCAGCACGGGACTGCTAACCGTGACCACGCCCTTTGGGACAGCCTCCTCTACCAGCCGCTTCACCGTGCTCCTGCGGCCGGTTATCAACGCGTTCACCCCCGACAAGGGGAAGGCGGGCACTGAGGTAGTGATTTCGGGCAGCCATTTCACCGGCGCGACGCAGGTGCAGCTCAGCGGGCAGGCCGTCACGTTGCTCAGAGTGGACTCGGATATAAAAATCACCGTGAAAATACCGGCTGGGGCCATCACCGGGCCGTTCACCGTTGCCACGCCGGTGGGCGCGGGATACTTATCTAATCCCTTCACGGTACTGCCCGGCGTGGTTTCGGCCACGGCGGGGACAAATGCCACGGCCTTCAGCGTGTGGCCCAACCCAGTGGGTGCCAAAGGACTGCTGCATGTGAGCCTGCCAGTGCCCGCCACGGCGGCGCGGCTGAGCCTGCGCAACGCTTTGGGGCAGCTGGTACGCACGCGCACCTTCGGCGGCAGCGGGGCGGAGCTCTCCACGGCGGGGCTGGCTAGCGGGGTCTACCTGCTGGGGGTGCAGGCCGACGGCCACGCCCCCACCGTGCGCCGCGTGGTGGTCGAATAGGGGCAGGGCGCGCCCGCCGGCTAGTCGCTGTTGGGTAAGGGTCCGCCCGGTGGCGGGCTCTTACCCAAATCTTTTTTCAACTTTCCCGAGGTACCGCTAAGGCCCTTTTTTGCGGGCTACTCCCGCTTGAGAAGTGGTGAAACAGCCAGGCAACCGCGCAAAAACGCCCTTCCGGCCACGTGGCCGGAAGGGCGTTTGCGTTTTGAAGAAGGACAAGCCAATTTGGCGGGGCTTTTCGTTTTGGGACGGTTTTAGCAGAACGCTCCGTAAATTTGAGGTGCGCCACGGCGCGTTTCGCTATAAAAACTACCTGATGTTTGACTTCCTAGGCAAGACTGTCGCCAAAATATTCGGCTCCAAGTCGGAGCGTGATTTAAAGGAAATCACGCCCTACGTGGCGCTGATTAATGCCGAATATGCCAAACTGGCCGGCCTGACCGATGACCAGCTGCGCGACCAGACCGACGCCGTGCGCGCCCGCATTGCCGAGCGCCTCGCCGGCCTCGACGGGCAGATTGCCGGCCTGCACCAGCAGATTGAGTCGCAGCCGCAACTGGATGTGGCCGCCAAGGAAGCCATTTTTGAGCAGATTGACGCGCTGGAAAAGCAGCGTAATAAGGACCTCGAAGCCGTGCTGCTGGAAGTGCTGCCCGCCGCCTTCGCCATTGTGAAGGACACCGCCCGCCGCTACAAGGAAAACGGCCAGCTGGTGGTAACGGCCAACGCCCGCGACCGCGAGTACGCCGCTACCCACGCCAACTGCCAGATTGTGGGCGACCAGGCCATCTGGGCCAACAAGTGGCTGGCTGCCGGCGCCGAAATTGTGTGGGACATGGTGCACTACGACGTGCAGCTGATGGGCGGCGCGGTGCTGCACATGGGCAAAATCGCCGAAATGGCCACCGGCGAAGGCAAAACCCTGGTTTCGACCCTGCCCTCGTTCCTCAACGCGCTGTCGAAGCGCGGCGTGCACCTCGTGACGGTGAATGACTACCTCGCCAAGCGCGACTCAGAGTGGAACGCGCCGCTGTTTGAGTTTCACGGCATTACCGTGGACTGCATCGACAAGCACCAGCCCAACACGCCGGAGCGTCGCGCTGCCTATCAGGCCGACATTACCTACGGCACCAACAACGAGTTCGGCTTCGACTACCTGCGCGACAACATGGCGCGCGACCCCGAGGAGCTGGTGCAGCGCAAGCACCACTTCGCCATGGTCGACGAAGTGGACTCCGTGCTGATTGATGATGCGCGCACGCCGCTCATTATCTCGGGCCCGGTGCCGCGCGGCGACGTGCACGAGTTCTATCAGCTCAAGCCGCGCATCCAGCGCATCGTGGATGAGCAGAAGAAGGTGGTGCAGGCCTACCTGGTGGAAGCCCGCAAGCAGATTGCGGCCGGCAAAACCGGCGTGGAGCCCGGCGATAAAAACGGCGAGGGCGGCCTGATGCTGTTTCGCGCCCACCGCGGCCTGCCCAAGAGCAAGCCGCTTATCAAGTACCTGTCGGAGCCCGGCATCCGGGCGGTGCTGCTGGCCACCGAGAACCACTACCTGGCCGACAACTCGCGCCAGATGCCCAAGGCTGATGAGACGCTGTTCTTCACGATTGATGAGAAGAACAACCAGATTGAGCTGACCGAAAAGGGCCTGGATTTGATTACGGCGCAGGGCGAAGACCCGCAGCTATTCATCATGCCCGACATCGGGATGGCCATTGCCGATATCGAGAAAAACGCCGCGCTTTCGGCCGAGGAGAAGCTGCATCAGAAAGACAAGCTGATGAGCGACTACAACGAGAAAAGCGAGCGGGTGCACACCGTGAACCAGCTGCTGAAAGCCTACACGTTGTTCGAGAAGGATGACCAGTACATCCTGACCGATGATGGCAAGGTGAAAATCGTGGACGAGCAGACCGGCCGCGTGATGGAAGGCCGCCGCTATTCCGACGGTCTGCACCAGGCCATTGAGGCCAAGGAAAACGTGCGCGTGGAAGACGCGACGCAGACCTACGCCACTGTGACGCTGCAGAACTACTTTCGCATGTACCACAAGCTGTGCGGCATGACTGGCACGGCCGAAACCGAAGCCGGCGAGTTCTGGGAAATCTATAAGCTCGACGTGGTGGTGATTCCGACCAACCGCGCCATCAGCCGCCAGGACTCCGACGACCAGGTATACAAAACGGTGCGGGAGAAGTACAACGCCGTGGCCCTCGAAATCCAGAAGCTGGTGGAAGCCGGCCGCCCGGTGCTGGTAGGTACCACGAGCGTGGAAATCTCGGAGCTGATGTCGCGTATGCTGAAGCTGCGCGGCATTCCGCATCAGGTGCTCAACGCCAAGCAGAACCAGCGCGAGGCCGAGATTGTGGCCGCCGCCGGCTACCCCGGCACCGTGACCATTGCCACCAACATGGCCGGCCGGGGCACCGACATCAAGCTGCGCGAAACCTCGAAGGGTTCGGGCGGCCTGGCCATCATCGGCACCGAGCGCCACGAAAGCCGCCGCGTCGACCGCCAGCTGCGGGGCCGCGCCGGCCGCCAGGGCGACCCCGGCACCTCGCAGTTCTTCGTGAGCCTGGAGGACAACCTGATGCGCCTGTTCGGCTCCGACCGCATTGCCAAGCTGATGGACCGCATGGGCATGGAAGAGGGCGAAGTAATTCAGCACTCGATGATTACCAACTCCATCGAGCGGGCTCAGAAGAAGGTGGAGGAAAACAACTTCGGCACGCGCAAGCGCCTGCTGGAGTACGATGACGTGATGAACGCCCAGCGCGAAGTGGTGTACAAGCGCCGCCGCAACGCCCTGCACGGCGACCGCATGGAAGTCGACATTCTGAACATGGTGTACGACGTGAGTGAGGACATCGCCGCCGGCCACAAAATCACGGGCGACTTCGAGGATTTCAAGCTGAACATCATCAAGGTATTCGGCTACGACACCTACCTCACGGCGCAGGAGTTGACCGCGATGCAGCTGCCGGCCCTCACGCAGAAGCTGTACGACGAGGCCCTGGGCTATTTCCAGAGCAAGAACGAGCACATCGCCAGCAACGCCATGCCGCTCATCAACGACCTGCTGAGCCAGCAGGTCCCGTATGAGAACATCGCCGTACCCTTCACCGATGGCAAGAAGCAGGTGCAGGCCATCGCCAACCTGAAGCGCGCCCAGGCTACCGGCGGCCACGACATTCTGCGCCAGATGGAGAAAGTGGTGGTACTAAGCGTGATTGACACGGCCTGGACCCAGCACCTGCGCCAGATGGACGACCTGAAACAGGTAGTGCAGAACGCGGTGTACGAGCAGAAGGACCCGCTGCTGGTGTACAAGTTCGAGAGCTTCGAGCTATTCAAGCGAATGATTGGCAAAGTGAACGAGGAAACCACGCAGTTCCTCTTCCATGCCGACGTGCCGGTGAACACCAGCATGGTGGGCACCAACGACGAGCCCGACTATTACCTCGACGACGAGGAGCAACCCACCAGCTTCACCGTGGAGCACGAGAGCAACCTCGATGCGCTCGGGGCCGGCCCCGAAGACATGGGCCCTGATTACCAGTCGCCCCAGACGGCCGAGAAGCAGGTGCCCGTGCGTGCCCAGCACATTGCCAACCGCAATGATAAAGTGAACGTGCAGTATATGGATGGCACTGTGAAGCGCGACGTGAAATATAAGTCGGTGGAGCAGGACGTGACCAGCGGTCGGGCAGTGCTGGTGGATTAATTGAGTTAAAAGTGAAGAGTTAAAGGGTAAAAAGGCGGCCTTTCCATAGGAAGGGCCGCCTTTTTATATTGTCAGGGTTAGCGTCGCAGCGTACTGTTTTCTTCGTCCATCACGTCGGCCACGAACTCGGCCAGCTCGCGGTAGGCGGTGGGCTGGGCTTGCTTGATGGCCCGTAGCAATTTAATCAGCTGCGGGTTGTCTTCGGCGTCTTCGTCCTTCATGACCTCGATGAAAGTGGGCAGGGTGGCGGGAAGGCCGAAATGGGCCGGGTCGACCCCGGCGGCATGGGCGGCTTCGAAAATCCAGGTATCGCAGGCTGGGTCCATTACGATGAGGTAGTGGGTGGGATGCACGGGGTGCTGGTAGACGGCGTAGCGGCAGTTGGGGCCGGAGCGAGCCTGTACGGGGTGGCTGAACTCGCGTAGGTATTTCACATCGGCAATCTTTTTATTCCTGTCCACCACGCCTACCACGAAGCGCGGTCCCCGGCCCGATTCGGCTTGCTGGCGCAGCACGTTGGCTACTTTGGAGATGCCGTGCTGGTGGTTGATGAAGGTGAGGCGGTCGGCGAGCAGGGTGCGGGTGAGGGCGGTATCGACGTGGCACTCGGGTACGAACAGGACGTTTTCAGGCATTGGAGGCCGCGCCGGTCGTGAACCGCTTCATGTTGTAGAACACATCAATGCCGTCGTTGCGGATGCTACGGATTTCCTCGTCGCTGAGCTGGTGCACCTTGGTTTGGTGGTCCTCATAGTAGGCCGCGAACATGGCCAGCTCGCCGGCCTGCGCGTCGTCGGTGAGCATGGTTTCCAGTATCTCGGTGATGAGGTAGGGGCTGTGCGTGTCGATGAAAAACTGATTGTTGCGACTCTCCACGATGCGCCGGCCCAGCTTCGACACATAGACAGGGAAGGAGTGGGCCTCGGGCTCCTCGAACAGCAGTACCGCGTCGTCGTTACTCTCAATCGCGGCCAGGTAGAAGATGATGCGTTGCAGGGTATCGGCTACGCTGGAGTAGGGATAGGAGTAGATAATGCCGTCCTGGTCCTTGATGATTTCCAATTTTCGTTCATCCATCCGAAGTTGGAGCTTCTGGCCGTAGCGCTCGAACATGCTGGCTATTTCTTGGCGCAGATGTGAATGCGTTTGAATTACCTCAATAAGATTACTCCCAAAGGGAGGAGCCAGATAATGTCTGCCAGAATCATTGTTAATAGAAGTTTTTTTATGGAATGTATATGATTTGGGCGGAGATGTTAGCCATAAATTCTTAATGGCTGCCCTTGATTTTATTTGAGAATCAGGATGATTTTTAAATTCCATATATACAAATTTAAAAAAATTTAAATCATCCAAGTAGGTAAATTTAGAATTTAACTCTTGGTCAATTTGCTCTGGAGTATTTCGTTTTAGGCTGTATTCTAAATTATTGGCAATATTTCTAACTAAACTGTATACCGAATTATTCGCTATACTTTTCTCGGCAATAGTCTTTAGATTTTTTTTGTCAAATAACAAATACCTGAATAATTCAGAATGTAGAAAAAAAGCTATAATCGCTACATCCCTATCCGTCTCCACCTTAATCGTATTCCCCACCAGATTATCATAAAATAGCTGCCGAGGCTCCTCATAACGAATGAAGCTGCCCATGAATTTCTCGGTCTGCTCATAGGTGATGCCGCCCAGCAGCGTCATGGCTTCCAGTAGGTTCGATTTGCCCACGTTGGGCTCGCCAATAATCAGGTTCACGCGGCGCGGGTGCAGCGTGACATCCTTGAGGGACTTGAAATTCTGGATGCGCAGAAACTTGATGTCGTTTTCCATGACGGGTGGGGGTTTGTTCAAAAGTACGGGCAATTGGCACTTCGTGCCAGCTGCCCCGCGGCCGGTCGATGGTAAGCTTTGTACAATCAAAAAGGCCCGCTGCACACGCGGCGGGCCTTTTTTGTGATGGAAAGCGGTGGAGCTTTACCCCGCTTTCGGCGGTTTAGGGGCCGGCATCAAGTCGCTCACCGTGAAGCCGTAGTCGCCCATTTCGCGCAGGCGGGCTTTGCCCAGGTTGCCTTGCAGGGTTCTGGAGGCGCGCTGCACCAGGGGCAAGGCCTCGGCCACTACGGCGTCGCGCTGCTCATACAGCTTTTCGAGTTGCGCCTGGAGTCTTTTGGCTTCGGCGTGAGTGGCCAGGGCGGCGGGCACTTTGGCGGCCACAGCTTTGAGCTTGGTGGCGAGTTCGCCGACGATGAGGGCATCGGGGCCCTTATCGCTGATGCCTTTGGCCGTGGCGGCGGCGAGTTCGAGAACTCCCAAAGCATCTTTAGCGCCGGGAGCGGGAATACGGGCTTGCGCCATAATGGGTAGGTGGCCGGAGGAAGTGAATCCGGTAGAAATCAAATATAGTGATGATGATGATTGAATAGCTGAAAAATATTCCCAAATCCTTGAGCATACCTGTCGGATAGCCGGCTTCGCTAGAAATTCAGCCCTATCGCCACATGTTTAGCGGCCTTCGTCGAAAGCCTGGCGACCCGCGTCCAATTTTCAGATACTCGCCCCGAACCTTTGGCAACGTGCACCAGAGGCTTGGCGGGCATGGCCGAAGCGGTGGTTCCGGCCAGCCAGGCGTAGGAATCAGCCGGAAACTCTACACGCCCGCTTGTGCGCGCCGGGGTGGGCGGTGCATATGGTCCTGGCTATCGGCCAGCCAGGCGCGGGCGGCGGCTTCGTCGTGAAAAAAGTAGGGGTAAAACTCGTGCTCGGCCTGCTGGCGCAGCAGCGTTTCGGTGCTCAGGCTTTCGATTTCGATGCGGTGGCTTTCGTCGGCTACGCAGGCTACGAACACCGGCGAACCCAGCACCGACACCACCTGCCGGGCCAGCAGCGCCCCCAGCCACTCCAGCAGCAGGGGCGAAAAGGTAGCCTGGCGGCGCATATCGAGCAGCCAGAACCGGCAGCGGTTGTGGTGCAGGGCGGCGGCCAGCAGCTCCTGCTGCGGGAGTAGCAGGCTGCGGTCGGCCACATCGCGCAGCCAGTGGCCCACCAGCAGGTTGGGCGCTGGCTCGTAGCTGAGGGCGAAGACATCGGAGAAAACGTTGTTCATGATAAGCGCGAAAGGAGCGGTGGGCAGGAAGGTACGCCCCAATGGGGGCCGGCCGTTCCCGCGCAAGCGGTTTGGGCCCCGAATGGTTCAGCCCGGGGCGTAGCTCCCGCTCATCGCGCGCCGTACCTTTGCCTTATGACGCTCGCCGCCCGAATCGACCACACCCTGCTGCGCCCCGACTGCACCGAGGCACAAATCCTTCAGCTTTGCGAGGAGGCCGCCACCCATGGCTTCGCTACCGTGTGCGTGCCGCCCTGCTACGTGGCCCTGGCTGCCAGTCGGCTGGCGGCCAGGGCGGTGGGCATTTGCACCGTGATTGGGTTTCCGCTGGGCTACGCGACCTCGGCCGCCAAGTTTAAGGAAGCCGAAGTGGCGCTGTATGACGGGGCCACCGAACTGGACGTGGTTATCAACATCTCGGCCCTGAAATCGGGGAAAACGGCCGCCATTCAGGATGAGATTCTGGACCTGGCCGACCTCTGCCACGTGCATCAGGCGCTGCTCAAAGTCATCATCGAAACCGCTTTGCTCTCGGAAGCCGAAATCGAGCTGGCCGCCGGCCTGTGCGTGGCCGGTGAGGCCGATTTCGTGAAAACCTCCACCGGCTTCGCCAGCCGGGGTGCGTCGGTGGCTGATATCGAGCTGCTGCGCCGCGTGCTGCCCGAAACCATGCGCATTAAGGCGGCCGGCGGCATCCGCACCCGCGCCGCCGCCGAGGCGCTGGTAGCGGCCGGGGCCGACCGCATCGGCTCGTCCAATAGCGTAGCTCTGATTGCTGAATCCGATGAACCGACCGCTGCTTAAGATGCTGCTTGTCCTTCCGCTGCTGGCCCTGGCTGCCTGTGCCGGCACGGCCGCGCAGGCCCCCCGCGCCAGCGCTCCGGCCGACACCACCAAAAAGTCCGCCGCCACCGCCGTGCCAATGCCGGCCGAAGACGTGACGAAGTACCGCCCGGTTTTTGCCGCGCCCAGGGAGACGCCCGTGGCCACCGCGCCCGCCGTGAAAACGGCCGTGTCCCCCACCAACTCGGTGAACGCCCTGGTGGAGCAGCGCCTGCGCGACCAGGCCTACACCAACCAGAACGTGAAGTACGCCCAGGGCTACCGCCTGCTGGTGTACCTGGGCATTGAGCGCGACCAGGTGATGGCCATTCGGCGCACCGTCATCGGCCGCTACCCCGACGAGACGGACTACATCACCTTCAAATCGCCGGTTTACCGGTTGTATATCGGCGACTACCTCACCCGCCTCGACGCGGCCCGCGCCATGGCCCGCTTGCGCGGCCTCACCCCCAAGCTGGAGCTGGAAGCCACCCAGGTGCTGCTGAACAAGCAGCCGTAAGGGAGCGTTTGCACCGCAAACTCCCCTCCGTTTTTCAAGGAGGGGAGTTTGCGGTGCAACTGAAACGGGGGTGGTGAGGGCATTCAACAAGGGCTGAACGAGGTGGTCGTCTGTCGTTCGGCCTTCGTTCAACGGCCTCACCACCCCAATTTTGCTTTCAGCAAAATGTCCCCTCCTTAAAACAAGGAGGAGAGTTACCGTTCTTACAAACCATGTCCGATACCCTCATTCCCCGCATTCAGGCCCTGGCCGCCGCCCACGCCGCCGATACCGTCGCCATTCGTCAGCATTTGCACGCCCATCCCGAGCTTTCATTCGAGGAAGTGAACACCGCCGCTTTCGTAACGCGGGAGCTGGAGAAGCTGGGGCTGATGCCCCGGCCGCTGGCCACTACCGGCGTGGTCGCCCTCATCGAAGGCCGGCCCGGCGGCCCCACCATCGCCCTGCGGGCCGATATGGACGCGCTGCCCATCCGGGAAGCCAACGACGTGCCCTACAAGTCGACCAACCCCGGCGTGATGCACGCCTGCGGCCACGACGTGCACACGGCCTCACTGCTGGGCGCGGCCCGCATCCTGACGGAGCTGAGGGGCGAGTTCAGGGGCAATGTGAAGCTGATGTTTCAGCCCGGCGAGGAGCGCCTGCCCGGCGGTGCTTCGCTGATGATAAAGGAGGGCGTACTGGAGAATCCGGTGGTGGGCCGGGTGCTTGGGCAGCACGTTTTCCCGCACCTGCCGGCCGGTAAAATCGGCCTGCGCCCCGGCCGCTACATGGCCAGCACCGACGAGCTCTACCTCACCATCAAAGGCAAGGGCGGCCACGGGGCCATGCCCGAAATGAACCTCGACCCCGTGCTGGTGGCCGCCCACATCATCGTGGCCGCCCAGCAAATCGTGAGCCGCCGCGCCAACCCCAAGCTGCCCTCGGTGCTGAGCTTCGGCAAGGTCATCGCCAACGGTGCCACCAACGTCAT
>JANNDE010000553.1:0-1090 GCA_031387395.1 Hymenobacter sp.
GTGACCCAGGAAGACATCCTCGACATGTTCGAAGGCCTGGTGCGCTACCTGTTCAAGGAAATCAAAAGCCTCGATTTCCCCACCGTGCCCCGCATGACCTACGCCGACGCCATGCGCGACTACGGCAACGACAAGCCCGACACCCGCTTCGAAATGAAGTTCGCCGACCTCACCGCCACCGTGCAGGGCCAGGGCTTCCCGGTGTTCGACAGCGCCGAGCTGGTGCTGGGCATCAACGCCGCCACCTGCGCCGCCTACACCCGCAAGCAGCTCGACGAGCTGACCGAGTGGGTGAAGCGTCCGCAAATCGGCGCCACCGGCCTCATCTACGCCCGCGTGGAAGCCGACGGCCAGGTAAAATCCTCGGTCGATAAATTCTACTCGCAGGAGGAGTTGCAGAAGTGGAGCGCCGCCTTCGGGGCTAATCCCGGCGACCTCCTCCTGCTGCTGTCGGGCCCAGAAGCCAAAACCCGCAAGGCTATGAGCGAGCTGCGTCTCGAAATGGGCCGCCGCCTGGGCCTGCGCGACCCAAACTCATTTTCGCCGCTGTGGGTGATTGACTTCCCGCTGCTCGAATTCAGCGAAGAGGAAAACCGCCACTTCGCCATGCACCACCCCTTCACCTCGCCCAAGCCCGAGGATTTGGCCCTGCTCGACAATCCGGCCACCATCGGCCAGACCCGCGCCAATGCCTACGACCTCGTGATAAACGGCGTGGAAGTGGGCGGCGGCTCCATCCGCATTCACGACCGCGCCGTGCAGGCCCGCATGTTCTCGCTGCTCGGCTTCACGCCCGAAGAAGCCCAGGCCCAGTTCGGCTTCCTGCTCGATGCCTTCGAGTACGGCGCGCCGCCCCACGGCGGCCTCGCATTCGGCTTCGACCGCCTGTGCAGCCTCTTCGGCGGCTCCGATTCTATCCGCGACTTTATCGCCTTCCCGAAGAATAACTCCGGCCGCGACGTGATGATTGACTCGCCCTCGCCGATTTCGGATGTGCAGCTTAAGGAGCTGAGCATTGCCACGGCAGTGGTGGCAAAGTAGATTTTTTTTGAAACTTAAGAAACAGAAGTGGCGACTGATACTTCAGTCG
>JANNDE010000590.1:0-1914 GCA_031387395.1 Hymenobacter sp.
CGTCGCAATGGTGGTTACGGTCATGTAAAACGCTTCGATGGGGCCGTAGTGCTCAATGTAGGTGAAGCCGGCCATCCCAATAATCAGGCTGAGTCCGGTGAGGACGACGGCCACAATCAGGCGGTTGATGTTGAGACGCTGGAGCATTTATGAGTGGGAAATAAGAGCGCAAAGAACGGCAAAACAGCCGTCATGCAGAGCGCAGCGAAGCATCTTGCCCGCCACCACTAATCAATGTGATTTGATTGCGTTGGGCGGTAAAGATGCTTCGCTACGCTCTGCATGACGACCGCATTTTCTCCAGCTATTACTCACGTGCCGCGCGCTACCACGGTGCCCAGCAGCGCCGCCAGCTCATTATCGAGCTCCTTGAGGCGCTTGATGTCGCCCAGAATCTCGAACATTTCCACGTCTTCCAGCGGGTGGCGGAGCTTGTCGAGGCACTGGTCGAGCTCGCGTTGCACGTGCACCTTGTTGAGGCGCAGCACGGCGTTGTCGCAGGCCAGCTGGGGCAAATCTACTTCGTTGAAAACGTAGATTTCCTTGGTGCGCCAGTTGGGGCTGATTTCGTAGCGCTCGGTAGCGAGGTCGGTGATGAGCTGGCGGATATCCTCGCGCTCGTTCTGGGCCAACAGGCGGGCGTCGGGGAAGCGGCCGGCCAGGAGTTCCTGCCGGCAGATTTCCCACATCTCGGCGTAGAGCGGCTTGGTCAGCGGGTTTTCGCCGAGCTGGCCCAGGAGGTAGCCGGCTACACTCACTTCGGGTTCGATTTCGCGGCCGGAATACAGCACCAGCAGGCGCAGTACCTCGCGCTCGCATACTTGCAGCATGTCGGGCGTGGCGTCCTCGTCGACCGTATTGGCCGGGGCTGATGCAAACGAAGCGCCCGCCCCCAGGATTTCTATAGTGGCTTCAGTACCGCCGTACAGCAGCATTTCGGCCTCTTCCTCGTCGCTCATCGGGCGCTGGGCGGCGGGTTGGCCGGGGCGCTGGCCCGATGCCTGGCCGCCTGAGTTGCTCCCGTAGCTATTACCGCCGCCGTAGTTGCCCGAGTTGCTGCTGCTGCTTTGGCCGCTACTGTTGCCGTAGCTGCCGCTTTGGCCGCCCGGTCTGGGCGCGGGCGCTTTCACCAGCTTGTTATACTCGGTGATGAGCACCTGCTCGTCAATGCCGAACGTGGCCGAAGTCTGCTGCAAAAACACCTGCCGCTTGATGGCATCGGGCACCTTGGCGATGCTGTGCAGCACGTCGCGGATGGCCTCGGCCTTCTTCACCGGGTCGCCGGAGGCCTCGCGGGCCACGAGCGTGGTTTTGAAGGTGATGAAGTCCTGGCTCTGGGTTTCGATGTACTCGGTGAAGCGCTGGTCGCCCACTTTGCGGATGTAGCTGTCGGGGTCGTCGCCGTCGGGAAACAGCACCACACGCACGTTCAGGCCGCCTTCAAGCAGCAAATCGGTGCCGCGCAAACTGGCCTTGATACCGGCCGCGTCGCCATCGTAGAGCACCGTCACATTATCGGAATACCGCTTGATGAGCCGAATCTGGCCCTCGGTAAGCGATGTACCCGACGAGGCCACCACGTTTTTAATCCCACCCTGATACAGGCTGAGCACGTCGAGGTAGCCCTCCACCAGGTAGCAAACTTCCTGCGTGCGTATCGCCTGCCGCGCCTGAAACAGGCCGTACAGCACGTCCGACTTGTGGTAAATCTCCGACTCGGGCGAGTTCAGGTACTTCGCCATCTTGTCGTCGCGCTTCAGCGTGCGCGCCCCGAAGCCCACCACCCGACCGCTGATGTTGTGAATCGGGAACATGACGCGGCCCCGAAACCGGTCGTAGCGCCGGCCGGTGTCGTGGCCCTGGTCGTCGGTGCGAATGACCGTAAGGCCGGTTTTCTCCAGATATTTCTTGTCG
>JANNDE010000622.1:0-14420 GCA_031387395.1 Hymenobacter sp.
CCTCCCTCCCCCACCCCGCCCATGCTCTCCGCCTGTTCCCTTGCTGCTGCTACGAAGCCTGCTGTTGCCCTTGCCCCACCCATCCAAATCTGGCCCCACCAGGTGCGCTACCGCGAGGGCGCGCAGGCGCTGGCACGGGACTTATTCGATGCCCTCGACGATGACCTGAAGCCTTTCGTGCTGCTGCTGGCCCTGCCCACCGATGACACCCTGCCGGCCCGCTGCCTCGAACCCGAAGACTGCGGCCTGCCCGCCGAGGCTTTCTCGGATGCCGTAGCCCGGGGCCGCCTGCGGCAGCTCACCACGCCCTGGCCCTTCCCCGACCGCGACGACATCACGGCCGCTTCCATCCGGCGCAAGCACCAGGGCATCGGCATTCGCGATGCCGTGCAGGAAACCCTGAATGCGATTGATGCGCACGGCCACTACCAACACTTCGCCGGCTGGCCGGTGGAGATAAACGGCTACTTCGTGACCACGGTGCTGCGCCTGCTGCGCAAGCCACTGCGAGCGTACCCGTCGTTGCAGCCGGCCCGCTACTACACCGATGGCAAGCCGCTGGCCCCGTCGCTGCTGCTGGCCGCCATGTACCGCTTCAACGAGGAAGGCGTGAAGACCCTGAGCGAGCCCGAGCCGGGGGCCAGCATCTTCGTGCGGCCCCGCGAGAGCGAGGAGCTGCTGCGCGCCGCCGGCAAAACCTTTCTCGACACACCCGCCCAGGCCCTGGGCCTCGACCCGGCCACGACCAAGCTCTTCGCCACCTGCAACACCATCAGCAGCCTGCGCTACGAAGGGGCCGAGGGCGTGGGCAAGCTGCTGCTGGCCCGCCGCGGCCATCCCAACATCGAGGAAGTATTCGCCCTCACCTGCCCCACCGAGCTGACGGACTACCGCGCCGTGCGCAAGCTGCTGGAAATGGCCACGCCCGACGTGCACCTGCTCGCCGACGGCGAAAACGTGTACGCCCTGGGCCGCCAGGTGGGCCACTACGATGCCGTGCGCGAGGATTTGTTCGTCATCAACTTCATGACGCACTACGCCTGGGAGCTGCAGCACGCCGGCCACGTGCTCATGCGCTCGCACTACGGCCTGCCCGGCCTGCCGCGCACCCGCCTCAGTCGCACCACGTTTCGCAAGGCCCTCAAGCGCACCTTCGCCCTCACCGACGCGCCCAAAGTCGAGCGCCTCTGGGACGTGGTGCTCGAGGCCAGCCGCCAGAAGCACGGCACGCTCCTGGTTATCACTACCGAGGCCCTGGCCGAAGCCGACCGCCTGAAGCTGCAGTGCACCCTCATCGAGCCCGTGCCGCTCACCCCGCTCATCACCCGCCTCGTCACCAGCATCGATGGGGCCGTGCTACTAGACCCCGAGGGCTTTTGCTACTCCATTGGGGTGATTCTCGACGGCCGCGCCTCGGGCCGCGGCGACAGCACCCGCGGGGCCCGCTACAACTCGGCCCTGCGCTACATCGAAAGCTCGGACCACCCCTGCCTGGCCGTGGTGGTGAGCGAAGACGGTATGGTGGACGTGCTGACGTCGGTGCGGGAGTAAGCGTCAGAGCACTACCCCATTCATTGATTTCGACTTATATTCGCGTTACAACCGCTCATTCTTTATGACTGTCGACGAACGCCTCGACCAACTCGAACCTTTGCTGTCTGAAGCCCTGACAGTGCTCGACCGTCACACTTATCAGCTAAAACAACTCAGTACATCGGTCAGCCAGCTGACCACCGCCGTAGTTCAGCAGGGCGACAACATCAGCTTTCTGCTACGGGAACAGCTGGCCATGAGGATTAAACAGGATGCTATGGAAGGTAAGCAGAACGACATGAATGGCAAGCTGGACCAGATAATCCAGCTGCTTCAGAAACCAGGAAAATAACAGTCGTTTAGCGCTTGGCCCGAAAGGACCAGGTGAGTTTGAACACGGCTACCACGTCACCGGCCTCATCGAGGCCGGTGCTGGTGCACACTACGGTGCGGCCTGCGCCGGTGGCGCGGCTCTCGGCTACGGCCTGCGCAATGAGCGGCCCATCGGGGCAGGTGAAGGCGATGAGGCCCACGGCTTTCTTCGTAAAATCGCCCTGAATGCCCGTCACCAGCATCGACACCGGCCCGCCGGCCTGCACCTGCATCATGCCCTGGATGCCGCTGGCCAGCTCGGCCGCCATAGCCAGGCAGGCGAAATAGAGGCTGCTAAACGGGTTCTGGGTGAGATACTTATAGCGAATGGTGACCGTAGCCGACTCTGGGGTGAGCTGCGTGAGGCGCAGGCCCGCCAGCCACGCCATGGGCAGCTTGCGCATCATGAAAAGCCGCAGCTTCGCGGGGCTTAGCACCTGGCGGCGGAAGGCGGCGGCTTGCGGGGTGTCGGTGGCAGTAGTCATGAAGCGAAGATACGTCTGGGCGGGCTGCCGATGCTTTTAAGGAGTGGTGCGGCAGTAATTATACCGCATGATAACCATTTTTGCCGTTGCCTGGCTGATTAGTGCTTGCGCACTTTGCTCTTTTCATCGGCGGGGCTGGAAGCCGGCCGCACCACCAGCTCCTGGTAGCCAAACGTGGCGTCGGTTTCGCGCCGGAATTCCAGCTGCGGCAGCTCGCCCAGCACAATTTCGGCCGTGGTGTACACCCGGCAGCCATCGAGCAGGTGCCCGCCAATGGTGCGGCCCGTGCTGTCCGACACCGCCAGGTGCAGATGCGAGCCATTGGTGGAAAGCGTGCCGACCAGCGACACAATCTCGAAATGCCCCTTGTACACCGTGGGCCCTTCCTGGTTAGCCAGCCGCAGCGTGGCCACCGTGAGGCTGCCCACGCAGGTAAGCATCGTGCCGGCCAGCATGTGGTTTTGCTGCGCGAAGGCGGTGAGCTGCTGGCGCAAATCATCGCCGGGCTTCAGGCGCAGGGCGTAGGTTTTGAGAGCAGAGGATTGGGCGGCGGGCACCATAGCCGGGGTTTGGGCCAGCGCGGAGGTGGCCAGCAGGGAAAGGAACAGGAGTCGAAGCACGCGACAAAGTAAGGGGGTTGTGCGTCGGCTTGCCTAAAAAGCTGCCGGGCGGGCCCTACTTGCTGAACCGCACCGTGCCATAGCGCACTTTAATGTTGACACTGCCCGCCCGCTGGGCCGGCAGCACTGCCCCAAACACCCCCAGCACGTCGCTGGTTTGCGGGCCATTTTCCTGCGAGAGAATGCGCACCATGTTCTTATCCACCAGCAGCTGCCCCTGCTCGGTGCTCACGTCGAAGCGGAAGGCCGGGGCCTCGGCAAAGCCCAGCCGAATGGTGCTGAAGCCACCGTCGAGGTTCACTTGGCGGAAGTTAGCGCCCATGTCGCGCACCACGAAATCGGGGCAGTAGCGCACGGCCATATCCAGCCCCTCGCTCAGCTTATCGATGGTGAAGCGCGAGTAGCCCGACGAGCCGCGCAGGTTGCGCACGGTGCCCAGGGCCACGTCGCCGTACTTGCTATGCACCGTAAGGTCCTGCACGGTGCCGATGTCCACGTCGGAATAGTTGTTGCGCAGGTCCACGGTCGTGCCCGTGTCGAGGCGCAGCTGGGCGTAGCTGGCGTCGATGCTGGCGCGGCCGGCGAAGGCAATGCGGCAGTCGCCGTTGGCAATGCGGATAAGGTTGCGCGGGCCTTCTAGGCGGGCGGTGCGCAGGGTACCGTATTCCATGGCCAGCTCGGTGGGGCCGCTCACATCGCCGGCCACGGTCACTTCACCAAAGCTGTTGCAGATTTTCAGGGCCGTGGTGCGGGGCAGCCACACGGTGTAGTTCACCTCGTAGCGGCAGCCGCCGGCCCGGCCGCGCAAAGCGGGGCCAAACTGTGTGCTCACGGCCACGCCACCGGTGCGGGCATCGTAATCGAGCCACTGCACACCCAGCGCGTCGAGCATCTGACGGGCTCCCGCGTCGGTTTCCGCGCGTGCCACCAGCTCGGCATCCACTTTGATTTCCGGCTTGTTCCAGGGGTTAATCTGCACCCGGCCGTAGCGGGTGTCGAGCGAAAACGGGCGGCCGGCTTTCGGTACCGCGTAGCTGCGCACCAGGTGGCGGCGCTGCTCTACCTGCTGGCTGGCGCTGCCCTGGTCGTCGGCCTGGGCTACCAGCGGGTTCTGCCGGGGCTGGGGCTCCTCACCAAACAGGGTGGCTTCGGCGCGGCGCGCTTCGGGCGTCAGGATGTGGATAGCCACGCCGTGCCCCAGGACCACCCAGCTGGTTTGGCGGTTCTGGGCCTGCGCGTTACGCAGGCTCAACAGGCCCAGCAGCCCGCCGCACAGTGCCAACATCCGGCTCGCTTGGGCAACCAGGCACTGGTTCATTCGGCCTGGCGCCGGCTGTCGGCCAGCACGTAAGAACTGTTGACGGGGGCCACCTGGGCCGTATTACCCAGGTTCAGCTGGCGGTCGAGGATGTCGAGGCGGATTTGCAGGTTGCGATTCATGGCCGTGAGCACGGCATCGGGCTGCGGGTGGTGCAGCAACTGCTGCTTGAGCGCGCGGTAGCTGGAATCGAGCGACACCAGCTCGTGCTGCCAGTCGGCGTTCATGGCGGCCATGCCGGGGCCGCTGAGCTGGCTCAGCTCGGTCTGGCGGCGGGCCAGCTGGTTGGTGTAGTAGGCTTCCATGCCGCGCACGGCGCGCACCAGCTGGCTATCGGCCCCGGTAGTGTGCTCGGCGGCCGTGAGCGACGTGGGGTTGCCGCCCTGGTACAGGGCCGCGTCGGGTTCGGTGGCAACGGTGCCAGTAGTAGCAGCAGCGGGCGCGGGCACCACGGCCGTTTCGGGGGCGGCACGGTTGGCTTTCCAGGCTTCACTGGCCCCGGCGGCGAATACGAGCAGGGCCAGCGCCGCCGCCACACCGTAGCGCTGCAACCAGCTGGCGCGGGCCTCTGGTTGGGCTGCTGCCGCTACGGGCGCAGCAAATAGTACTTCCGGGGCTTCGGCCAGCCGCATGGTCGGGAGTGCGGGCGCGGGCGCGGCGGTATTCAGCTGCTGCTCCAGGGCGGCCCACAGGTCGGGACGCGGCTCGTGGGTGTCGAAATCGGCACGATGCCGCTCGACGAAGTTTTCAAGTGAATTAATTTTCGGGGTATCCATGAATGAGTTGCAGACGCACGATTCATCCAGGTTCAGGGCGGGCCGCGGGGTTATACGAAAACCGCGACCGGGCGAAAACGGATGAAGGGTAGTGAAACGATTACGTAATGATTGATAAGTAGCAGCCCAAAAGGGACAAGCAGTAATATCTTATTAAAATAATTAACTATCTTAATATTATAGCTTTGATACTTGCTACCTGGTTCTGCTTATTTACTTACGGAACAAAATGATTGGTAAAGGATAAAAACTTAGCTCAGGCCACGCTGGGCGGCCAGCTCACGCAGCCGCACCCGAGCCCGGCTGTACTGTGATTTGGAGGTAGACTCGGAAATACCCAGAATACCGGCGATTTCGAGGTGGTCGTAGCCTTCTAATAAGTACAGGCTGAGCACTACGCGATAGCCGTCGGGCAGCTCCTGAATGCAGCGACGCAGCACATCGGCGCGGTAGTGGGTATCGGCCTCGTCCTCGGGCGAGAGGGCGGCGGTTTCGGCGGGCTCGTCGTGGTGCTGCTCGCCCAGGGGCACCAGCGCCAGCCGCCGCTGCCGCAGGCAGTTGATGCTTTTGTTCACCACAATCCGCTTCAGCCAGGCCCCGAACGAAGAGTCGCCCTTGTAGCTGCTCAGCTCGCGGAAGGCGCTCAGAAACGACTCTTGTAGCACATCTTCGGCCTCGGCGTAGTCGCCGGTGATGCGCAGGGCCGCGTTGAACATCGCCTTGGCGTAGCGCCGGTAAATCTCGGCCTGGGCCTGGCGGTCGTTGAGGCGGCAGCGCTCCACCAGCGGGGCGTTGATGTCGACGTAAGCAGATAGGGAAAGGGCTTCCATGCAGAAAAAAGCGAGGTCGTAGAAGTGCCTGAGCAACCCATAGACCTAGCGGCAGGTTCAAGGGTTGCACGGCAAATTACGCGGCGAAACCGTCGTCGCCAAAACGGTTGCGAGGTGGCCGGCTCCGAGCGGTGAAACAAGTTTAACGCCTCAAAAACAGAAAACGGCTCTTTTGCTGCCCAGGGTAGTTTCTAGGGGTTACTGCTCTGTCCTGCTACTTAAAAGCGATTATTGCCCCCGCGTAACATCGGCGAATAGCGACCACTCTTTATCTTTCTGAGCGATGAACTCCGACCTCCCGACCCCGACAGCCCCCATGGCGCCCCCGCCGTCGGGGTCCGGTCTGCCAGCCAACAACCTGTTTCCCATCTTCCTGAAGCTGGAAAACCTGCGCGTGCTGCTGGTGGGCGGCGGCCACGCGAGCCTGGAAAAGCTGGGGGCCATCCTGCGCAACAGCCCCGCCACGGCTGTTACGGTAGTGGCTCCGCTCCTGCTGCCCGAATTGCGCGAACTGGCCGCCCGTCACCCCCGCGTGCAGCTGCACCAACGCCCTTATCAGGACGCCGACCTCGACGGCAAAGACATCCTTTTCCTCGCTACCGACGATAGGGCTCTGCATCGCTACATCGGGGCGGCCGCCGCCGCCCATCAGCTACTCACCAACGTGGCCGACATGCCCGAGCTCTGCGATTTTCATCTCTCGTCGGTGCTGCGAAAGGGCGATTTGAAAATCGCCATTTCCACCAACGGCAAGTCGCCCACCATCGGCATGCGCCTGCGCGAGGTGCTGGCCGAAGTACTACCCGCCGAGCTGGCCTCCGTGCTGGGCCAGATGACCATCATCCGCGGCCGCCTGCAGGGCGACTTCGCCCAAAAAATAAGGTCGCTGAACGCCGTGACCGCCGAGCTGGCCCACGGCCCCGCCTACGAAACGCCCGCCACCGCCTACTGGCGGCGCGTGGCCACGGCCGCGCTGTTCACGTTCGCGGTTTTCATCCTGCTCAACATCCTCTCCTACTACTTCACCCCGACGCAGGTGTGGAACCTGGTGCGCTCGTCGGGCACGTTCTACACCTTCGTAGCCGTGGGTTTCCTGGCCCAGATGGTGGATGGCGTACTGGGCATGGGCTACGGGGTGGTATCGGCCATTAGCCTGATGTCGCTGGGGCTGAGCCCGGTATCGGTGAGCGCGAGCATTCATACGGCCGAGGTGTTTGCCAGCGGTGCATCGGGCTACCACCACTACCGCTTCGGCAACGTGAACAAGCGCCTGTTTCGGGTGCTGCTGCTGCCGGGCATCGCCGGTTCGGTGAGCGGGGCGCTGCTGCTGGCCCATTTCGGCGAAACCTACGCCGGCTACATCAAGCCGATTCTGGCTATTTACCTGCTCTTTCTGGGCCTGCGCATCATCGCCAAAGCCTTCGGGAAGGCTTCGCAGAAGCGCAAAAAAATGACGAACGTCGGCTGGCTGGCCGGCGCGGGTGGCTTCCTTGACTCGTTTGGCGGGGGCGGCTGGGGGCCGCTGGTTACGAGCACGCTCATCACCACCGGCCGCACGCCCCGCTACGTCATCGGCACGGTGAGCCTGGTCGAATTCTTCATCACGTTTGCCAGCGCCTTCACGTTTTTCACCATTTTGGGCATTTCGCACTGGCAAATTGTGGCCGGCCTCATCGTGGGCGGGGTGGCCGCCGCGCCCATCGCGGCCCGGCTGGCCGGCCGCCTGCCCACCCGCTGGATGTTCGTGGGCGTGGGCCTGATGGTCATCGTCTGGAGCCTATGGCAGCTGCGCAAGCTGCTGTAGATACTCTGCCACACTTTCCGTAAATTGCTACTCTATTACATTATCGTCGCCATGACCAAAAAACAAGTCATCACCTTGCTCCAGGATTTGCCCGACTCCTTTGAGTTGGAAGACCTCTTCGAACGGCTGTCGCTCATCAAGCGCATCGAAGAAGGACTGCGGCAGGCTGACAATGGCGAAACCGTTTCAGAATCCAAAGCGCGAGCCTATCTGGGCCGCTGGTCGGCCGGAATAGCCGCCAACCGGGTGCGCTGATGCTGCTACATTTCACCACTCGTTTTCTGCACGAAGCCGGTGAACAGGCCGAGTATCTGGCCTAATATTCCGCCACTCGAGCGTCCTTGCTCATCGATAGCCTCTTTCGCCAACTCGAGCTACTGAAGCCGCACCCTCGGCTGGGCCGCATGGTACCCGAGTTGGGTATCGATAATATTCGGGAACTGCTATTCCGCCAGTACCGACTTATCTACCGCATTACCGCCGCCGACCGGATTGATGTTCTGGCCCTACAGACCGGGCAACGCCCTTTACAGTTGCCGCTTTAGCCACCCACCAACAAGAAGGCCCCGCCGAATTCATCGGCGGGGCCTCTTCTCATTTCTGGCGCAAGCTGAAGCGTGCGCTACGAGCTGCTACACGTCGAATTTAATCCCCTGCGCCAGCGGCAGTTCGGTGCTGTAGTTAATCGTATTCGTCTGGCGGCGCATGTACACCTTCCAGGCATCGGAGCCCGATTCGCGGCCGCCACCGGTTTCTTTCTCGCCCCCGAACGCGCCGCCGATTTCGGCCCCGCTCGTGCCGATGTTCACGTTGGCAATGCCGCAGTCTGAACCGCTCGCGGACAGGAAGGCTTCCGCCTCGCGCATGTTGAGCGTGAAGATGGACGACGACAGGCCCTGGCGCACGTCGTTTTGCAACTGGATGGCCTTTTCCACGTCGCCACTGTACTTGATGAGGTAGAGGATGGGCGCGAACGTCTCCTCCTGCACCGTGTGATAGTGGTTTTCCACCTCCACCAGGGCCGGGGTCACGTAGTGGCCGCCATGCAGCTCGGGGCGGGCCAGCACCTCACCGCCGCTCAGCAGCTTGCCGCCTTCCGCCTGCACCGCTACCAATGCGTTTTCGAACATTTTCACCGCGTCGGCATCAATGAGCGGGCCGACCAGGGTGCCTTCCTGCAGCGGGTGGCCGATGGGCAGTTTGGGGTAGATGGCCAGCAGGCGGCTTTTCACGTCCTCAAACATACTTTCTTCGATAATCACGCGGCGGGTGCTGGTGCAACGCTGCCCGGCCGTGCCCACCGCCCCAAACACGATGGCCGGAATGGCAATCTTGAGGTCGGCGTTTTTGGTCACGATGATGGCGTTGTTGCCGCCCAGCTCCAGCAGGGCGCGGCCCAGGCGCGCGCCCACCACCTCGCCCACCTTGCGGCCCATGCGGGTGCTGCCGGTGGCCGAAATCAGGGGCAGGCGCTTATCGGCGGCCATGGCGGCCCCGATGCTGGCATCGCCGATGATGACACTGAATACGCCTTCGGCGATTTCATTCTCGGCCAGCACGTCGCGGATGATGTGCTGCACGGCCACGGCCGTGAGGGGCGTTTTCTCCGAAGGTTTCCAGATGCTCACGTCGCCGCACACGGCGGCCAGCATGGCGTTCCAGCTCCACACGGCCACCGGGAAGTTGAAGGCCGAAATGATGCCTACGATGCCCAACGGCTGGTACTGGTCGTACATGCGGTGCGCGGGGCGCTCCGAGTGCATGGTGAAGCCGTGCAGCTGCCGGCTCAGGCCCACGGCAAAGTCGCAGATGTCAATCATCTCCTGCACTTCACCCAGGCCTTCCTGGAGAATTTTGCCCATCTCGGCGCTCACCAGCTTGCCCAGCGGCTCCTTGTATTCGCGCAGCTTATTGCCAATCTGGCGCACGATTTCGCCGCGCTTCGGGGCCGGCACCAGACGCCAGGTTTTGTAGGCTTCCTGGGCGGCTTGCACCACGGTTTCGTAGTCAGCCGCGGTGGCGAAGGCGACGCTGGCAATGCGGCGGCCATCGGCGGGCGCGTTGATGACGCGGCGGTCGGCATTTTCGGCGCCGCCCCAGGCGCGGCCGGTGCTGTAAGCGGCATTGTCGGCCTGCACGCCCAGCTGGCGCAGCACGTCCTGCATGCCGTGGGGGTCGTGATGGGGGTGCGGAACGGTTACGTCGGACGCGGTAGCTTCTTCGAGGGCTTGCTTCATGGGGGAATTAGGGGGTGGGATGTTGCACCCGCAAAGCTACGGGGCGGCGCGGAGTTAGCTGGCCTCCGCGCAAACGCTGCCCCAACTACACCTTCCGGCCCAGCGACTCGTGCGCCAGGTGATGCAGGTTATTGAACACGTCGAGGCTGTCGCGCGGCAGGCCGCACACCTCCTCATCGCTCATCTGCCGGGTTTTGGTCCGGAAACCTAAATAGCAGGACAAGAGAAACAAATAGCCCTATTTTGCTCCAGCAATTGACTGTTAGCGCATGACCATCTTACTACTGGCTACTTACTGATGTTACGCGGCTTGGTGGAGATGGAGTAGGTTCGGCATCGTGCCGGTTGAGCCGGCACAATCCAATGATGGCTTCATAAAAACAGCCGCTGCCATCAGGCAGCGGCTGTTTAGTCGGCATGCAGTGCTATTGCAGGCTTACTCCTGCCCGATGGGGTAATAGGCTTTGCGGCCGTCGGGGTACACGCCCTCTACCAGCGCGCCCGAGTTCTCGCGGGCCTGGTCGAGGTAGTTTTTCACGTCCGAGGGCTTGGTAACCGCGTTTTTGTCGATGCGCGTGATAATGAAGCCGTCGGCCATACCCGTCTCGCGAAAATTGCTGCCCTTGATATCCGAGATTTTGGCGCCTCCCTCCAAGCCTAGCTTGGCCAGGTCGCGCGCGGGCACGGCGGCGATGGTCGCACCTTCGTACTTAATGGTGGCGGCGGCGGCATCTTCGCGCACCACGCCGGTGGTGCCGGTAGCGTTGCGCAGCACGGCCTCGGTGGTGCTGGCCGAGCCGCCGCGCAGGTAGCTCACCTTAATCTTGTCGCCAGGGCGGAAACGCGCCACCTGCTCCTGCAGCTGCGAGGAGGTATTCACGGCCACGCCGTTGATTTGAGTGATGATGTCGCCCGTTTTCAGGCCAGCGGACGCACCGGCGCTGCCGGCCGTCAGGCCCTGCACGTACACACCGTTCAGGGTGTTCAGCTTTTTCTCCGAAGCCAGGCGGGCATCTACTTCCTGAATCTGCACGCCGAGCAGCGCGCGCTGCACCACCTTGTACTTCAGCAGGTCATCGACCACCTTGCTGGCCAGCGAGCTGGGGATGGCAAAGGAGTAGCCCTCGTAGCTGCCCGTGTGCGAGGCAATGGCCGAATTGATGCCGATGAGGTCACCATTCAGGTTCACGAGCGCGCCGCCCGAGTTGCCGGGGTTCACCACGGCATCGGTCTGGATGAACGACTCGATGCCCATGTTGTCCTTGCGGCGCAGGATGTCGATGTTGCGGCCCTTAGCCGAAATGATGCCGGCTGTCACGGTCGAGTTCAGGTTGAAGGGGTTGCCCACGGCCAGCACCCACTGGCCCACTTTCACGTCGTCGGAGTTGCCATACTTGATGAAGGGCAGGTTGTCGGCCTTCACTTTCAGCACGGCTAGGTCGGTGTTGGGGTCGGCCCCCACCAGCTCGGCCTCGAACTTGCGCTTGTCGTCGAGCACCACCTCAATCTTCGAGGCCTTATCGATGACGTGGTTGTTGGTCACGATGTAGCCGTTGGCGGCGATAATCACACCCGAGCCCGAGCCCTGGCCGCCGCCCTGGGGCTGCTGCTGGCCGTGAAACTGGTCGAGCTGGTCGCCGAAAAACTGGCGCAGGAAGGGGTCCATCTGCTGCTGGCGCTGGTCGACGGGCGCGGCGGCGTATTCGGTCATCACGTGCACCACGGCCGGGGTTACGGCGGCGGCGGCGGCCACGAAGTTCAGGCCTTCGGGCACGGTGTAGGGCGTGCTCCGCATCTCAGAAGTGTAACGCACCTGGGGGTTGGCGGCCACAGCCTGCGGAGCCACGATGGCGGGCTCCAGCAGCTTGTACCCCCCCACGGCCACGCCGCCGCCCAAAATAGCGGAACCGAACAGGCCGAGCATCATTTGTTTTGCTTGCATGGGTAAGGGAAAAATGAAAAAAGTGAATGAATGATTGACAATTCTAAATTAGCCGCCGCCGGATGAACGCCGCATGATGCGCCGGGCCGGGCGGCCCCCCACAACGAGGCAATGATTCACTTTAGCGCCTCCGGGTTGCTTTTAGCAGAAAACAGGCCAACTGAGCAATTGAATGACAATTTTAAGTTGCAACAGACGACTCTGCAAAAAAGGCACCCCGGGGGGTGCCTTTTTTGCAGAAGCCCGGCTTCGTTAGCGGATTTCGATGTGCTGCGTGGTCACCTTCTCCGTGTCGAAGGGCAGCGTTACGCGCAGAATGCCGTCAGTCAGCTCAGCACCGATGGCCTTCACGTTCACCGTGTCGGGCAGCCGGAAGCTGCGGCTGAAGTGGCCGTAGCTGGTTTCGGTGCGGCGGAACCTGGACGCAGCCGGCGCCTCAGGAGCTACCATGGCCGGCGTGTTTTCAGGCGTTTCGGCCGGGGCTTCGGAAGCCGTTGCGGCGGCTTCCTTCACGGCATTGGCCGGGTGGGGGCGGCTGCCCGAAACCACCAGCTGGCCGGCGAGGAATTCGATGCTGACGGCTTCTTTTTTCACGCCGGGCAGGGCCAGGTGCAACTCGAAGCCAATGGCGGTTTCCAGCACATCGGTGGCCGGCACGAAGGCGGGCGTGGGTTGGGCGGCAGGAGCCTGGGGCTCCCGCAGCATGTCGGCCAGCATGGCGCTCAGGGCGCGGCTGGGGCGGAGGGAAGGGCGGTTGTTATACAGCAGAGTTGCCATGGTGAGTTAGAATTTTGAGTAAACTGAAAGGATGGTCGACCAGTGCGACTCATTTGCCTCCCTTAAATTCTATACCAACCGTATCTCACTCCTCTTTTCAAGACAAAATGTCCTTATTGAATTTGAAGAGCTCTCACCACCTTACTCAAACAATCACTAAATTTGCACATAATCGCCCCAAATAAACAAAACAAGGAAACAGACCTACTGCAATTTTGTCAGTAATCAGGCTTTTGCTTGTTGCTAATGCTGCGTGGGCAGCTGCTGCCGCTTCTCCGCCGCCTGCCCGTTGAAGAAGGTATAGCGCAGGTCGAGCCCCAGCACGGGGGCCACGGAATTGACGCGCCCGGCCGGAATGGTGACGTTGCCGTTGATGTCGGTCTGGGCCAGGCCGAAGCTGTACTGCGTCTGGTAGGCGAACCAGGGCGTGAAATCGAAGGCCGGACTGAGGCGCACGCCCACCTCGGCCCGCAGGCTGGTGAACTGCATGGTGCGCTCGTCCACATCGGGGTTGTCTTCGGCCGAGAAAGCGCGCAAATGGGTGGCGGCCTCGTAGCTCAGGCGCGGGCGCAGGGCCACGGTACTGCCGAGGGCGAAGGCCTTTTCCAGGTCGGCGCGCAGGCGGGCGAAGGTGGCACCCTTGGCCCCCGTCTGGCCCGGGAAGAGGTGCTCCAGACTCAGGCGCTGGCCGAAAGTGAGCGGCCCCAGCGGGCTACGGTGGCGCAGCAGCACCTCGGGCAGCAGCGCGTAGGTGTTGCTGAACGAGCTGTAGGGCAGCGTGGCCCCGATGCTCCAGTGCTCACTCAGGAAATGCTCGTAGCCCACGCTCAGACGGCGCTGGTCGAAGCCCAGGAAGCGGCCGTTAGCGCCAGTGCCGTTGTTGTCGGTATTTTGCTGGCCCCGGGCCGAGAGGAGCAGATAATCAGAGCCGTCGAGGGCGACTTCGGCCTGCGCCTCGGGCCAGAGCTGCACGCCGAATGTGGTGCGGCGGGTTTGGGCGGCGGCGGGGCGGACCAGCAGAGTAGCGGCCAGCAAGGCCAGAGGCAGCAGACGGTTCATGGCGTAGCATGGACTCTATGAGCCCGCGAATAAGTGAGGAGAATATGACCAGCAGCATCCGGCCAACGCGCGGACTCGCAGAGTCCACGCTACATTTTACCGGCCCAGCTCCTCCATTGCCAGCCAGGCCATGAGGCCGGGGCCGGTGGTGAGGGCCTGCTCGTCGATATCGAACGTGGGCGTATGGACCGAGGCGGCAAAGCGGCCGTCGGCGTGGCGGGTGCCGAGGCGGTAGAAGCACGAGGGCGCGGCCTGCGAGAAGTAAGCGAAGTCCTCGGCCGCCATCCACTGGTCGAGCTCCACTACGTTTTCGGGGCCGAGATAGGCCTCGGCGGCAGCGCGCACGCGGGCCGTGAGGGCCGGCTCGTTCTCCAGATACGGATAGCCCACCCGGATTTCGAGCTCGCACACCGCGCCCATGCTTTCGGCCAGGCCTTCGCAGAGCTTGCGCAGATGCTGGTGGGCCTCGGCGCGCCACTCCTCATTCAGGGTGCGGAAGGTGCCCTCGATGTAGACTTCGTTGGGGATGACGTTGGTGGCACCGTTGGCGATGACCTTGCCGAAGCTCAGCACCGAGGGCAGCTTGGGGTTGGCGCGGCGGCTCACGATTTGCTGGGCGGCCACGATGATGTGGGCGGCCACCAGCACGGGGTCGAGGTTCATTTCG
>JANNDE010000624.1:0-1022 GCA_031387395.1 Hymenobacter sp.
GGTTTTTTCTCATTCAACCCATTTATTTTTTCTATAATAGGATTTCCTTGTTGTAAATAAAGTGCTCCTAAAGAATAGTTCGCAAACGTATCATTCGAGCTTATTTCCAAACATTTTAAATAATCTGCTTCCGCTAAGGCAGATGCACTATCAGCTTCACGATATTTCTTTTTTAATAAAAATTGAGATTTATGACTGTCATATAAATTTCCTCTAGTGAGTATATAGTTAGCATTGGTTGGATCGGCAGCAATGGATTTGGTCAATCGTTCAATCAATCCGTTCACATCATTCTTTGCTTGATATATTCTTAATTCTTCATTCATCCCCGTCCACTCCGCTTCCAGGATTTTGCGCGGCACGCCCTCGTGCAGAAATTCCATGCTCAGGCGGGCCACCGGCGCGCCGTCGAAGCGCACATCCAGAAAACCGTCGGCGGTGAAGTGGCCGATATCGGTCAGCTCTACTTCCATTGCCTGGCCCAGGGCCATTATTTCGGCCATCTTGCCGGGCTCCACTACCAGCGTAAACCGCTCCTGCGACTCACTCACGAAAATCTCCCAGGGCCGCAGGCCGGGGTACTTCAGCGGCACGCGCTCCAGCTCCACCACCGCGCCGCCCGAAATGCCCGCCAGCTCGCCCACCGATGACGAGAGGCCGCCCGCGCCGTTGTCGGTGCTGCACTTGAGCAAGCCGCGGCGGGCGGCCAGCAGCAGGAAATCCATCGCCAGCTTTTGGGTGATGGGCGAGCCGATTTGCACGGCCGTAGCCGGGGCCGTTTCGTCTAGTTCAATGCTCGAAAACGTGGCGCCGTGGATGCCGTCTTTGCCCACCCGGCCGCCGGCCATGATGATGCGGTCCTGGGCGTCGATGTTCTTTTCCCAGGAATCGAAGCCGGCGAGTTGCATCGGCATCACAGCGCCGGTACCGCAGTACACCAGCGGCTTGCCGGCGTAGCGGTCATCGAACACAATGGCGCCGTTCACGGTAGGCACACCCGACTTATTGCCGCCGTCCTCAAT
>JANNDE010000654.1:0-4809 GCA_031387395.1 Hymenobacter sp.
GGGCGGGGTTGTAGTGCGAAAATTTATTTCGCGTACCCACGCAAGTCGCAAGTCGTTGAGTTGGCGCGGGGACGCGAACTAAAATTTAGCGCTACAATGCCCAAGCCGGCCACACGCTGCCCGCCGCAAATAGAGCCGGCTCGGGTGGCAGCTCCAGAAACGCGGTAGCGCCGACCAGCCCCATCATGTCGCCGGAACCGCCTACGCGCAGGGGTGTGGCCAGGCGGCGGCCCTCCGCGTCCACGGTCAGGCGCACGGGCACGAAGTGCGTTAGCTGGGGTTTGAAATTAATATCGACGGTGAGTACCGCCGGCAGCGGGCTGGCGCTGGCGGCCGTTGCCGCAGTTGCGCCGGCGGCCGACGCGGCGGCCGTATCGACGGGCTGCTGCACGGCGCGCAGCCAGGGCCGCACGTAGCGGCAGGCCGTGAGGAAGGTGGACACCGGGTTGCCCGGCAGCCCGAACACCACTGGCCCGCCGGTCCGTGCTCCAAACCACATGGGCTTGCCCGGCCGCTGCTGTACTTCATGGAAAATTTCCTCCACGTGCAGCTCGCGCAGCAGGCCCGGCAGGTGGTCGGCGCGGCCCTTGCTCACGGCTCCGCTCAGCACCACGGCATCGAAGCCGGCGGCCAGAATGTTGGTGAGGCCCACGCGCAGCTCTTCCACGTTGTCGGAGAGGTGAAACAGCGAAACATCGGCCCCCGCCTGCATAAACAGGGCCTGTAGCGCGTACACGTTAGAGCGCCGAATCTGGTGGGCCAGGGGCTTGGCCGTAAGGCCCACCAGCTCGTCGCCGGTGCTCACCACGGCCAGGCGGGGGGCGCGGGCCACGGCCATTTCGGCGGCGCCCACGGTGGCGGCCACGGCCAGCTCGGCGGGGCCGAGGCGGGTGCCGGGCGGCAGCAGGGCGTCGCCGGCGTGGCGGTCGGCGGCCTGCCGGTGGATGTTGACGCCGGGCGCGGCGGGCGGCGGAATCTGAACGGTAGCGCGGTTGTCGTGCAGCAGCAGGTCCTCGTAGCGAATTACCACGTCGGCCCCGGGCGGCAGCACCGCGCCGGTCATCACCTCCACGGCCTGCCGCGGGCTGAGCAGCGGGCGGGCGGGCTCGCCGGCATACTGGGTGTGCTGGATGTCGAATGCCGACTGGCCCCCGGCCCAGGCGGCGAAGCTCACCGCGATGCCGTCCATGGCCACCCGGTTGAAGGGCGGGAAGTCGCGGTCGGCCATCAGCGTTTCGGTCAGGATGCGGCCGGCGGCGTGAGCGAGGGCCACGGTTTCGGAGGGCAGGGGGCGGGTGGTGGCGAGCACGCGGGCGGTGGCTTCGGTGGGAGTGAGCATGGGGCGAAGTATAGCGACGCATATTTGCGTCTTCGTTGAACGGAATGGCTGCTTTAACGACTAACCACGGAGCTGTCAGCCAAACAATCCGCGGCACGAAGTAGCTGTTAGCAACTCCGCCGCGCCTGATGCCATTGCACCGGCTGCTCGTTCAATCATTCAACGATTAGGCGCAAATATGCGTTGCTACGTCCTATGCTCACCAAGAATTTCACGCACGTTAACGCCGCCAACCAGCCCACGATGGTCGATGTGGGCCAGAAAACGCCTACCCGCCGCGTGGCCCGCGCCCACTGCCGCGTGGTGCTGGGCGAAGAGCTATTGAGCCGCGTGCAGGCCGGCGAAATGCCATCGCACAAAGGCCCGGTTATCCACACGGCCATTCTGGCGGGCATTATGGGGGCCAAAAAAACCGCCGACCTCATCCCGCTCTGCCACCCGCTGGGGCTCGATGATTGCAGCATCACCATCGAGCCCGACGGCCCCGACGCCCTGCGCGTGGTGTGCACCGCCGTCGTCACCGGCCGCACCGGCGTGGAGATGGAAGCCCTGACCGGAGCCAGCGTGGCCGCCCTCACCATTTACGACATGTGCAAGGCGTTTTCGCATGATATTTCCATCGAAGGCGTGCAGCTCATCGAAAAAACCGGCGGCAAAAAAGACTTCCGCCGGCCCGAAAAATCGTAACTTTTACCATGGAAAGTAGCGCAACCTCAACCGTAAAGCGTGCCAAGCACGCCGCCCTGGCTCGGCCCGACGTGGGCGAGTTCGGCCGCCACGAGCTGGCCATTCTGGGCGCGCCCTGCGGCGATATTCAAACGCTGGTGGCCCGGCTGCTGCCGCTGTTGGCCCCGGCCCTGCGCGTGGCCTACGTCGATGCCGACCACGCCGCTGGTGACTCGGCTGCCGCCGAAGAAGCATCCGCTACGGCCGCTAAGCCGGTGCCCTACGTGGCCGAAAACGGCCTCTCCGCCGAGCTGGTGGATAAAATCACCTACCGCCAGCTCAACCTGACGCGGGCGCTGGACAAGTTCTCGCAGCCCGAGCTGCTGGCCCACGAAAGCGTGGTGCTGGTGAACGGCAACCACTTCCGGGCCCGCCAGCAGGTCGTCATCGTCGACCCGCGCAAGCCGCTGGATAAGAAGCTCGACCGCCTCACCGACGTGCGCCTGATTTTGCTGGCCGAAGGCCAGACCGAGCTGCCCGCCGGGCTGCTGGCGCACCTCAGCGCCGCGCCGCTGCCGCCCGTGCTGCCGCTGGCCGATACCGCCAAAATCGCCGCCTTCATCCGGCAGTGGTACCAGTTGGCGGTGCCGGTGCTGCGCGGCCTCGTGCTGGCCGGCGGCCGCAGCGAGCGCATGCAAACCGACAAAGGCGCGCTGCGCTACCACGGCCTCGACCAGCGCCTGCACACCGCCGCGCTGCTGGCCGAGTTCTGCCCCGACGTGCGCGTATCGGTACGGCCCGACCAGGCTGGGGAATTGCCCGCCGGCCTCACCGCCCTGCCCGATACGTTTCTGGGCTTGGGGCCGCTGGGCGGCATCCTGTCGGCCATGCAGGCCGACCCGAACGCCGCCTGGCTGGTGCTGGCCTGCGACCTGCCCTTCCTCACCCGCGACACCCTGGAATACCTGGTGAGCCACCGGCAGCCGGCCCGCCTGGCTACCTCGTTCCGCAGCCCCTGGGATGAATTCCCGGAGCCGCTGGTGAGCATCTGGGAGCCGCGCGGCTACGGGCAGCTGCTGCGGTTTCTGAGCCTGGGCTACTCCTGCCCGCGCAAGGCGCTGATTAATTCCGACATTGAATTGCTGGCCCCGCCGGTGCCCGGGGAGCTGCGCAACGTGAACACGCCCGAGGAGCGCGTGGCCGCCACGCAGGAACTGCGGCGGTAGCCGTTTCGGCCGGGCCGGTTTCCGGGGCCGGGGACTGGGCGCGGGGGGCTCGTTATTATTTTTGCGACAGCCTAACGTTCTGAAAGCCTGATTGCCGCAATGGCAATCGGGCTTTTTCTTGCCCGGCCCGCAGACCAAGTGGCACCAAAAATGCGTTTGTGGGGCCGGTGGGCGCGGTGGCCTTATAAAATCCGCGCCCAGGTTTAGTCATTCATCAACCCCAACCGATATGAAAAAGACTGCAATTGTAGCTGCCGCACTGCTTGCTTCGGCCGCTGTTTCGTCGGCCCAGGCCCAAAATATTCGCCTTGGCCTGCGCGCTGGTGCTAACTATTCCAACCTGGCCGGCAACGTGCAGAATCAGGCTACTTATAACAACAAATTCGGCTTCCTGGGGGGCGTTATGCTCAACGTGCCGCTCATTCAGGACGGCTTCCTATCGCTCCAGCCCGAAATCCTGTACTCGCAGAAAGGCTTTGAGAACAAGCCCACCGAGTACACGTCCATCCTGGGCAAGCAGAAGCGCGAAGGGACCGTAAGCTACAACTACCTCGACGTGCCGGTGCTGCTGAAAGTGCGCGCCTCGGGCCTGATTTTCGAGGCCGGCCCGCAGTATTCCTACCTGTTGAGCGCCAACAACCAAACCAAAACCACGAGCATTCCCACCATTGGCAGCCCCAGCACCGCCGAAACCCAGAGCAAGTCCGACGTTAGCGGCCTCAACCGCAACGAGCTGGGCTACCTGGCCGGCGTGGGCTACGAAACCGAAAACGGCCTCAGCCTGAGCCTGCGCTACACCGGGGCCTTCAGCGACTTCGTGAAATCCGACAACAGCACCTACTTCAACGGCGACCTGAAAAACGCCCGCCACTCGGCGTTTCAACTCTCGCTGGGGTATCTGATTCCGGGTAAGTAGCGGCGCATAGTTGCGTCTCATCGTTGAACGGTGACATGTAAACTGCGCGGCTGCCGAGACGCAAATATGCGTCTTTACTACGCATGAAAAAGCCCGGCTTTCGCGAAAGAAGCCGGGCTTTTCTATAATATCAAGCAGCTTACGGGTGTGCCGCCACCCACTCCGTGCCGTCCTCATACTCCTCGCGCTTCCAGATGGTGACGACCTTTTTCAGCGTATCAATAATGAACTGGCAGGCGGCGAAGCTTTCGGCGCGGTGCGGCGTGGCCACCGCGACCACCACGGCCACGTCGCCGAGCTCTAATGTGCCTTTGCGGTGCACCACGGCCACTTCCTGGAGCATGGGCCACTTCTCGTAGGCCTGCGCCACCACGTGGCCGAGCTGCGTGAGGGCCATGCTGTCGTAGGACTCGTAGTGCAGCCGGCGCACCGGCCGGCCCCCCGACTGGTTACGCACCGTGCCGATAAAGGAGTTGACGGCCCCGGCGGTATCGGTCTGCACGGCCGCGAGGGCGGCGGCAACATCAATGGGCTGGTCGGTAATGGTGAGGGTAGGGGTCATAGAAGTGCCGTGGTCGCGGTTTTTGCGCGCGGGGAGGGAAAAGAGGGTGGGGGAAACGTTAATATTTTTTGGGGCGGGCAAGCCCGGTACCAGGGAAAAA
>JANNDE010000634.1:0-1420 GCA_031387395.1 Hymenobacter sp.
GGCCCGACGGATGACGCCCTGCGTCAGGTCTTCGACCGCCTGCTGCCCGAGCTACCGAACGAGGCCCCGCGCAATACCCACAAGCTCCTCGAAGCCTACGCCGACCTGCTGGCCCGCACCCGGCAACCGGCCCCCGCGACGGTTCAGGTCCGGCTGCGGGAGTGGCGGGCGGCGGCGGCGCTAAAAAAGACGATTGCGGCCCTGCTGACCTGACCAGAGGGCGTCATACCGTTCCGCTATTCAAAAACAACGCTTATTCCTTAACCCTGCGCTGCTTATGACTACTTCCGCCGATGCTTTCGAGCACATCATTCGTCGCCAGACCACCGAGCAGCTGCTGCCCTTTTTGCTGGCGCTGCAAAAGCCGGACATCGTGCCCGTACGCTAGAAAACCCTGAGCCTCAAGAAGGAACTGGAGGAATATAAGCAGTACGAAGTGAAGCCCGGCAAGCTGGAATGGACCTGCCTGATGACCTCTGAGCAGAGCAGCATGCTGTTTTTGGCGGGCCTGGCCACCTACTCGCGCAAGGAGGCCTTGGCGCGGGGGTTCGACATCCGCTGGGCACTCGACTGGGACGGCCCCGCCACGCCCACGGCGGCCGACTCGAAGGCCCTGCGCGTGCTGGAGCACACCCGCCCCGACTGGCTGGCCGACTGGATGATACGCTATACCCGAGCCAACCTGTGGAGCGCCCCGCCCTACCGGGTGTTGCGCACGCTGGAAGCCCGCGGGCTGCTGGCGCACGAGCCCTGGCTGGTGGCCCAATCCGTGGCGCACATGATGGTGCAGTACAATTGGCGGCGCAATCAGGGCAAAGGCCAGGACATCGAAGACTACGACCAGCTTATCCTTGCCGAGGTGCGGGCCGATGCCACGCTGCTGGCGCGCGACCTGCCCCTGCTGTTCGATTTCGACTCGATGGCTGATTCGGCCGCCACCTACTCGGGCAAGACGCGCACCACGGTTTCGTGGCTCACGCTGCTGCCGGAGCTGGCGCAATCGGGCCACCTCGACCGGGCCGACTTGCTTACGCGCTGCCTGCTGGCCCTGCGCCGCGACTTTCGGCGCCCCCTGCTTACCTGGTTCAAAGAGGTGTATCTGGCCCTGCGGCCCACGGCGGCCGAGCGGCTGAGCCGGCAGGCCGAGCTGGTGGAGCTGCTGGCCCATCCGCTGCCACTGGTCATCAATTTTTCCATTGAGCAGCTTAAGGACCTTTGGGCCGGGCCGGATTTTCAGCCCGACACCCTGTTGCTGTACGCTGATAACCTGATGACGCGCCAGGACCTGAAAACGGGCGTGAAGACCCTGCTGGGCGCGTTTGGCAAGCTGGCGAAAGCCCGGCCGGCGCGGGCGGCGGGGCTGGCCCGGCTCAGCCTGGCGGCCCTGGGCCACGCCGATGCCGCCGTACAGGAGCGTGCC